>NC_013171.1:802500-1162689 GCF_000024105.1 Anaerococcus prevotii DSM 20548 | reverse complement strand
CATGATCGATATACCTTCCACATGCAAGTCCCCTCATGAGATGTTTGGAGCAATTGCTAAGTCCTACTATGCTGAAAAAGAAGGAATTAATCCAGAAGATATAGTTGTAGTATCTGTTATGCCTTGTATTTCTAAGAAATATGAAGCTAAAAGAGATGAGCTAGAAAATGAAGGCTACTCTGATGTTGATACAGTAATTACGACAAGGGAGTTAGCAGAGATGATTAAGGAAGTTGGAATTGACTTTGCTTCTTTGGAAGATAGTGATTTCGATAACCCTATGGGAGAGTCTACAGGAGCTGGTGACATATTTGGTACGAGTGGTGGAGTAATCGAAGCTACAGTACGTACGGCCTATAATATAATTACAGAAAAAGACTTAGAAAAAGTTGAGTTTTATGATTTAAGAGGTCTTAGAGGAATAAAATACGCTACAGTTGATATAGAGGGAAGAGAAATTAAGATTGCGGTTGCCAATGGTTTGGGAAATACGAGAAGACTTCTAGAAAAATTAAAGAATAAAGAAATATCCCTAGACGCTATCGAGGTAATGGCTTGTCCAGGAGGTTGTATCGGTGGAGGAGGTCAACCTTATCATCATGGAGATATTTCTATCTTAAAAAAAAGATCAGAAGGTCTCTACAAATTGGATGAATCCAAAAAGCTTAGAAAATCTTATGAGAATCCTTATATTAAAGACCTCTATGATGAATACTTGAAAGAGCCTGGTTCAGAGAAAGCACATAATCTTCTTCATACATCATACAAGGCATCTCCAAAATTATAAGATTATACAAGTATTATTGGGGTAGATATGTAAGGATAGAGTTTATATAGAAGAAAGGATTATTATGAGAAAAGAAATTAAAAGAGAATGGGATTTTGAACTATTCTTCAAACCAGATTGTCCATTTTGCCTAAAGGTTCTTAATTATTTTAAGAAAAATGATATAATAAAATTCCCTTCATATAACATAGAAGATGTTGTTTCAGGATATGAAAATCAAGATAAATTATATGAAGTAGGCGGCAAGGTCCAAGTTCCTTGTATGGTAATAGATGGCAAGGCCATGTATGAATCAGATGATATTATAGCCTATGCCAAGGAAAACTTCCTAGAAAAAGCCAAAGAAAATAAGGCTAAGAGAGAAGAAAATAAGTAAAAGAATTTAATCTTATAAATAAATCGTTCCATTCTTAGAATTTGACTCTTTGGGGGGCTTCTGAGCCCTCTACCTGTCGGAAACTTCATCTAAGCTATGGAACGATTTTTAAATTAACTATTTATTTGATTCTTCTATTTTAACTTTTTTGCTAGATATTTTCTTATTATCAATTGCCCTAATTGCCTTAAAGGCTTCAGGCTTTTCTATATCTATAAAACTATAGGTTTTTTGAATCCTGATTTGGCCTATTTTATCCTTTGGGACTTTGGCCATTCTTGCTAGGGCCTTTATTATCTTATCCTTGGTGAAATTATCAATCTTACCCCTGTTCATGAAGAGAGTTGTCATTTCCTTGTCGTATTTCTTTTTAGTTTTATTATTTGACTTACTCTTAGATTTCTTCTCCGATTTAAGGTCAATTCCTTCAAGCTTTTCGTGGTTATTATTAATATCTAGCTTATCTTTAAGTAAGACCTGGCAGATCATAAATGGATCATAGCCTTTTTCCATAAGTCTTATTAGTATATCTTTTTCTCTACTGAGGTCTTCATTTTTATCAAGCTTAGATGAAATATCTTCTATAAGACGAAGGTCGCTTTGCCTATCCATTTGGACAAGGGTTGGGACGGGCATCTGTTTTATATTGGCCTTGGTATAATTTTCGATTTGCCTTAGCCTATTATTATCACGACCTGAGATTAGGGAAAAGCTTAGACCGCTTTTGCCAGCTCTGGCTGTTCTTCCAATCCTGTGGACATAGTATTCGTCAAGCTGAGGTAGGTCATAGTTAAAGACAATATCTACATCATCCACATCAAGACCACGAGCAGCTATATCTGTCGCTACAAGGATTTGGATGGTTTTATTTCTAAACTTCTTCATGACTTGGTCACGACTACTTTGTTTGAGATCTCCATGAAGGCCGTCTACTAGGTAGTTTTTCTTGGTGAGACTTTCTACAAGCCTGTCGACTTTTCTCTTGGTATTACAAAATACGATAGCAAGATTTGCCTTATGGATTTCTAGAAGTCGCATCAAGGCTTCTTCCTTCATAGATTCTTTAAGTTTAATATAATATTGGTCGATCCTATCAACAGTTACTTCTTTAGATTTTATTTTGACTTCGTAGGGATTAGTTTGATAAAGCTTAGAAAATTCTTGGATTTCAGGTCCCATAGTTGCTGAAAAGAAACAAGTCTGTCTATTGGGATTTGTCCTATCAAGGATGAATTTCATATCATCCCTAAAGCCCATATCAAACATTTCGTCAGCCTCATCCAAGACAACTGTTTTAAGTTGGTCGAGCTTTAAGACCTTTCTTCTCATAAGATCCATCAGTCTTCCAGGAGTACCAACTACAATTTCTACTCCTTTTTTTAGGCTCTTGATTTGCCTTACTATATGACTTCCACCATAGACAGAAAGGATTTTGATTTCTTTCTTGTATTTATAAAGCTTTTCGATTTCTTTTGATACTTGTATACAAAGCTCTCTTGTTGGACAGAGGATGAGGGCTTGAGTTATTCCATTTGCTTCGATATTTTCTATAATTGGTATGGCGAAGGCCGCAGTTTTCCCGCTTCCTGTTTGAGATTTTCCTATTAGATCATTCCCTTCCAAAAGGTGGGGGATAGACTCTTCTTGGATGGGACTTGGCTTTTCGTAGCCTAAATCATCAATTGCCCTTAAAATTTCATTTCCTATATTTAATTCATTAAATTTCATTTATTATCCTTTTCTATATATTACAAACAAAAAAGCAGTCGTCATCAGACAACTGCCAAATACTATTTATATTATCCTTCTTTATTCTTAATTATCAATCCAATTTATTAAATTTATAGGAAGATATTTTCTCTTTTATATCATCTAGACTGGTTTCTTCATTAATAGATAGACTAATTTCTAGAGCTGATTCTACTAGGGGACTTCCGGCAATTAGGACTTTCTCTTTCAAGTCTTCGTCAAGCATAGAATAAGCTGTTTCGACATTCATCATAGATGATCCCATGTCGAAGAAAACTACAAGACCTTCTGGGGCAAGCTCGTTCATCTTAGCGAAAATCTCTTCAAAATTCGATCCTAAATTTCCCTCGTCATCACCACCAGAATACTCAATTCTTACGTCTGTTGTCATTTGACCTATGATATCACTTAAGCCCTTGGCCAAGTCCTTGCTGTGGCTTGCTATTAATATATTAATCATGACATCCTCCGAAGGCTTTTTTGATTATTAAATAAGAGCTATAGGCACCTGGGTCGATGTGACCGATAGATCTTTCCCCTACGTAGGAAGCTCTTCCCTTTAGGGCCTTGATTTCTTTGGTGTAGGTCATTTTCTCTTCAGCGATTTTTACTACATCATCAAGGTCCTTTCCTTCCTTAAGGGCGTTAGAAACTGGCTCTAGGACATCTACCATAGTTTTATCACCAACTTGGGCCTTTCCTCTTTTTTTGACAGCAGCAACTCCTTCGTCGAAGGCCTGGTTTAGTTCATCTCTAGTCAAATCTTCCTTGCCATCGAGTGCTTTAGCAAAGCTCATGAAAAATGATCCGTAGAGGGGACCACTCGCTCCTCCTACCTTAGATAAGAGATTCATAGCAATCTTATTGAAAAAATCCTTGAGGCTTGAATATTCCTTATCTAGATCAGCTTTTATAGCCTTAAATCCCTTGGCCATATTGTAACCATGGTCTGCATCTCCTATGCTCCTATCCAGATCGGTTAGGTATTCTTCATTTGCTATTATTTCATCTGATATTTCTGTAAATAAAACTTTTAACTTATCTATATTCATTATCTTCTTCCTACCTTAACTTCTCTATCGAGATATTTAACAATTTGATCATCTACAGCAAAGAGTGTGAGTGAAAATCCTGCCATGTCCATACTTGTCATGTAGTTGCCAACGTAAGTTCTATTGATTTCTATAGAATTTTCCTTTAGATAATCAGTAACGAAATTATTTACTAGATATAGTTCCATTTCTGTAGTTTGACCCATGCCATTTACCATTAGGGCGTAATCTTTCTTGTCCTCAGGTATTTCTTTGAGGAGTCTATCGACCATTTCCTTGGCCATAGCGTCAGCACTTTGGATTTTTTCTTTCTTGATTCCTTCTTCTCCGTGGATTCCAATACCCATTTCGATTTCGTCTTCTTCTAGGCTAAAGCTTTCCTTGCCGTCATTTGGATTGGTACAAGGTTTTGTAGCAAGGCCTATGGTTTTGATATTTTGAACAATCTCTTCTGCCTTTGCTTTTATTTCATCAAGGCTCTTTCCTTCTTCAGCCATAGCTCCAAGAACCTTATGGACGAAAATAGTTCCAGCAACTCCACGTCTGTCCTCATAGTTTTCTATAGCTATATCATCTCTTACAATTATAGAATCGACTTTGATATCTTGCATTTCTGCCATTTCTTGGGCAATCTCAAAGTTCATTACATCGCCTTGGTAGTTTTTGATGACCATAAATACGCCACTACCGCTGTCAGCTTTCTCTATTGCCTTTAAGATTTGATCTGGGGTAGGGGAGGTGAAGATACTACCACATATAGCACAATCGAGCATACCTTCTCCGACATAGCCTGCGTGGGCTGGCTCGTGGCCGCTTCCTCCACCAGAGATTATTCCGACCTTGCCTTTTTTAGAAGGTCCCTTTCTTGCGACAACTGTACTATCGTCAAGTCTTTCTAGAATCTTGTCATTAGCTTTTACCAAGCCATCGATCATTTGATCAATTATCAAATCTACGTCGTTGATGATTTTCTTCATAATATTCTCCTTGTTTTTCTTTTACCTAAAGATCTATCTACAAGATAGATACCCATTTATTTAAAATTGAAAATTATAAGGGAAACTTAGTTTTCTAAAACTTCTATTGCGCATTTGAGTCCATCAAGGGCGGAGGAGACGATACCTCCCGCATATCCTGCTCCTTCACCGATCGGTCTTAGATTCTTATATTTAGTTGAATAATTTTCTCTAACGATTCTTACTGGGGAGGATGTCCTAGTTTCAACACCTGTTAGGATTGCATCTGGATTTTTAAAGCCAGCTAGTCTCTTGTCAAAAACTTCAAGGGCCTCTTTGATAGCAGAATTAATCTTATCTGGATAGATTTCATTTAGGTTAGCAAGCTTATATCCTGTCATTATACTAGGCTTAATTGGTCCAATCTCAGTAGTTGGTCTATTTTCATAGAAGTCTTCTAACCTTTGAACTGGCGCCTTGTTGTCTGCTCCTCCGAGAAGAAAGGCCTTTTTCTCAATTTCTCTTTGAAAATCTATTCCAGAAAGATTGCCTGGGCCTAGGATTTCCTCATTTACAGTACATACTATAGCCGCGTTTGCATTTGTATTTGACCTATCATGATAGCTCATGCCATTTACGCAAAGCTCATTCTCTTCACTTGAGCCGTTTACTACAAATCCTCCTGGACACATGCAAAAGCTATATACAGAAGTATTTTTTTCCTTGTTGGTGTAGTTTAGTTGGTAGCTTGCCTGAGGGAGTCTTTCATCTTTGATCTTGTATTGGCTTAGATTTATATGATCTTGTAGGTGCTCAATCCTAAAGCCAACTGCAAAAGGTTTTTGTACAATTTCTATATATTTATCGAGCATGATAAAGCTATTTCTAGCGGAGTTGCCTAGGGCTAGGATGTATTCATCCGCCTCGTAAGAATCTTTGTCGGTAATTAGACTTGCGATTTTCGAATCTTTTATTTCCAGATCTATAAATTTCTCTCCAAAATGAAAGCTTCCTCCCATAGCTTCGATTTTCTTTCTAATATTTATAATTACTTTTCTTAGAATATCAGTTCCTACATGAGGGAGATGGTCGTAGAGGATATCTTCAGGAGCTCCATTTTCTACAAAGATTTTAAATATTTCCCTACTTCTCTTATCTTTGGACCTAGAAGTAAGTTTACCATCAGAAAATGTTCCAGCACCACCTTCTCCAAATTGGATATTAGATCTTGGATTAAGATTTCCGCCATTATTAAAGCTATCAATAGTCTTTACTCTTTCTTCGATTTTTTCGCCTTGTTCGATTATGGTAACTTTGACTCCTCTTTTAGCTAAAGTGTAGGCAGCGAAAAGTCCAGCAGGACCTGCTCCAACTATGATAGCAGATTTAACCTTGTTCTTATTCTCTATTTCTAGCTTTTCTTCCTTGTATTCACTGATATTATGCTTAAGCTTTTTGTAGATTTTAGGACTTACTTCGGTATCAATTAGTACTTGGTAGACATAATACACACCACGTCTTGCATCTATTGATTTTTTGTAAATCTCAAATGAATCTATTTTTCTATTTATAGTTTTTTCTATTTCTCTTTTTATATCTTCATAGCCCTTGTCAAAGGGAACTTTTATATTTCTTAGAAGTAACATATATCCTCCATTTTTAATTATTGTACCAGAAATAAAAACTTAGAGGAATTTAATTTTTAAAGTAGAATGTATATGAAGATTTTGAAAAAATATTTAAAGGATTTATTATGTGGTTAATTTTATCGATTCTTTCGGCCTTTTTTGCAGCAGTAACATCAATACTGGCTAAAATCGGGATCGAAAATGTCAATTCGAATCTTGCTACTGCTATTAGGACCCTAGTCGTAGTTGGAATGAGCTGGTTTATAGTTTTTATTACTAATGCCCAAAGTGGTATTCATGATATATCTCATAAATCTTGGCTCTTTCTGATTCTTTCAGGACTTGCTACAGGATTTTCTTGGCTTTGCTATTATGCTGCTATTAAGAACGGTGAGGTGGCCAAGGTTACTGCAATAGATAAGACAAGTGTTCTTATAACCTTTGCTCTGGCCTTTATATTTTTAGGGGAAGAATTTAGCAGAAAATCCATCATAGGTGCAATACTCATAGGTATTGGAAGTCTTGTCATGGTTATCTAGGGGCTTAGGCCTCTTTTTTATTTGTTAATTTTATGTATAATAATATTAAGAAGTAAAGGAGATTTTATGGCTGATAAGAATTCGACCCATGCAATCGAAAGAATTAGAAATATTTATAAAAATTTAGAAAAAACAATTGACTCTGTTCCAGATCCTATGAGAGATAAGCTTAGAAAAATTATCCTAAATGATGAAGAGCTTAAAAGGGTCATGGATGATATGGAAAATTATAGACCACCTAGGATTTTCCTCATGGGGAGGACTGGAGTAGGGAAAAGCTCTCTAATAAATGCTATTAATGGAAGATACCTCGCTCCTGTAAATGATGTCTACTCTCAAACCGAAGCCTGCGATATGTATGATTATGAGGAAAATGGCGAAGTTCTGATGCAGATTTTAGATACTAGGGGAACCTCCGAGTCTCTTGCCCTAGATGAGAAAGTATCAGCAGAAGATAAGATAAAAAAAGAAGTAAAAGACTTTATGCCTGATGTGACAATCTTTATGCTAAATGCTAGTCATAGGGATGATGTCTTAACAGATGTAAAGTTCGTTAAAAGTATATGTGAAGATTATAAAAAGACAAACGGAGTAGACTTGCCAGTAATAGTTGCCATAAATAAGGTGGATGAACTCGCTCCATCAAGGATCAAAGACCCAAAGGAATATCCTATAAGCAAGAGTAAAAATATTAGTGAAGTTGTTAAATATTATGGCAAAATCATAGAAGAAGGAGAGCTTGAGGTTAAGGAAATAATCCCTGTTTCTTCCTTGATTGATTGGATGCTTGAGGATGAATTTATAGATGTCGATTCTATAAATGATCTTCCTCAATCTAGACTAAGTGATCTTGAAATTCAATTTGATGGGAGATTCGGTATTGATAATCTAATCGATGCTTTAGAAGAGTCTATAAGTGATTATGATGCCATAGTTGGTTTAAGACTTGCTTGTAGGATGAATAAGGTCCTAGCAAATCTCAGTGATAAGTTTATAAACATGTTTTCAGGCTTTGCTGCAACTGTCGCCATGGTCCCAATACCCATAGCTGATATTTATCCTCTGATAGGTCTACAAATCGCCCTAGTAAGCCTAATAGCAAGTCTTTCTGGTAGGACTATTAGCAAGGAAACAGCCAAGGAATTCCTCTTATCCCTAGGGGGAGTGGGTCTTGCTGGAAATCTCTTTAGACTAGGATCCCAACAATTATCTAAGCTTTTAAATCTAATCCTTCCGACTGCTGGAAATGCAGTAAGTGCTACGGTGGCTGCTATGGGTACCAAGGCAATTGGTGAGGCAAGTAAGAGCTACTATATAGAAGGCATCGATTTATCCAAGGTCAAGAAGGATTATAAAGATAGGGTTAAGGATATTAAGAAAAAAGATAAGGAAAGAGAATAAGATATTTGCCTAAGGGGATGAACTTTCTCTTAGGTTTTTCTTTTTTACTTTATAAAATATTAGTTCTATATTATAATAAAATAAAGTAAGAAAAGAGGTGGACTTATGGAGAGGCAAATGTCTTTAGTAATTGATTTTATAGAAGATAGAAGAGAGAGCCTTCATATTTGTAAGGATAACAAAAAAGTCGATATGACTATAGAAGAAATATTTGATCATGGAAAATACGATTCGATTTTGGCTGTTACTTACTCAATCTCTACTACTTTCCTTAACAAATATATTAAGGACTTCGCCAAGGTAGAGATTGTGGTTGGAATAAATGAAGATAAGGTCCAACAATCTGCTAATCTTTTTGCCAAAAATCTTAAGGCACAGATCAAGGAAGTCCTTAAAAACACAAGCATAAAGACCTATCAAGGTCTTGATATGGATATGAAAAGAAGGCTAGAAGAAAAATCATTTGAAGTAAAAGTTCCTTTTGGAGCAAGTATTCACTCTAAGTTTTACCTTCTAGAAAATAAGGAAAGTGGTCACAATAGGATAATCCTAGGATCTTGTAATCTATCGGAGATGGCTTTTCAAAAGACTACAAGCCAATACGAGAATATTATAATATATGATGATAGTGAGCTTTTTGGTATTTATAAGGATTATTATGAGTCTTTAGCAGATATTACAACTAACTACTTCCCAAAAGAGCTAATGTTAACTAACAAGAAGAAGCTAGAAAATATTAAAGATAGGGACTCGGTAATTGTCTTAACTAACGAAGAAGTAGAAAAGATTAAGAAAAGTCAAGCAATAGAGTTAATCCTAAAAGTAGAAGACTTTAAGGCAAATTCTACTATTCCAGCTGACGCCATAGGACAGATTAAGGACATGGATGAGGATAAGAAGGCCCTTGATGATGAGAAGATTAGAGAAAATAACTTGGATAATCAAGCCTATATGCTCGTTCGTGAATCGGTAAATAATAGGACTAAAGAGCCTACAATCAAGAAGTCACCAGCTATTAAAAAGCTTGTCAACGAGACAATTAAGACTATCAAGGTAAATGCTGATATAGATTCAGATGAAAGAGCTCTCTTATTCTCAAAGCCAGAGACTAGAAATATAGGAAAAGAAAATAGTGGTCTCCTAGTTAAAAGTGAGCTTACAAATGAATTTATTCCTTTTGGAGAAAATAAAGATATAGAAGAAATAAGAAAGGCCCTAATCCTGCTTGATGAATTTATACATACATTTGAATCCTTTGTCCATAAATATGATGATAAGTACGGGCAGAGGATAATGGAAGCAATATTTTATGCTTTCACAGGACCATTTCTCTATGAGATTAAGACACTAGCTAGAACTAGCGAAGAGAGAAATGATATTCCCCAATTTCTCTTTATTGGAGGAACTGCTGGAAGCGGTAAGTCTTCTCTAATAAAAATGATAAACAAGATGCTTGGACTAAGCGATAAGGCTTATTATAATTTCTCAGAGCTTGCAAGCGGAGCCCAGGCCAAGGCCAATAGGGTCAAGGTAATCGAAGGCCGGGCTAGGGAAGATAATGTATATCCGATTATAATAGATGAATTTTCCATAGAATTTTTCTCAAAAGCAAACTATGGTCGTGATTTAATATTAAATACGACAAATAGTCAAGTTGAAATTGTAAGTCCATTTCCTGTAACTATAGGAACGACCAATGCCGATGGATACACACTTCCTCCTGAAGCAAGGAGAAGGTCTTATTATTTAAAAATTGACAAGAAATTTGACGATAAATATAAGAAAGATTCTCCTTTAGTATACAAGGATATTTATGAAAAAATGAATAATGACTTGTTTACAGATTTTTCTCTAAAAATGGCAGATAGACTTGATAATAGTGATGAATATGAATGGAATCACTTTGCCGATGGAGCAGGTAAGGTTGACTTTTTGTATCAGACAAGAGAGGTTTTTAGAGAATATTATAAGTCCTGTGGCATGCCTCTACCAAGGTATTTTCCTACTAGAAGGTACACGGATGATTTTGAATCCAACCAGGAAAAATGGAGAAAGCTATATAAGAGGGCAGGGGAGAAGGAATTTGTCTTCGATATGGAAACGGGATCGCTCTTCTTTAATACAGCGACTATTGATGAGAACAAAGGAAATTATGAAAAGCCATCAGAAGTCTACAAGCAGGCCCTAGATCAAAGTGTCCTTGTAGGAACAATAGGAGGGCTTGATATAGAACTAGATGCCAAGGCCTTTTTCGAATGGATCGATGTAAGAAATCCCTACATAGAAGAGTATAAGAAATACTTAAGAGATTTCTACTATAATAAGGATAAGAAAATTAGGAAAGAAAATGGGAAAATAATATTTCCTCTAGAAAAGACTTCGAAAGATAGGGATATAATAAGGCAAAGCTTGACTTATATGACAAAAGATGCACTTGTAGATGAAAGTGATTATGAACTGCAATTTGATGAAGACAAGCTCCTTAAATGGCTAGATATAGATCAAAGCAATATCCTATCTAAGTTTTTGGACAAGTTTAAATAAAATTAAGGAAAAGAATAAGTGATGGAATATTTTTTTAGACACAGTGAAGATCTTAAGACCAATATTAATATGCCTTTGGTTTGGGGGATTTTGCTGATTTATTTGATATTGATTTATAAATTAAGACATAGAAGAAAGATCCTTCCTATACAGTTAGTGAGTTTATCTATAATAGAAATAGCTTTATTTATTTGGTACTATGAGGATAAGCTTTTATTTATAAGAGAAGGCCTCCCTCTTTATCATTGTAGAATAGCGGCTTTTATGATGGCTATTAGCTATTTTCGCAAAGATTATAAATTAAGTAATTACTTTGCCTGGCTTGGAATAATAGGTACACTAATAGCCTTTAGCTTCCCAGATCCTTCAAAATATCTTTGGCCACATATAACAAACCTAACCTATGTGCTTGCTCATAGCTTATCTCTAGGGTCTGCTCTTATGATTCTTACAAATCAGAGAAGAAAACTCGATCTTAAGTTTATTGGTAAGATAAGTCTAGCAATGAATCTTGTGATTTATCTTGTAAATAAAATTGCATCGGCAAATTATGGTTACTTAAACCACTTACCAGATTCGTTTCCTATAAACTTCCCTAGTCCAGTCTTATATCTTGGCATAAGTTTGGGAATGATTTTTCTAATATATGAACTTAATAAAATTAATTTGAAGAAGCTTTTGACAATTAAAAATTAGAAAATATAATATCATCGAACAATGTTCGATAGCTGAAAGGATCTCTTATGGTAGCAAATAATGGCTCTAAGTCTAATATTATGAAAGTCTGTAGGCAAATAGTAGCTGAAGAAGGAATAGCGGGGCTAAATATGAGAAAGGTTGCGAAGCGAACGAATCTTGCTATAGGATCGATTTACTATTATTTTCCCTCCAAAGATGAACTTTTGATAGCTAGCATCGAAAGTGTCTGGGATGATATATTTAACCTTGATCAAGTTGATTTAAGAAAAATAAAATTAAGCGAATATATTTCTTTAACCTATACAAATATAAAAAAAGGAATGGAGAAATATCCTAACTTTTTAAACATTCATTCAATGAGTTTTTCGTCTAGTAAAGATAAGAAAGCAAGACTTGTTATGGATGATTTCCTTAATGAACTAAGAGGAAATATTATTGAGATTTTGGCAAATGATTGTGATATAAGAGAAGATGTCTTTGATGAGAATTTTACCCAGGAAGACTTTGCTGATTTTATTATCATAAATATAATAAGCCTTTGGTTAAGCCAGAAATCAGCTGACTTTACGATTAAGATGATAGAGAAACTTTTATATTGACCGACGAGGGAGTCGGTTTTTATATAAGAATAACCGAACGATGTTCGAATGCATCTGTGATAAATTTTTTAAAAAAGGAGAATATCATGAAAAAATATATAAACATGGCAATTTTTTACGCTGTCCTTGCTATGCTTGTGGGAGTTTTTTACAGAGAATTTACAAAATATATGAGTTTTGAGGGATCTACGAGCCTGCTTAGGCTTCATCCACATTTATTTATCCTTGGAATGATGATGTATTTACTAATATATCTAATATCACTATCATTAAATTTCTATGAAAATAATAAAATAGATAAGCATTTGAAATTCTATAATATTGGATTGATATTAAGCGCAGTAATGATGTTTGTTAGGGGATTTACTGAAGTTTTAGCAAAGGATTTGAGTAATGGACAAGAGGCAATGATTTCAGGGGTGGCTGGTTTGGGTCATATAATTTTGGGAGTGTCCTTGATCTTGATTCTTCTAGATATTAAAAAACTAAATCGCATATAAGATGGATACTCTTTTAAAACAAATCAGATTGATTATAAGTAATTGAATAATTTCCATAGGAAACTTAATTACTTCTAGTATACAAAACTAAAAAGCTCTAGGAAAAGATTAGCCATCAATGTTAAACTGGAATTAGAGTACTTATGTATATAATGGGAATTATTAAAACAAAGTTAATGAAACTTTAAATTTATTAATAAATTTATAGTAAATGTTTAATATTTTCTTTCTTTATGATACAATAATTAAAAGAAGTAATTGGAGGTATTCTATGAGAAAGAAATTTACTAAGTTTATAAAAATGATTTTACTAATTATTTTGCTGATACTTGGATATTTTATAGTTAGAGATAATTTTCTTACCAAGAAAACTATAGCAGTAGTGCATAATCATCAAAACATCAACCATATAAAAATCGCCCTAGATGACAACAGAATAGATACCAACGATGTCGATACAAGTAGGATGGATACAGAAATGTGTAAGAGGAAGGTAGAAAGAGCTGATGGGGTGATTTTTGCTGGAGGGAACGACTTTGATCCGGATATTTATGGAGGTGATAGGTCCCTTGTCGAGGAATACAGCAGGGAAGATGATGAAAAGAGTCTTGCTATATTAGATTATGCAATAGGACTAGAAAAGCCTATTTTGGGTATCTGCAGGGGTATGCAACTTATTAATATCTATTATGGTGGAAGTCTCTATGATGATTTGGAGAAACAATTTTCTAAAGAAATAATTCATAGAGGAAGTGACAAGACCCTTACTTATCATGAGATTAACATAAATGAAGGTTCAAGACTATCTAAAATAGTTGGATCTGATAGGATTGAGGTAAATTCCTACCATCACGAGGGAATAAAGGATTTGGCAGAAGGCTTAAGTGTGAGTGCTACAAGCGATGATGGCCTAATAGAGGCAATAGAAAATCCATATTACTCTTACATGCTAGGAGTGCAGTGGCATCCAGAGCTTTCTTATGAAAATGATAAATACTCTAAAAAAATCCTAAAAGATTTTGTAAAACATTCAAATGCGGGTAAGAATTAACTATGAACTATGTAAATGACTATGAAAAAAATGGCAAAATTAGAAAATATAAGAAATATATCTTAATGAGCAAGTCTCCCAGAAGGAGGGACTTGCTTAGTTTTCTTAAGCCAGAAATTGCCTCTATAAGAATCGATGAAAGAGCTATAGAAGAAAAATATATGGAAAAGTACAAGGACTGTGACTTTATAGAAAGAGCCGGCAAGACCTGCGCTGAGATTGCCAAGGCTAAATCCGATGTAGATTTAGTCAAAGATTGCCTTTATATATCGTCTGATACTATGGTTATCCTGGATGATAAAATATATGGTAAGCCTAGAAACATGGCCGAGGCGAGGGATATGTTTATGTCATATTTTGGCAAAAGTCACTTTGTAATAACTGGAGTCTGCTTAAGGAGCAAAAATTATTTGGATGTTTTTTACTCTATAGCCGAAGTTAGATTTACCGATTACTATAAGGAGATGGATGAAATAATTGATGGATATTTAATAGAAGAAAATGTTATGGATAAGGCTGGGGCCTATGGGATCCAAGACCTAGATCCAAGGCTAATTTCCTATATAAATGGAGACATAAATACTATAATTGGCCTTCCTGTGAGTGAAGTTAGTAGAAGAATTTTAGGAGAGTAAAATTGATAAAATATGTTTTGTGGGACATTGATGGAACTTTATTAAACTTTCACCTAGCTGAAGAAAATGCCATTAGGGCTTGCTTCGATCAGTATGGTTTGGGTGATTTATCGGATGATAGGTTAGGAGTTTATAGAAAGATTAATAATAAATACTGGAAGGCCCTAGAAAGGGGAGAAATCACTAGAATTGAGGTACTAGAAGGAAGATTTAGAGAATTTTTTGAAAAATACGGTTATAATACCGAAATTGTCAGTGACTTTAATATATCCTTCCAGGAAAATTTGGGCAAGACCTATGTTTTTAATGACGAGGCCTACGAAACTCTTAGCAAACTTTCAGGAAAATATAAGCAATACGCAGCAACCAATGGATCTGCCATAGCCCAAGAAGGAAAGCTTAAAGGAGCAGGACTAGATTCTATTTTTGAGGACGTATTTATATCAGAAAAAATAGGATTTGAAAAACCGAATATTGAGTTCTTTGACTATATATTCGATACTGTTGGGTCTAGAGAAAAGTCCGAATATGTGATAATAGGAGATTCCTTGACCTCTGATATAAGAGGAGGAAACAATTCTGGGATAAAGACGATATGGTTTAATCCTGATAGACTAGAAAGAGAAAAAGATATTGATTTCGACTATGAAGTAAATAGCTTAGAAGAAGTGCTCGATATATTGTAGGTTACTATGGAAGAGAAAATAATAAAAGATAAATTATTGGAAAATTTCCTAAAATATGTATCTATTTCTAGCCAATCGAATGAAGAAAATAAAGACATACCCTCTAGCAAGGGCCAGCTAGTTCTAGCTAAGAAACTTGCCAAAGAATTAGAAGAGCTCGGAGCTAATAACATTAGGATAAATGAGTATGGAGTTTTGCAAGCTGTAATTGAAGCCAAAGGAGTTGATGAAAAAAAGGCTCCAAAAATCGGATGGGTATGCCATCTAGATACAGTTGATGTCGGCCTAAGTCCCGATATAAATCCTAGAATCGAAAAATCCTACGATGGGACAGATATTGTTCTAGATTCAAGTGAAAATATTGTCCTTAGTCCAAATGAAGAAAAAAGCTTAGCTAATTACCTAGGTGATGATTTGATAGTCACAGATGGAAAGTCTGTTCTAGGAGCTGACAACAAGGCGGCCATAGCAAATGTTATTACAGCCCTTTGGTATATTAGGGAAAACCCATCGATAAAGCATGGGAAAATCTATTTAGCCTTTGTTCCTGATGAGGAAATTGGCCTAAGAGGAGTACGCAAGATTGACTTCGATAATTTTGATGTCGACTTTGCTTACACTATTGATTGTTGTGGGCTTGGGGAGCTCGTATATGAAACCTTTAATGCAGCAAGTGGGAATCTCAAAATAAAGGGCCTTAGCGCACATCCCATGTCTTCTAAAAATAAACTCGTAAATCCAATAATGATAGCCCATGATTTTATATCTATGCTTGATAGGAGTAAGATGCCCGAGCATACAGAAGGAAGGGAAGGTTACATTTGGATCACAGATATTAAATCTGATGTAATTAATTGTGAGGTCAAATTCAACATAAGAGATCATGACAAGAAAAAATTTCTCAATAAAAAGGCTTATCTAATGAAAATCACTGATCTACTTAGCGAAAGATACAATAAGGCAAAAATTGAAATTGAGATAGAAGATACTTACGCTAATATTTTAGATAGTGTAAATGAAGATAATTACCTTGCTATTGAAAAACTAAAGAAAGCTTTCGAAAAACTTGCTATTAGACCTAAAATAATCCCTATGAGGGGTGGGACCGATGGGTCTTATTTATCTACGAGGAATATCTTAACCCCAAATTATTTCACCGGAGCTCATAACTTTCATTCAAACAAGGAATTTATCCCTATGGATTCTTTCTATAAGTCTTTCCTAGTGACTTTAGAACTTATGAGCATATAGGGATCTTATAGCTTTATTTATAAAAAAAGGTATATTAAATAGGCAATTCATAATATTTATAAGGAGGAAATATGGATAAAAGTGGGCCCAATCTGAGGCTTAATTAAATAAGGCTAGTTGAGGTTTACTTATTCATGCCTCGATTAGTTAGTCTAATGGAGGTAAAAATGACAGATAAAAATTATGATGTAGAAAGGCTTAACAGGACCCAAGAGATGATTAACAGGATGGATCCTGTTGATATAGCCGATAAACTTGAAATTTTGCCAGAAAAGGATGTAGCGATTTGGATTAAGCTACTTAAAAAGGACCTTTTGGCAGATGCATTTACTGAACTAAAACCTGAAAACAAGGCGAGAATTGTAAATATTCTATCAGAAGAGAAGATAAAAGACCTGGTAAGAGATTTGGATGAGGATGAGCTTGTAGATACCCTACAGGAGCTACCTGCAAATATCACCAAGAAACTTATGACCTTCCACATAGATAAGGATAGGAGAAAGGTCGTCAATGAGCTTTTAGGCTATCCAAAAGAGTCAGTCGGTTCTATCATGACAGTTAACTTCTTGTCAGTGAAGGAAAATATTAGTCCAAAACAAGCTCTCGAAAAGATAATGGAATCAGATCTAGATGCAGAAAAGCTTGAGCAGATATGGCTAACCAACAACTCACTAGTTCTTATGGGTTTTGTCTACATAGCAGATCTTATAAGATATCAAGATAAGTCCCTAAAGGATTTAGCCAATAGTATAAATGCAACAGTTAATCCTAACGATGACCAAGAAGTTGTAGCTAAACTTTCCTACAAATACGATTTAGGAGAGGTGCCAGTAGTCGATTCTGAAAATAGACTAATCGGTATCGTGCCAGCAGAAGACGTAATCGATGTAGCACACGAAGAGTTCCAAGAAGATATGTCAAATATAACAGGTATTTCTGATAACTCTGATTCTTACCTAGTTGAATCAAGCTTTAAAATTGCAAAAACAAGGACTACATGGCTTATAATATGCTTACTCACAGCGACTATGACAGGTTTTATAATCCACAGATATGAAAATCTACTTGCAAGTGCGGTTGCCCTAACAGCCTATATACCAATGCTTATGGATTCTGGCGGTAATGCAGGAAGCCAGGCTTCAACGACAGTAATCACATCCCTTTATAGAGGAGATATAGGATTTAAAGATTTTTTTAAGGTGATTATGAAAGAAGCAAGCATTGGTCTAATAACTGGTGTTATCTTAGTAATCATTAACTTTATAAGGCTAATGATTTTAGACCAAGCACAAATTGGTGTCAATCTTACAGTCTCTATAACCCTTTTGCTAACAATAATATTTTCCAAAGTCATGGGTGGAGTATTGCCGCTAATAGCAGATAAATTTAATATAGATCCTACGGTAATGGCAGGACCACTCATTACAACAATAGTTGATACACTTGTACTTCTAATATATTTTGAAGTTGCATCATTATTATTAGGACTTTAGCTTAAGCTTAATGTTATCCTCAATCAGTAAAATGATTGAGGTTTTTTTATTATATAGTTATATTCATGAATGTATTTGTAGTGTTATTATTTATTTTCAGATTATTTAGATTTATTTAATTGACTCTAATGATTATGTGAGAAATATATAAGGTATAGTTTTATAAGAGGTAGTTATGAAAAAGGGAATGATTAAATTAAATGATGGGACCGAAATTTTCTATAAAGAGTTAGGAGCTGGCGAAAATTTGTTTCTACTCCACGGAAATGGTGGAGACTCGTCCTACTTTGAATACAATATTGGAGCTCTTTCTAGAAGATTTCACCTATATCTTATAGATTTTAGGGACCACGGGAGAAGTGATAATGCCAGAGACAAATTAACCTTCGATCTTATGGCAAGTGACCTCAAGGAGATTTTTGACAAACTTTCTATAAAGAAGGCAAATGTTTTAGGATTTTCTGATGGAGCAAATCTTGCCCTTTTATTTACAATTAGATATCCTGCTCTAGTAGAGAAATTAATTTTAAATGCTCCCAACATAAGATTTAGTGGAACTAGGCTTTTAAGTAGAATAATTAGCCTTGGAGAGAATATTTTTTGGAATATATTGCCCTTTTTTAAAAGAAATAAGAGAGTTGCTGCCTTACTTTTGAAAGATTTAAGATTAAATAAGACGGACCTAGGAGATATTAAAAGTGAGGTTTTGATAATAGTTGGATCTTTCGATCTGATAAGGCTTGATCATGTAAAAAATATTTCTGAATCAATCGATCGTTCAAGGCTTGTCATAGTAAAAAAAGCAGGCCATAAGCTAGCGAGATCCCATCCCTATTTATTTAATAAACTTGTAGTAGAATTTATGGAGGGAAATAATGAACAAATTAGTAAATAAAAAGAAAGCTACGATATTTTTATCCTTGGTCTTACTTGCTCTTATTGCTTTTATAGTAGGAAAGGCAAGTAAAGATCATTATGTTAATGGCTTCCTTCTTGTCTTTGCCATACTTTCATTTACTGGAATAGGATTTCTATCTAAAGACTTTCTTAGGAAAATTAAAGAAAAATATGGTGACTTTGCCCTAAGAGTAATTAAAGAGCTTATACAGAAAATAAATAGTATATTTATAATTCTATATGGAATATATATTATACTTTCAGTAATTTCTTTGGAGAATTTCTATAATATAGGCAATGTAAGCAAGGACTTATCGGCTATAGAGCTTGTTTTGCTTACCGTATACTTGCTTTTAGGATATTTATTCTTAATTGCAGGAAGATTGTCCATAGATAAACAAAAGAAATCAATAAATCTTCTTATGCTTACTGGTCTTTGTCATATTTTCTTTCTAATTGCAATTGGTGAAAATGTGGTATCAATCCTACCTGTACTTATCCTAATGGGTCTTGGATTTTATACCAGAAAGTTTTTGTTTAAGGAGAGATTCATCTATAGTTGGGAAGAGAAGACTGTAGATTGTGTACTCTTTCTCGTAGGATTTTTCTTCTATATTTTAAATATAAATAGGAATAAAAACTACAGCTTGCCCATGAGCCTTATATACACCCTACTTATCCTTCTTATCTTTATCCTACTTACTAAGCTAATATTTTCTTATATGAAAAAAGGAGGAGAGGAACTTTACGAGACAAATATAGACGATTTAGACTTATTGATTGATAAATATGGGTCAAGTCAATCCCTAGCCTCTGGACTATCTTTCTTAAATGATAAATATATATACTATTATAGGGACAAGGACGGAGAACAAACTGTGGCCTTTCAATATCAAATCATAAATAACAAGGCAATAGTCATGGGCGAGCCTTTTGGGAAAGAAGCGGATATTGCTTTAGCGCTCTTTGCTTTTAACGAAGTATGCCAAAAGTCAGGACTTAATCCTATATTTTATGAAGTGGGCGAGAGATTCACCCTAAGCCTGCACGATTATGGATATGATTTTATGAAATTTGGGGAAAATGCCATGGTTAATCTGACAGACTTTTCCCTAAAAGGAAGAAAGAAATCCACCGAGAGAAATATTCTAAACAGATTTGCTAAAGAAGGCTATAAATTTAAGCTTGTATCTTATCCCTATACTAATGAATTCCTAGATAAGTTAGAAGAAATATCAAATTCCTGGCTGAAGGATAAAAGAGAGAAGGGCTTTTCCTTGGGATTTTTTGATAGAGCTTATCTAAGAAGAGCGGAAATAGCAATTGTTTTGGATAAAAACGACGAAATAACCGCATTTACAAATATTATGCCAAACAAGAATCCAGAAGTCCTTACTATAGATTTGATGCGTTATGATCAAGATAAAAATGTTAATTCTATGATGGATTTTCTATTTCTTAATCTATTTATCTATGGTCAGGAAAACTCCTACAAGTATTTTAATCTTGGAATGGCACCCCTATCAAACGTCGGTCTTATGAAATCAGCCTACCTATCTGAAAGAATGGCTTATCTTGTTTATAAGCATGGTAGTAGATTCTATTCATTTAAGGGCCTTAGAAATTACAAGCAAAAGTACGCGAGTATTTGGCTTCCTAAATATATGGCCTATGCCAAGGGAAATTGGCTTTTGTACTCACTATTAGCCGTAGCCTTGATTGATAAGAAAACTTCAAAAAATAATAAATAATCTTTTGCAGGGAGAATTTTAAAGTATAATAATTATATCCTAGTAAAAGAATAGGGTATATAAAGGAGTTTTTATGAAAGATAGTAAGATAATTTTAATTGGAGATGGAGCAGTTGGCTCCTCCTTTGCTTATGCTTCTACAATATTGGGCATAGGTAGAGAACTCGGAATAATTGATATAAATGAAGACAAGGCTTATGGCGACGCTATGGACTTATCTGATGCTTTAAGTTTTTCTAAGCCAAAGTCAATCTATAAGGCAGACTATAAGGATTGCAAGGATGCCGAAGTTGTTGTAATAACAGCAGGGATACCACAAAAGGATGGGGAGACAAGGCTTGATCTAGTAGAGAAAAACCTATCTATTTTTAAAGACATGGTAGGAAAAGTTGTAGAATCTGGTTTTGATGGCATCTTTCTAGTAGCAAGTAACCCAGTAGATATTCTAACATATGCAACATGGAAATTCTCAGGCTTTCCTGCAAACAAGGTAATAGGAACAGGGACAACCCTCGATTCTTCTAGATTTAAGAAAGAGATTGCTCAACTTATAGGCATAGATCCTAGAAGTGTCGATGCCTTTGTCCTAGGTGAGCACGGAGATAGCGAATTTGCAGTTTGGTCTCACACAAATATCGGTGGTCTACCAATTTATGAATGGGTTAAGGCAAACAGCGAAGTTGATGAGTTAGCTCTCCTCGATACTTTTGAAAAAACAAAAAATGCTGCCTATGAAATTATAAAAAAGAAGGGTGCAACATTTTATGGAATAGGCATGGCTCTGGCAAGAATTGTTGAATCAATTATTAATGATGAGAACTCAGTATTTTCTACATCTTCATATCTTGATGGAGAATACGGACTAAAGGATATTTATATAGGAGTTCCTACTGTTATTGGAAAAGATGGTGTAAAATGGGTTATAGAAGTGCCATTGACTGATACAGAAAATGAAAGAATGCAAAAATCAGCACAAACCCTTAAAAATATAATAGATAAGTCATTCTAAATTGGATAAAAAGAAGCGGGTTAAATATCTCGTTTCTTTTTTTGCTTAGATAAATACGATTTTAAAATAGTAAAACGTAATCCCTTATATGTATCATAAAATTGCTTTTAATAATCAGAATCATTAGAGATTTTAGAGGGGATAATTTAGTGAAATAAAGTTGACATGAAAACGTATATTTGATATTATAAAGATGATCATATGATCAATTTTCATTTAGGAGGAAGAAATGAAAAAATTAGGTTTACTGCCAAGGCTAATCATAGCCATCATTTTAGGTATTCTAATCGGTCTATTTGGACCAGCAGTTCTTGTTAGAATATTAATTACCTTTAATGGACTATTTGGCAACTTCCTAAACTTTGTTATTCCTTTAATCATCATGGGATTTGTTATCCCAGGTATAGCAGATTTAGGAAATGATGCAGGTAAGACACTAGCTATTACTGCTGGAATAGCATATCTATCAACAGTAATATTCGGTACGGCTACATATTTCACAGGAAGCGCTATATTACCACACTTCATAGATCCAGGTACAATGAACTTTAACCCTGACCAAAACACAGGTAGAGTCCTAGAACCTTTCTTTGAATCACCAATGGATCCTATATTTAGTGTAACAACCGCACTTATTATGTCATTCATACTTGGTGTAGGTATTGCTGCAGTTAAGGGAGAATTCCTTAAAAAAGCAGTACACGAGTTTTCTGATATTATTACAAAATTAATTTCAAACATAGTAATTCCTTTATTGCCTATCCACATTGCTGGTATTTTTGCTAATTTGGCATATCAAGGAACAGTAGCAAAAGTATTATCAGTTTTCTCAAAAGTATTTATAATGGTAATTATACTTCACTGGTTGACTATTTTGATCCAATACACAATAGCAAGCTCTATGGGTGGAGGTAATCCATTTGAGAAAATCAAAAATATCTTCCCAGCTTATATGACAGCAATTGGAACCCAATCATCAGCAGCAACAATTCCTGTAACATTAAGACAAACCTACAAAATGGGTGTTAACAAGGGTATAGCAGACTTCGTTATTCCACTTTGTGCGACAATCCACTTATCAGGTTCAACCATAACGCTTACATCTTGTGCTATGTCTATACTCATGCTACAAGGTGGAGATGTTACCTTAGCTCACATATTCCCATTCATATTAATGCTTGGTGTGACTATGGTTGCAGCACCTGGAGTACCTGGAGGAGCAGTAATGGCAGCTCTTGGTATCTTACAATCTATGCTTGGATTTACTGAACCTATGACAGCCCTAATCATTGCTTTGTATGTTGCCCAAGATTCTTTTGGTACAGCTTGCAATATCTCTGGTGACGGTGCTATAGCATGTATAGTAAACAAAATTAGTGGATTCAAATTAGACCCACAAGCTAATGAAGCTTATATTGATGAATTAGTTAAATAAAAAGAAAAAGTTAAAATAGGACTCTTTTGAGTTCTATTTTTCCGCTTATATACATTTCTTTAACGTATTACATAAGGAGAGACAATGACTATTATAAGAAAAAAGAAAACAATGGATGGAAATACCGCCGCAGCACACGTATCTTACGCATTTTCTGATGTTGCAGCAATTTATCCTATCACACCATCTTCACCAATGCCTGAATTTATTGACAAGTGGGCTGCTCAAGGTAGAAAAAACCTTTTCGGTAATGAAGTTTCAGTAACAGAGATGCAACACGAAGCAGGAGCTGCTGGTGCAGTTCACGGATCATTAGCAGCAGGTGCTTTAACATCTACATATACAGCAAGCCAAGGATTCCTCCTAATGATTCCAGATATGTTTAAAATGGCAGGTGAGAGACTTCCAGCAGTATTTCACGTTGCAGCTCGTTCTATTTCTACATGTACAATTAACATGTATGGTGACCATCAAGACGTTATGGCAGGTAGACAAACTGGATTTGCAATGCTAGCATCAGGATCTGTTCAAGAGATTATGGACTTATCGCCAGTTGCCCATTTGGCTGCAATTAAGGCAAGGATTCCTTTCGTAAACTTCTTTGATGGATTTAGGACAAGCCATGAGATTCAAAAAATCGAAGTTTGGGACTATGACCAATTTGAAGATATGGTTGATTACGATGCCATTGACGCCTTTAAAAACGATTCCTTATCTCCACATAGGCCAACCATGCGTGGCGTATTTGAAAAGGGTGGATATTTCCAAAGAACTGAAGCACAAAATGAAGCTTATGATAGACTACCAGCTATAGTTGAAGAATACATGGATAAGATTAACGAAAAAATCGGCACAGATTATTCATTATTCAACTATGTAGGAGACCCTGAAGCTACAGATATCATAATTGCAATGGGCTCTGGAACAGATACAATCAATCAAACTGTAGTTAGATTAAACGAAGAAGGTAGAAAAGTAGGACTAGTTAAGGTTCATCTATATAGACCATTTTCAGCTGAACATTTATTAAAAACCATTCCACAAACAGTTGAAAGAATCGCTGTTTTAGATAGAACAAAAGAAAAAGGATCTGTTGGCGAGCCTTTATACCTAGATGTAGTAGAAGTGTTTGCTAATTCTGATAGAAATCCAAAGATTATTGGTGGTCGTTTCGGTCTTGGTCAAAAGGATACAAACCCAGCTCATATCAAGGCTGTATTTGACAATCTAGCAAAAGAGGATGCAAAGAACCACTTTACAGTTGGTATTGATGATGATGTGATGCATACTTCCCTTGACTTCGACAGAAGCTTCGTAATAGATGATGGTAAAACTAACAGATGTATCTTCTGGGGTAATGGTGGTGATGGTACTGTAGGTGCTAATAAAAATGCTATCAAGATTATAGGTGATAACACAGACATGTTTGCCCAAGGTTATTTCGACTATGATGCGAAAAAGAGTAATGGTTTAACCCTATCTCACTTGCGTTTCTCACCAAATCCAATCCATGCAGCTTACTTAATAGATGAAGCAGACTTTGTATCATGCTCACCTCAAGCCTATGTAAAACAATATGAATTAACGAAAAACTTAAAAGACGGAGGAATCTTCCTTCTAAATACAATATGGAATATGGAAGAATTAGAAGAGCATATGCCGGCTGCTATGAAAAAAGATATAGCAGAAAGAAATATCCAATTCTATACTGTAAATGCTTCAAAAATTGCTCTAGAAGTTGGATTAGGTCATAGGACAAACATGGTAATCCAAACAGCCTTCTTTATCCTATCAGAAGTTCTCCCAATTGATGATGCCATTAATTATCTAAAGGAATCCATCCAAGCTTCATACGGAATGAAGGGTCAAGATATTGTCGATATGAACAATAAGGCAGTAGATAGGACTAGAGAAGAATTATCTAAGGTAGAAGTTCCAGAAAGTTGGAAGAACCTTAAGGTTGAGGCAGCAGAAGATAATTCTGATGAGCCAGACTTTATTAGAAATATGGTTAAACCAATCATAAATCTTCATGAAGACGATCTTCCGGTATCAGCTTATCTTCCATACGATGACGGACAATATATGGCCGGCACAAGCCAATATGAGAAGAGAGGTATCGCCCTATTCGTTCCAGAATGGAAGATAGACAACTGTATCCAATGTAACCAATGTTCATTTGTATGTCCTCACGCAACTATTAGACCATTCTTATTAGATGATGAAGCTAAGGCTAATGCGCCAGAAGGCTTTGAAACAAAGAAGGCTATAGGTAAGGGACTAGAAGGATATGAATTCAGAATTCAAGTATCTCCATATGACTGTATGGGATGTGGTAACTGTGTAGATGTATGTCCTGCTCCAACCAAGGCCCTTGAGATGAAGCCAATTGATGAGCAAATTGAAAAGCAAGCAGACAATTGGGAATATGCTCACAACAAGGTAGGCTACAAGGATGATGAAATCGAAGCTAACAATGTAAAGAATTCACAATTCTCAAGACCTCTATTAGAATTTTCTGGAGCATGTGCAGGTTGTGGTGAAACACCTTACGCTAAGCTAATTACCCAACTATACGGTGACCACCAACTTATATCAAATGCTACAGGATGTTCATCAATTTGGGGATCATCAGTTCCATCAATGCCATATTGTACAAATAGTAGGGGAGAAGGTCCTGCTTGGGCATCATCACTATTTGAAGATGCAGCAGAATATGGTTACGGAATGCTTCTTGCAAGCAAGGCTAACAAACTTGCCCTAGAAAATCTAATGAAGAAATTCCTAGGCCTACATGTACAAAGCCCATTAAATGATGCCTTTAATGAATGGTTAGAAAATAACAACGACTTTGAGTCAAGCAAGAAAGCTGCAATTAAGATAGAGTCACTTTTAGGAAATCAAATTGACGATCCAGAAGCTAAGAGAATAGTAGGAAGAATAAAAGCTCTCAAGGATTATATGGTTAAGAAGAGCCAATGGATATTCGGTGGTGACGGTTGGGCTTATGATATAGGTTTTTCTGGAGTAGACCATGTTCTAGCAAGTGGAGAAGATATAAATATCATAGTATTCGACACAGAAGTTTACTCTAACACAGGTGGTCAATCTTCAAAGGCAACACCACTTGCTGCAGTTGCCAAATTTGCCGCATCAGGTAAAAAAGTACGTAAAAAAGACCTCGGTCTAATGATGACAACCTATGGTTACGTATATGTTGCACAAGTAGCTATGGGAGCAAACCAAGCTCAAACCCTTAAGGCAATCAAGGAAGCTGAGGCTTATCCAGGTCCATCATTAATCATTGCTTACGCTCCATGTATCAACCACGGTATCAAGGCTGGAATGGGCAAGACTCAAAGAAGAGAAAAAGAAGCTGTAGCTTCAGGTTACTGGCACTTATGGAGATTCAATCCACTTTTAGCAACAGAAGGCAAGAATCCATTCACTTTAGATTCAAGAGATCCAGAAGAATCCTTCCAAGAATTCCTTCAAGGTGAAGTTCGTTATGCTTCACTTAAGAAGGCCTTCCCTGAAAGTGCAGACCAACTATATGCAGAAGCAGAAGAAGCAGCACGTGAAAGATTAGAATCTTACAAGAAAATGGCGCAAGGAAAATAAAAGAGGTAATTATGACAGCAAATTTAGAAATGATTAAAGAAGCAAGAGAAATTCTTGAAGGTAATATTGAAAAGACTCCAATATATACAGCATCTAGAATGGGTGAGAATCTCTATATCAAGATGGAAAACTTACAAAAAACAGGTTCCTTTAAACTAAGAGGAGCCTTCAACAAGATTGCCCACCTTACAGATGAACAAAAGAAAAAAGGTGTAATATCTTGTTCAGCAGGAAACCACGCCCAAGGTGTGGCCCTATCAGCAACTAGACAAGGGATCAAATCATATATATGTATCCCATCAATTGCTCCTCTTTCTAAGATCGAAGCTACTAGGGGCTATGGTGGTGAAGTAATCATAGTAGATGGAACCTTTGATGATGCTCAAGCTAAGGCTTATGAGCTTCAAAAAGAAAGAGATCTAACTTACGTTGCACCTTTTGATGATGAATATGTACTATCTGGACAAGGTACTATAGGTCTTGAAATCTTAGATCAACTTCCAGATGTAAAATACATCGTAGTTCCAATAGGTGGGGGTGGACTAATTTCAGGAATAGCCTTGGCTGTAAAATCCCTAAGACCAGATGTAAAAATCATAGGTGTGGAACCAGAAAATGCAGCATCAATGCTCGCTTCAAGAAAAGCAGGGAAAATTGTAACACTTGATTCTGCAAACACTATGGCTGATGGTATAGCTGTCAAAAAACCAGGCGAGATTACCTTTGACCTATGCGAAAAATATGTCGATGAAATAGTAACAGTATCAGAAGATGAAATAACCAACGCCATCCTAAGACTTCTAGAAGAAAGTAAGGTAAGTGCAGAAGGAGCAGGAGCTTCATCTGTTGCTGCAGTACTTTCAAACAAATATGATTTCTCTGATGGAAAAGTCTGTGCGGTTCTTTCTGGTGGTAATATTAACGTTAACACAATCTATCAAATCATTAACTCCGGTTTATTTAAAACTGGAAGACTTACAGAAATTACCACAACAATCTCCGATAAACCAGGTGAGCTAATCAGACTTCTCACTATAATCAAAGACTTGGGCGCAAATATCAAAAATATCGACCAATTTAAATCAGCAGAAACAGTTGGATTTGACCATGCAGTAGTAAGAATTATAGCAGAAACTTATAACAAAGAACATAGAAACCAAGTTTACCAAGCTCTAGCAGATGCTGGATATGCAGAAAGTCATATAAGACGCAACAAATAAAGGTAATTAATGAAGGGTGCACGGATTAACTTCGTGCCTCTTTTTTTGTCTACAATTAATAGATGATAAGATATTCTATTTAAGAATTATCTCGAGTATGGTAGAATATAATTAATTATTAGATTTCAGAAGGAGGATTTATGTCAGATTATATTATTAGTTCTGAATCTATAATGGATTTATCTGCCGAATATGTAAAAGAAATCGGCGTAAGTTTTATAAAATCAAATTACGAACTTAATGGAGAAATATACTTAGACGATTTTGGCCAAAGTTTGGATATGGAAGAATTCTATAGAAATATGGAAGAAGGTGCCGCTCCAAGCACAGCTGCCATTAATACCCAAGCCTACCTAGACTACTTTGAAGAAATCCTAAAAAAAGATATGGATATTATCCATGTGTGTTTATCTTCGGGTCTTACCACCCAATATTCTTGCCTTTTACAAGCAGTTGATATACTCAAGGAGAAATTTCCCGAAAGAAAGATCTATCCTATAGATTCAAAGATGGCTTCTTCTGGTGTAGGCCTTCTAGTAGATAAACTAGTTATGCTCAAAAATGAAGGTATGAGCATAGAAGATTTATATAAATGGGCAAAAGAAAACACCCTCCATGTCATAAGCTATACCAGCAATGAAAATCTAGAATATGTAGCAAGAGGGGGAAGAATTTCTAAAACTGCAGCCAATATTGGAAATCTTCTCAAAATATGTCCTTTAATAGAAATTGATGATGAAGGTCATATGCAGGTAACTCAAAAAGTAAGAACAAAGAAAAAACTTCTCAAGACTTTAGTCGATAGGATGGAAAAAAACGCTATTGGTGGCCTTAATTATAATGATAAACTTATAATAAGTCATGCAAGCAATGAAAAGACAGCCAAGGAACTAAGGGATATGATGGCAGATAGGTTTAAGGAGATATCTGCTATAGACATATTTGAAATTGGTCCTACAATAGGTAGCCATATAGGACCTGGAGCTATTACAATGTTCTACTGGGGTGAAAAAAGATTAGGATAAGCAAGAGAAAACGCTTGTCCTAAAAACATAAACTTGTATAATATTATTAGATAAATAATTAACAATACGAGGAGGCTATATGACCTACAAAACATTTTCAGTACCAAACACCATTATCCATGGAGAAGATGCCCTAGACTACCTATCAACTATTGATGGCAAGAAAGCAGTTCTTGTAACTGGTGGATCTTCCATGAAGAGATTTGGATTTTTGGATGAAGCAAAAGCGCAACTAGAAAAAGCAGGAATTGAAGTCGATATAATTGATGGCGTGGAGCCAGACCCATCTGTTAAGACTTGCCTAGAAGGTGGCAAGAGAATGGAGAAATTCGGACCTGATTGGATAATTGCAATCGGTGGAGGCTCTGCTATGGATGCAGCAAAAGCCATGTGGGTTTTCTATGAGTATCCTGGCTATGACTTTACAAAGCTTGCAGATTTTGATAACCCAGCTCTTAAAAACAAGGCAAGACTTATATGTATACCATCAACATCTGGCACAGCTTCAGAGATTACTGCCTTTTCTGTTATAACTGATACAGAAAAAGAAATAAAATATCCTCTAGTCCATCCAGACTTCGTACCAGAAGTTGCGATTTTGGATACAAGAATTCCTGCCAAGATGCCAGAAAAAGTAACAGCTGCTACAGGAATGGATGTTATGACTCATGCAGTAGAAGCTTATGTTTCAACAAGTGCAGATGATTTTACAGATCCATATGCCATTAGGGCTATTGAATTAGTCTTTGAAAATCTCGAGAAAGCCTATAAGAATGGAAGCGATATGGACGCACGTGAGAAGATGCATACAGCATCAACCATAGCAGGAATGGCCTTTACCAATGCTTCTTTGGGTATAGTTCATTCCATGGCCCACAAAATTGGTGGTGTTTTCCATCTAACCCATGGAGAGGCCAACGCAATAATGCTACCATACATCATTGATTACAATAGAAAATCTTGTGATAAGTATGAAAAACTTGAAAAGATTTTAGGGATTGACGATCTAGCAGAAGAAATTAGAAAATTAAATGCTAAAGTCGGTATTGCTCCTAACATCAAAGAAGGAAAAAATACAGTAATTAGCGAGGAAGATTTCCTAAATCATCTAGATTTAATGAGCGAAAATGCCTTTAAGGATGCTTGCACATTGACTAATCCAAGGGAAACCTCAGCTAGTGATATAAAGAAAATCTACAAGGCGAGCTACTACGGAGAAAAAGTAGACTTCTAGATAATAAAAGTAGACTTCTAGATAATATTAGGGATGTTTAATTTTAGCGATGGATAATTATAGGGTAAATAGTTTTCCTTTCCATCCATATGAATTAAACATCTCTTTTTTCTATAGTATAATATATAGGAAAGAAGGTGGAATATGAATTTTTTTGAAAAATCAAACGAAATTAAAGAGTACATGATTGATATAAGAAGAAGAATTCACGAAAATCCAGAACTCGCTTTTGACTTGGAAGATACAAGTAAGCTTGTCAAAGAAGAATTAGATAAATTAGGGATTAGCTATACTTCCCCAATAGAAAACTCAGTACTTGCAAGTTTGGGCAAGGGAGATAGGACGATATTATTAAGAGCCGATATGGACGCTCTTCCAATAGAAGAAGAAAATGATTTGGATTTTAAGTCAAAGAATCAATGCGGACATATGTGCGGCCATGATTTTCATACAGCAATGCTTTTAGGAACTGCCAAGATCTTAAAGGGAATAGAAGAAGACCTTGATGGTGTTGTCAAATTAATGTTTCAACCCGCTGAGGAAATCCTAAAGGGTTCAGAAAAAATGATAGAAGCGGGAATCCTAGACAATCCCAAGGTAGATAGGGCAGTTATGGTTCATATGGATACTACAAGACCTATGGGCATTTATATAAAAGATGGAGCCATGGCTACATCAAATAATAATTTTAGAATTAGAGTCGAAGGGAAATCTTGTCATGGTGCAATGCCAGAAAATGGAATCGATGCAGCCTTTGTTGCAAGCCAAATCGTAAATGGCCTACAAGAAATTGTATCTAGAGAGCTTTCCTTTACCAAGGGAGCGGTACTTACTACAGGTCATATCAAGGCAGGATCTGCTCCTAATATAATACCAGACAAGGCTATTATCGAAGGAACTTGTAGGACCTATCATGAAGAAAGTAAAAAGCATATTCAAAAAAGAATTCCAGAACTTAGTAAATATATAGCCAAGGCCTATAGGGCAGATTCGACATTTGAGATTCTTTCGGATGTTCCTGCTATAATTAATGATAAGGACTTTTATAAAGACGCTATTAGAGTCTTAGAGAATGTTAAAGAAGAAAATAAGGACTTTAACTTAATAGATGATTGTGAAGCGGTTACGGCAAGCGATGACTTCGCAAATGTAGCAAGGCTTGTTCCGTCCTTAATGCTAATGGTTGGTTGTAAAGTAGAAAATGGCGAGGTCTATCCTCTTCATAACGGTAAGGCGATCTTTAATGAAGATTCAATTGTCTATGGTCCTACTACTATGGCAAGCCTTGCCTATGATTATTTGAAAGGAGAAAATAAATGAAATTAATTTGTTATAAAAGATGTACAACATGTAAGGGCGTTGAAAAAATGCTCGATGAGAAGAATATTTCTTATGAATTAAGAGATATAAAGGATGAAAACCCTACAAGAGATGAACTAAAATCTTGGCATGAAAAAACAGACTATGATATTAAAAGATTCTTCAATACATCTGGAAAAATATACAGGGAAGAGAATTTAAAAGATAAGCTAAAGGAAATGACTTTAGATGAGAAATATGATCTCCTAGCAACAGATGGAATGCTAGTTAAAAGACCAATTCTTTTTACTGATGATGGCAAGATTCTGGTTGGTCCTGATGTCAAAAAATACGTAGAGACTTTATAATGAATATAGATTTAAATAAAATAGCAGGGCTTGATGATGAGAAATGTCTTGATGAACTTATAAACTTTATAAGAGTTCAAGTCTCTGATGAAGAAAATCCTATAGCCCTAATGGCCAATGTTTCTGCTTTTATCAAGGCCTATGTGAGAGATTTGAATTGGGCAGGCTTTTATATAGTAAGAGATGAAGGCTTAATACTTGGACCATTTCAAGGACTTCCAGCTTGCACTAGGCTTTCTTTTGATAAGGGAGTTTGTGCCAAGGCTTATAGGGATAGGGAAATAGTTAAGGTAGATGATGTAGGAGAGTTTAAAGATCATATAGTTTGTGATAGTAATTCCAAATCTGAGCTTGTGATTCCCATATTTAATGAAGAAGACCTAGTCTGTTTAATAGACCTTGACTCACCAAAGCCAGCTCGCTTCACTGAATTAGAGCTAGAGAAATTTAGGGAGATTGGTCAAATTTTAGAAAATACAATCTATTTATAAGAATAAGATATGCCGCTGGCTTAGAATCATAAAGCCCTATTACTTGTGATTTATGATGACTATTATCAGTGGCTTTTTATATGAATTGAAAATCTTATCTAATTTTGAATTGTAAAAATATCTTAAAATTATATAAAATACTTATATTTTCTTTCATTTATTAGTATAATAATCGATAAGCCAGATAGAATTAAATAAAAAAACTTATATAATACTATAATATAATATAAAATGAAAAGAGAGGTTTGTATGACACATGCTAGCTATATAATTAGCGCAACATCTTCTGTCGATATTACAGAAGAACTCTTTGAAAGGTTAGATGTGAAATGGATTCCGTTCCATTATCAGATAGATGGAAGAGATTACTTGGATGATTTGGGAGAAAGTATAAGTCTTAGCGATTTTTATGAAAAAATGATTGCAGGATCTTACTCGACCACTAGCCAAATAAATGTTTTTGAATATCTTAATTATTTTGAACAATTCTTAGAAAAAGGCAAGGATATAATTCATCTTTGCTTATCTTCAGGAATAACTGGTGAATACAATAATGCTTTAATAGCTAAAGAAGAGCTTGCTGAAAAATATCCTGAAAGAAAGATCTATGTTCTAGACTCCCTTAATGCTTCGGCTGCCCAACTTTTTCTAGTCAAAGAGATGGCGAAAATGAGAGATCAGGAAAAAAGTATAGAAGAGATAAATGATTGGGTGATAAACAATAGGGACAGGGTTAATGGATGGTTTTTAAGTTCTGATCTAACCTATTATATTAGGGGAGGCAGGATATCCAAGACCAAGGGAACTGTCGGCAATGCCTTAAATATTTGTCCGGTTATGGAAGTTAACAGATTTGGTGAGCTAATCGTAAGAGAAAGGGTAAGGACCAAAAAGCGTGCGATCAAGGTTCTTTTAAAGAAGATGGAAAGTTTTGCTGATGATGGTAAAGACTATGATAATGAATGTTTGATTATTCATTCCCATGACTATGAAGGAGCCGTAGCCCTTAAGGAAAAACTCTTAGAAAATTTTCCTAAGATAAGGAAGGATATTGAAATTTATCAATTTGGAACTATAATAGGTTCTCATACGGGACCAGGTACCCTAGCTGTAGTATTTTGGGGCGAAGAAAAGGGAAGATAGTTAGGAGGATGGATGAGACTAAGACATAAAGCAAATGCAATTCCTGAGATGAGGGAAAACAATAAAATATATTTTGATGCGAGCGTAAATAAGGGAAAATGGAAGGATATTTTTGGCAATGATAATCCTATACATCTAGAAATTGGAGCTGGTAAGGGAGAATTTGTCACACAAATGGCAAATTTACATAAGGATATAAACTATATAGCCTTAGAGATGAATACAAATGCTTTTGTTGTAGCTAGCAGAAAAATGCTCGATGAAGATATGAAAAATGTCAGAGGTATAATTGGAAATGCCGAAAATCTTGAAGAGTTTTTTGAGAAGGGTGAAGTTGATAAAATCTATCTCAATTTCTCTACTCCTTGGCCCAAAAAACGCCACCATAAGAGGAGGCTATCTCACAAGAGATTTCTAGATAGATATAAGAAAATAATATCTGATGGAGCAGAAATTGAGCTAAAGACTGATAATGAAGACTTTTTTGATGCAAGCTGCCTCTATTTTGAAGACTTTGGCATGGAGATTGAAGAAGTCGATAGGGACTTAGATATCAATAAATCAGTTGTTACAGAATATGAAGCGAAATTTAGGAAAAGAGATATGCCAATATATTTTGTAGCTGCAAAATTTCAAAATTAGCAAGGGAGAGAGCCTATGAAAACTAAAAAAGCTAAAAGATTACTCAGTGGATTTATTATTCTGATATTTCTAGTATTTGTTTCCTATTTCTTTGGGATGAAGGCAGGAGTATTTAAGACTAAAGAAGAAGTAACAAGCGACATTGTAAAGGAACAACTAGTAAGCGTTAAGGAGCTTACTACATTAAAATACAGATACACAAATGTAGGATCATTTGAAAATGACAATGAATTTTATGGAATCAAAATTCCTTTCACTACCAAGAAATTTATCATATCTTATGATGGAGAAATCAGTGCGGGAATAGATTTAGATAAGGCTAAGGTAGATATTAATGATGAGAAGAAAGCTATAAATATATCCCTACCTCAAGCCAAAATCTTATCCCATCAGATAGATGAGGACTCTCTTACAATCTTTGATGAGAAAGAATCTATCTTCAACCAGCTAAAGATAAAAGATTTCTCAGAATTTCGTAAAAATGAAATGAAAAAGACTGAACAAGAACTCTTAGAAAAGGGCTTTTTGGAAGAAGCAAGGGATAAGAGCAAGGATGCTATTATAGAAATATTAAATATTAACCCATTAATCAAAGATGAATATACAGTTAAGGTAAATTAAAAGATCCGCTAGCTATCGAGCTTAAGATAGTTAGCGGATTTTTAGCTTAAGAAAAAACTTACTAAAGGATAAAGTATTATTTGATGGGCCAGATAAATTGGCATAGAAAGTCTTCCAATCCTTGCAAGGATATTGTCATTTCCCTTACTTATATTCTTTTCTTTAAGATAATTTCCTGCACTTAGGCCAGCAAGATAAGCGAATATCCAAGGTATTATAGGAAAATAATCTGTCGAAATAAAGCTTGAAGAAGGGAAACTAGGATAAAGATATTATTTTCATATAAATCATCAAATAATCTAAAGCCAGTCAAGGAAGCTCTTGGTATATTATAAGTTCCTACAAAAATCAAGAGGAAAATAATAGCAAAGTATGGAGGAATCTTCCAGAATCTTTGGATAAGTCCGGCAATTATCATAGAAAGTCCCAACCCGTTTAAGACTCCCCAAACAATTAATTGGTTCTTAGCGAAAACATATGTGATTAATGTAATAGCAAAGCCAAAGAGTGAAGTTTTTATTCCTCTTTTTATATTCTTCTTAGAATTGAGAAGGCTTGATGTGATCCCTGATATTATAAAAAATGATAAGGCTATAGTTATTTGCCATATTCGGTTTAAAGTAGTTCCATCATACCAGCTTATAGGTCTAAAATAATTTATATTGTAGGCCAGGTGGAAAAGAACCATCGAGATAATAGTAAAACCCCTAAAGCTATCTAAATAATAATTTCTCTTCATACATACTCCTTGTTTAGATTATACCACTTGGGGTTAGTCTGTAGTAAGAGACGAGAAAGAGAAAAGGAGTTTATATGAAAAAAATAGTAGTACTACTAGAATCACTATTCGAAAAAAGTGAATTAATATATCCATATCACAGACTAAGGGAGGACTTTGATGTTGTCCTTGTAGGAAGCGAGAAGTACGTAGAATATCCATCAAAAGCTGGTTATAAGGTAAAATCTGACATAATAAGCAAAGAAGCCTATCCAAGTGAATTTGACGGAGTGTATATTCCGGGAGCTTACTCACCAGATGGAATGAGAAAGCACGAAGCTACAATAAATTTTGTCAAAAAATTTCACGAAAACGGCAAGTCAATTGCCGCTGTATGCCACGGTCCATGGGTTGTCTCTGATGCAGGACTTCTTGATGGAGTAAAGGCTAGCTCAACCCCTACTATCAAAAAGGACTTGATAAATGCTGGTGCGAAATGGGAAGATAGGGAAGTAGTTGTATATAATAATATAATTACAAGAAGATCTCCTAAAGACCTACCAGCCCACGTAAAGGCCTTTGTTGATGCTTTAAAATAATATAAGATCTTAGCCCCAAAATCCCTAGGAATGGCGGGGTTTTCTCTTGCCCAAAAGGTATTTATTAATTATAATATGAAGGTGGAGGATATAATGGAAAATTTTAATCAATACTACGAATTTATATTAAATAGGGGAAGTACAAGTGGGGGTCATAGTCTAGAGAAGATAAAAAATCTCTTAGAATATTTTGATAATCCCCAGGATAAAATAAAGGTGATTCATATTGCAGGAACTAATGGCAAGGGATCTACTGCCAATATGATCGCCAATACACTTTCAAGGGAAAATAGGGTCGGCCTATTTACTTCGCCATATATGACCAAGATAAATGAAGCTATATCAATTTCTGGAGTTGATATAAGCGATAGTGATTTTGCAGAAATTATTGATAGGTTGAAGAAGCCTTTGGAAGAACTTGATAAAAAAGGACTCCACAATTCTTATTTTGAAGTCTTGACAGCTATAATGTATATTTATTTTTATGAAAAAAAGGTAGATGTCGCCGTTGTAGAAGTAGGACTAGGAGGAAGTCTTGATTCAACTAATATTATTAAAAGTCCTCTAGCCTGTGTAATAACTACTATTTCAAAAGACCACATCCAAATCCTAGGTGATAGCCTAGAAGAAATAGCCCAAAACAAGGCGGGAATTATAAAAGATAAGTCAGAAGTTTTTCTGTATCCAAAGGAAGGTACAGTGAAGGAAGTTTTCATAAAAAAAATAGAAAATACTTCTAGCAGACTCCATACTTTTGATAAGGAAGAGATTAATATAATAAAAACAGGACCTGATTATAATGAGTTTTCATTTAGGTCTTATAAGAATATTAAGACAAGGCTTGTTGGAATCCATCAGATATATAATGCAGTGACAGCTCTTATAACTTTGGATTTCCTAAAAGATGAGTTTTCTATCTGTGAAAGAGATATTTATGAAGGCTTATTAACTACTAGAAATCCTGGTCGACTTGAACTTATAAATAAGAATCCAAGAGTTTTAGTCGATGGATCTCATAATAGAGAAGCCATAGATGCCTTGATTGACTCTATATCTTCTTACAAATATAGAAAACTTATCGTTGGATTTTCTATTTTAAAGGATAAAGATTATGATTATGTAATTGATAGTCTGGCTAAGATTGCCGATGAAATCATAGTTACAAAAATAAAAGACAACCCAAGGGCCTTTGATACAGATGAGCTTTATAGCCTAGTGAAAGATAAAGCTAAAAAGGCTATAGAGATTGTAGACTTAGTAAAAGCTTATGAGTATTCTAAAGAGCTTGCACATGAAGATGACCTAGTTCTTTGGTGTGGATCCTTGTATCTTGTGGGAGATATATTAAAAAACGAAAAAGCTCCTCGATAAGGAGCTTAGAGTAAATCTTTGATTTGAGTAAAGAAGATTGATGGGGATAGTTTTTCTGATCCCCTCTTTTTTATTGTTAGGATATGGAGATTTTTCTTAGCCCTAGTCATGGCAACATACATAACCCTTCTTTCTTCTTCGATTTTATTTACAATATCTTCATTATCAACTATGATAGGAAACTCATTTTTCACCATGTTGATTACGAATACATTATCATATTCCAAGCCCTTGGACTTATGGATTGTAGAAAGAATAAGGTTAGACCTAGAAGAGGAGAGTTTTTTTTCAAGCTTATCCTTCTTACTATAAAAGTCTTCAATACTTTCCAAATTTTTAGTAAAATTTACCATAGATTCAATAAAGAGGTCTTTGTTTACAACTTCTTCCCTGTATTTCTTGCTGAAATTTGAAATATAGGACTTGTAATCCATGTATTTATAGATGTAAGATATCTTCTTGTCAAGACTAAGCTTTCTAATATGTTTTAATTGTTTTTCCTTTTGGATTAGGGTTTCTATTTTGTAATCTTCCAAATCCATTTCATAAAGTGCCTCAAAAACATTTTTATTAAGAGCCTTATGGGAAAGCTTATCCACCTCTTCTTTCTTAAGAAAAGTTCCAATCTTATAATATATTTCACAAAAAAGATCAATTCTATCAAAATCATCCGAGAACTCAATAATATTAAATAAATCATCTATGATTTTTGATTCGAAGAAATTGAGACTAGAAATATTCACAGAAAAATCAATCTCATCTTCCATCAAAAAGGAAATTATATTTAGGGCTTGAATATTGTTCCTAAATAAAATTGCGTTCTTTTCTTCTTGATTCATATTTTCTATAATAAATTTATATTGGTCCCTGACGTTTCTTAGACTTTTGATTGATATTTGTCCCCAAAAGTCATTTTTAGTGAACAAATCCTTAGGATAACGATCTTGGTTGATATCTATAAAAGCCTTGGATAGATTTACTATCTTTTTTGAAGACCTGTGATTTTCTGTCATCTCTATGATTTTTAAATTTGGGTATTTACTTTTTAAATTGAGTAAGTAGGATACATTGGCAGCCCTAAATGAGTATATAGACTGATCATCATCTGCTACTATCATCAAATTATTTAGGGGAGCTACGATTTTTTCTATAATTTTAAATTGAATTAGAGAAGTATCTTGGCCTTCGTCTACTTGTATATATCTATATTTTTTTCTAATAGAATTTAAAAGTCTGGGGTCATTTTCAATTAACTTAAGGGCCATAACTTGCATATCGTCGAAATCTATATAGTAATTTCTTATTTTAAAATTCTCGTAAGCCCTATAGATTTGAAAACAGTTTTTGATCTTGGTGTCTTCTAGATAATCCTCATCTATCATGGCATTTTTCATATAAGAAGTTAATCTAAAAAATTCACTGAGATCTTCTTTTGATATTTTTTTATCGTTAATCTTAAAATAAATCTTACCTATTAAATCATATTTATTATAAAGGTCATCTGATTCCAACAATCTTAGGTTTCTATTATTTTTTTTGAGATAATTTCTTATTATTAGATAGCAAAAGGCGTGAATGGTCATAAAATTTGCATCAGATGAATTGTATCTATCCTTCATATCTAGTGCCTGGGTCTTAGAAAAGGTTATGGTAAGGATATGCTTTGGATTGACTGTTTCTGATAAGAATTTAATTCTTTCCAAAAGCATGGTGGTTTTTCCTGCTCCAGGGCCAGCAAGGACCAAAATCGGACCATCTTTGTGCCTTAAGGCTAAATTTTGTTGGCTAGTTAGTTTCATATCTATATTTTATCATATTAATTTCTTTAAATATATGTTAAAATATAAGAAGAAGAAAAAAATAGATGGGGGAAATAATGCTAACACAAAATTTTTTGAAATCAAGAACATCAACTAGAGACTTTAAAGAAGATAATTTATCAAACAAGGTAGTAGAAGAATTAAATAAAGAAATGGAAGCTTCTGCTGCAGAACATGGAAAAGAAGACATCAAGTTCTTACTACTAACAGATGGTGATGAAGTTTATCAAAAACTTCAAGGCCTTGCAGGCTACAAGGGAGTTATGATTAAGGCTCCAAGCTATATTGCCTTGAACACTCTAAATGATAAAAAAGAGACCTATGTTAAGGCCGCTTACGCAACAGAAGAGCTCATCACTAAATTAAATGAGCTTAAGCTTGGCAATTGCTGGATTACAGTAAGTGAGGTAGAAGAAGATATCAAAAAATCTGCATTCAACTATACAGAAGGTGATGTTTCAATACTCTTAGCCATTGGCTATCCAATAGATGATACAGTAAGAGAGCACAAGTACTACGACAGACTTGCAAACTCAGACTTGGTATATATAGATAGCTTTGATAATCCTGCAAGTGATGAAGATTTAGAGCAAAGAGGCCTTAGTAGCATCTTCGATTATGCGAAATACGCTCCATCAGCATACAATGCTCAACCATGGAGATTCCTAATAGAAGATGATAAACTTTCAATCTATATCAAAGACTATGCAGGCGATGTAAATTTAATAGATGCTGGTATAATAATGTATTATATTGACGAATTAGGAAAGACAATTTCATCTAATAGCAAGTGGGACATCAAACCAGTTGTCGATGGGAAAGAATATACCTACATCGCAAGTAAGAATTTATAGAATAATGGGCGCTCAAGCGTCCTTATTTTAATGAAGGAGTTAGAATTGATAAGATTATATACGGAAAAAGATTTTGAAAAAATGAGAGCTGCAGCAGAAATTCTCTGCCAAACTCATTTAGCTATAAGAGAAGTTATTAGAGAAGGAATCACGACCCTTGACCTTGATAAATTTGCCAATGAATTTATTACGAAACACAAGAAGGCAATCCCAGCCCAACTAGGTTATGGCGGTTTTCCATTTACCCTATGCATTTCAGTAAATGATGAAATATGCCACGGTTACCCAACAGATTATGTCCTCCAAGAAGGAGATATTGTTTCAATAGATAATGTAATCGATCTTGACGGTGGTCTTGCTGATTCTTGCTGGACTTATACAATTGGAAATATGAGTGAAGAAGATCAAAGATTAGTCGATGTCGACCTAGAATGTCTAAAAAGAGGTATAGAGGCTGCTGTTGTTGGAAATAGAATAGGAGATATCGGAGCTGCCATTCAAGAATATGTTGAAGATGAAAATGGATTTTCTGTTATAAGAGACTTTATAGGTCATGGAATAGGCAAGGAAATGCACGAAGATCCACAAGTTCCTCACTACGGCAAGGCAGGAAGAGGACCTAGAATTGAAGCTGGCATGGTATTTACTATTGAGCCAATGATTGCTGCTGGTGATTGGAAGATGAAAGTTGACGATAACGGTTGGACCGCAAGAACAAGAGATGGTTCTAAATGCTCACAATTCGAACACCAACTGATAATTCATGAAGATGGTCCAGAGATAATAACTGATCAAGATAAGTACAAATTGACTGAAGAAGATCTAGATTTTATAGAATCTTATAAAATAAGAAATAATTTATAGGAAAAGCACGGGATGATACCGTGCTTTTATATATCCTCTAAAGATATTTGATTTTTGTATTTTTCTTTTTCTTTCATTTTTTTGTTATAACAAGATCTGCATAGGGGTTCATATAAATCTTTTGAACCAATTTGGATACGAGATTCATCCGAAGTCTTCCTATAAGATGCCCAAGCATCTTCTCCACATGATGCGCAAATTGCGTGGTGCTTTACAAGCTCATCTGCTATAGGCATGATTTCTTTTATAATTTCAAATGGTTGAGTCTTATAGTCCATATCAAGTCCTGATACAACTATAGTAATCTTCATTGCCATTAGTTCGTTGAATATATCAATCACTTCGCCAGGATCGTTAGGAAAGAATTGTAATTCATCAATTCCTATGCAGTCTATATCCTTATTTTTCGCATAAGCTAAGATTTCTCTTAAGTTTTCGACCTTATGAGCGTCTAGTTCTAAGTTATCGTGGCTTACGATTTTTCTTTCATCATCTCTGCTATCGATTGACGGTTTAAAGGCTACAATTTTATAATTCGCTATCCTCATCCTATAAAGCTCTCTCCAAAGGGAGGTTGTTTTTCCTGAAAACATGGAGCCTGTGTGGACGATTAATCTTCCTTGTTTTTTCATAGGACTTCTATACATTAAACTTAAAGTTGACTACATCACCATCTTGCATGATGTAATCTTTTCCTTCTTGTCTTAGGAGGCCTTTTTCCTGAGCCTTGTGGATTGAACCAGATCCTACTAAGTCATCATAAGAGACAATCTCTGCCTTGATAAATCCTCGAGATATATCAGAGTGGATTTTACCAGCGGCGTCTACTGCCTTTGTTCCATTTGTGATGGTCCAAGCTCTTGTTTCCATCTCTCCAGTTGTCAAAAATGACATTAGGTTTAGAGTCTTATATGAATCCTTGATTACCTTATCAGTACCCGATTCTTCAAGACCGATCATAGCTAAAAATTCCGCTCTTTCTTCTTCATCTTCGATTTCAGAAATTTCTTGCTCAATTTTAGCGGAAACTACAGAAACTTCAGCTCCTTCGCTTTTGGCAAATTCACGAACCTTCTCTACATATGGATTATTCTTACCATCATTTGCAGCATCTTCTTCATTTACATTACATACATAAATGATTGGCTTTGTAGAAAGAAGCTGGTAAGCCCTAAGCATTTTATTTTCTTCTTCATTTAAGTCTAATATTCTTGCAGACTTTCCCTCTTCAAGAACTTCCTTAATTCTTTCTAGAAGCTCAACTTCGCTTCTTACGCTCTTATCACTTCTTGCAACCTTTTTTCTCTTCTCTAGGACCTTATCTACAAGTTCAAGATCAGAGAAAATCAATTCGAGATTAATAGTTTCTATATCTCTTAATGGGTCAACTGATCCATCTACGTGGGTTACGTTAGCATCGTCAAAGCATCTTAAGACTTCAACTATTGCCTCTGTTTCTCTAATATTAGATAAGAACTTATTTCCAAGTCCTTCACCCTTGGAAGCACCCTTTACAAGTCCTGCTATATCATAGAACTCTACAACTGCTGGGACTATCTTTTTGCTAGAGCTCATTTCTGATAGAACTTCTAGTCTTTGATCAGGCACATTTACAAGACCAACATTTGGATCTATAGTCGCAAATGGATAGTTGGCAATAAGTGCACCCGCTTTTGTTATGGCATTGAACAATGTTGATTTACCAACATTAGGCAAGCCTACTATTCCTAATTTCATTTAATCACTCCATCCACTTTTTTATTTTTGCAATGATTATATTATAATTGTTTTAGGAGAAATATCAATCTAGATATCAGATGAATTCCTGTCAATACTTGCTTGTTAATCTCTTTTGAGGAAATTAAATTATGTAAAGAGATTATTATTAGTATAATATAGATAGATGATTACTTTAAGATTTTAAGGAGAAAAAAATGAATATCAACGAACGATTAGAAAAACTTAGAAATCTAATGAGAGAAAGAAATATAGACGCTTATATAGTTCCAACTTCTGATCCTCACCAGTCAGAATATTTGTCTGATTATTACAAAACACGTGAATTTATATCAGGCTTTACAGGATCTGCTGGAACTGTTCTTATTACTATGAATGAGGCGCTTTTATGGACTGATAGCAGATATTTCTTGCAAGCAGCTAAGGAGCTTAAGAATTCTGAGTTCAAATTAATGAAAATGGGAGTAGAAGGTGTTCCTAATCTAATCGAATACTTAGATGAAAATATAGGAGAATTTGGCAAGATTGCCTTTGATGGCGAAAACTTTTCGGTAAAAGCCTATAAGGATCTAAGTGAAAGTATGGGAGCGAGAATTCTGGTATCCGATGTTGATTATATCTCTCAAATTTGGACAGATAGACCAAGCTTAAGAAAAGATAAAGCTTGGATTATGAAAGATAAATATGCAGGTGAAAGTATTTTACAAAAAATAGAACGTCTTAGAAAGAAAATGGCCGATAATGGTTATGATTATACTTTCATAGGTTCTCCTGAAGACATTTGCTATCTTTTAAATATTAGAGGTAACGATATTGATTACAATCCAGTTATTTTGTCATATTCTTTAATATCAAAAGATGAAGCATATTTGTGCATAGATGAAGAAAAAATTCCTGGAGAAGTTAGAGATTATCTTGAAGATAATGGTGTTAAATTATATGCCTATGAATCTATCTTTAAGCTATTAAATAATATACCAGGTAAGAATAGAATCTTTCTCGATCCTGAAAGAACAAATGTTGCTATATATGATAGCATAAATTCTAATGTTAAGGTAAGTCTCGGTACAAATATAACAACTGATATGAAGGCGATTAAAAATGATGTTGAGATAGAAAATATCAAAAAGGCCTACATCAAAGACGGTATTGCCTTGACTAAGTTTTTCGCTTGGCTTGAAGTTGGGGCAAAGACTGGAAATTTAAATGAGCTTTTAGCAAGCAAGAAACTCCAAGACTTAAGAAAGGAAGATGAATCCTACATTGAAGATTCCTTCGAAACAATAGCAGGTTATAAGGAAAATGCAGCTATAGTACACTATGCTCCACAAGCTACAGGATCTAAGACAATCAGAAATGAGGGAATGATCTTAGTCGATTCTGGTGCTCACTATAAGGAAGGAACTACAGATATCACAAGAACTGTAGCACTAGGAAGACTGACTGATCAGGAAAAAACTGACTACACCCTAGTATTAAAATCATTCTTGAGCTTATTTTTGGCAAGGTTTAAAGATAAGACCAATGGACAGAGACTAGATGCTATAGCTAAATATCCACTATGGCAAGCAGGCAAGGACTTCTTCCATGGAACAGGACACGGGGTAGGCTTTGTACTTACTGTACATGAGGGGCCACAAAGAATTTCAGAAAGAGATGATAGCGGGTTTGTAGAAAACATGACTACATCAATCGAGCCAGGCCTTTATATAGAAAATTCTCACGGAATAAGAATTGAAAATGAGGCTTACGTAAAAAGAGCTATGGAAAATGAATTTGGAAAGTTCAATCAATTTGAAAGTCTAACCTTTGTTCCTATAGATACAAGACCAGTCAAGACTGAGATGCTTAATAGGGATGAGATTGATTGGCTTAACGAATATAACAAGACCTGCTTTGAAAAATTAAGCCCATATCTCGAAGGATCAGAGTTAGAATATTTGAAAGAGAGTTGTAAAGCAATTTGACAAAAAAACAGATTAAAGAGAAATTAAAAGAACTTCCAGACCTACCTGGCGTTTATATAATGAGGAATGCCGAAGATGAAATTATTTATGTAGGCAAGGCCATTTCCCTAAAAAGAAGAGTACGCCAATACTTTGACAATAATAAAAACAAGGGGGCTAAGGTCCTTGCCATGGTCAAAAACATCGACCATTTCGAATATATTATTGTTCAAAATGAGGTAGAAGCCTTAGTTCTTGAGAGCAATTTAATCAAAAAAAATAGACCCAGATATAATATAGTCCTAAGGGATGATAAGCAATATCCCTATATTAAAATCTGTAAGGAAAAATATCCTAGGATAAAAAAGGTTAGACAAGTTTTAAAGGATGGGGGACGCTACTTTGGACCCTTTCCTGATGCTTATGCAGTAAATGATGCGATCGATTTATTTCACCTCTATTATCCCTTTAGAACTTGCAATCTAAACTTCGATAAGGGTGCAAGGCTAGATAGGCCGTGTCTCAATTATTTCATCCATAAATGCAAGGGACCTTGTGTAGACAAGGAGGATGAGAAAAGATATTTAAACCATATAGACGACGTGGTGAAGTTTTTAGAGAACAAATCAGAAAAAATCCCGAATTGGGTTCTTGCTAAAATGAATGATGCGAGTAAGGATTTGAATTTCGAGATGGCTGCAAAATATAGAGACTACTATAGGGCCTTATCTGTGATTTCTGAAAGACAGAACGTTACAGAAACTGGTGGAGATGACCTAGATATAATAGCCATGAGTAAGGGAATGAATTCTATTATTATCCAGGTTTTCTTTATGCGTATGGGAAAGATTGTCGATAGAGAGCACTTCATAATCAAAAACGATTTTATGGAAACTGACTCAGATATTATGTCTTCATTCATAAAGCAGTTTTATCTAGATATAATGTATGTACCAAAAGAAATTCTTGTCCAATATATGCCAGCAGATTTTGATTCTATTAGCGAATTTTTATCTAGAAAGAAAAAATCCAAGGTTTATATACACAATCCAAAACTCGGAAAGAAAAAAGAGCTTGTAGATATGGCAAGCCGTAATGCTCTCGATATGAGAATTAAATATGATAAAAGAGTTGAAAGAAAGGAAAGGAAGAAATCTTCTGGAATCAACCAGCTCATGGACATACTTAATCTTAAAGATGTATTTAGAGTAGAATGTTATGATATTTCTAACACATCCGGCGTTCTTTCGGTAGGATCTATGGTTGTCTTTGAGGGAGGAATACCAACTCCTAAGGAATATAGGAAGTTTAAAATAAAGACTGTAGTAGGAAGCGATGATTATGCATCCCATAGGGAAGTTCTTACGAGAAGGCTAAAACGTGGACTAGAAGAAAAAGAAAAAGGAAATACCCAGACAGGGTTTGGATCTCTACCTGATTTGATCTTAATGGATGGAGGAAAAGGGCAGGTCACTATAGCAAAAGAAGTTATAGATGGCTTGGGTCTATCCATAGAAGTAGCAGGACTTGTTAAGGATGATAAACATACTACAAGAGCAATAGTCTATAACAATGAGGAAATCGCCATTAACAGGAGAGATCCTGTCTATAAGCTCATATATGAAATCCAAGAAGAAGCTCATAGATTTGCAATAAACTACCATAGAAAGCTTATGCAAAACACAATGAAGACTACAGAACTAGACAATATAAAAGGGGTTGGCGAGAAAACTAGGAAAAACCTCTACAAGCATTTTAAGACAATTTCAAATATTAAAAAGGCAAGCGTTGAAGAGCTCATGGAAGTTCCTCTGGTGGGGAAAGTTCAAGCCTTAGAAATATACAAATATTTTAGACTGAAAGGATAGATATGGCAAATAGTACAAGTATAAGCGATTTTAGCGAACACATAGACAAAGAAATTACAAGCGGAATAGATGATAAGACTGTTAAACTAAGTAAAATTGTAGAAATCTTAAATCTAGAGATAGTTCATAAGTCAAGTGATTTTGAAGAAATAGAGCTTGAAAGTGCGGAAGTTAATAGACCCGGACTTCAACTTACAGGATATCTAGAAAAATTTCCCCACAAGAGGCTTCAATTGATTGGTTCAGTAGAATACACTTATCTGACAAGTCTAGATTCAAGGATGCAGTATGAAAGATTTAGGGGAATCCTATCATATAAAATTCCAGCAGTCATCTTTACCTATGATAAGGAAATCAATCAAGACATAGAGGATTTGTGTGACTACTATGATGTTACTCTATTAAGATCTCCACTAAAGTCTACAAGATTGATATCCAAGCTATCAGATGAACTAGAATACCAACTAGCTAAAACCAGTAATGTACATGGGGAGCTTTTAGAAGTATTTGGTGTTGGAGTCCTAATAATGGGAAAATCATCTGTAGGAAAGAGTGAAACAGCCCTTGATCTTGTAAACAGAGGGCACAGACTAATAGCAGATGATATGGTCGACATCATTTCCGTAAATAATAGACTTTCTGGAACTTCACCAGAAAATATAAGGCATTACATGGAAATAAGGGGGCTTGGAATCATAAATGTCAGAAGATTGTATGGTTCAGGTTCTGTAAAGACAACTACAGGAATTGATTTGGTAATAGAATTAGAGCAATGGAAAGAAGATTACGAATACGACAGACTTGGACTTGATGATCACTTCATAGAAATTCTTGGAGTAAAGGTTCCTCATCTGGTTGTTCCTGTTAGGGCTGGTAGAAATCTTGCGCTGATTGTGGAAGTTGCCGCTATGAATCAAAGAGAAAAGAACCTAGGTTACAATGCCGCAAAGGTTATGACCGATAATATCTTTAGACAAGCTGCGGGCAGAGAGCCAGATGATTTATCAAATCCTAGCCAAGTAGATGAAGACGAACAATTATAAGAAGATTCATTGAAAATTATAAATAATAACTTATATAATCAGTAAGATTAGGGGGATTATCAAATTGACTGGTGGGATGAACAATCTTAGTTAAAAATATAAAAAAGTTCAAAATATCCCTTGACAATTCCCCTAATAAACTTTATACTTTAAATAGTGTTAACGATATTTGTTACTAATATTATAGGAGGTCTTAAATGACAGTTAAAAGAGCTATGAAGACTATGGATGGTAACACAGCAGCAGCTCACGTATCATATGCGTTCACTGATGTTGCAACAATCTATCCAATCACACCTTCATCACCAATGCCAGAAGCAGTAGATGTTTGGGCTGCTAACGGTAGAAAAAATATTTTTGGTAGACCAGTTGAAGTAAAAGAAATGCAATCTGAAGCAGGTGCTGCAGGAGCAGTTCACGGAGCATTAGCAGCAGGAGCACTAACTACTACATATACTGCAAGTCAAGGATTATTACTAATGATCCCAAATATGTACAAAATTGCAGGTGAAAGATTACCAGGTGTATTCCACGTTGCAGCAAGAACACTTGCAACACACGCACTTTCAATCTATGGAGACCACTCAGACGTAATGGCAGCAAGACAAACAGGTTTTGCAATGCTTTGTGCTTCTTCAGTTCAAGAAGTTATGGACTTAGGTCCTGTTGCTCACTTATCAGCAATCAAGGGAAGCATCCCATTCGTAAACTTCTTCGACGGATTTAGAACAAGTCACGAAATTCAAAAAATAGAAGTTTGGGACTACAAAGACCTAGCTCCACTTGTTGATATGGAAGCTGTAAATAGATTTAAAAACAATTCACTAAACCCAGAAAGACCAAAAACAATTGGTACAGCTGAAAAGAACATCTTCTTCCAAAGAATGGAATCAGTAAACAATGCTTATGAAGATATCGTAGGTATAGCTGAAGATTACATGCACAAAATCAATGAATTAATTGGTACAAACTACGAATTATTCAATTACTACGGTGCAGATGATGCCGAAGAAATCATAGTAGCTATGGGTTCTGTATGTCAAGCAGCAGAAGAGACAATCGATGCCCTACTAGCTGAAGGCAAAAAAGTAGGTATGATTGAAGTTCACTTATATAGACCATTCTCTAAAGAACACCTACTAAAAGCAATTCCAAAAACAGTTAAGAAAATTGCTGTTCTTGATAGAACAAAAGAAAAAGGATCAATCGGTGAGCCACTACTACTAGATGTTAAATCTGCTTACTATGATCAAGAAGATAAACCACAAATTATCGGTGGTAGATATGGTCTTTCATCTAAAGATACAGTTCCAGCTGATATCGAAGCAGTATTTGAAAACCTTGCTAAAGATGAACCAAAAGAAGACTTTACAATCTCTATCAATGATGACGTAACACACAAATCACTTGAAAGAACAGACCTTAAGATTAGACAAGAAGGTACAACAAGATGTAAATTCTGGGGATTCGGATCTGACGGTACTGTTGGAGCTAACAAACAAGCTATCAAGATCATCGGTGATAACACTGACATGTACGCACAAGGATACTTTGACTATGACTCAAAGAAATCTGGTGGTCTAACAGTTTCTCACTTAAGATTTGGTAAAGACCCAATTAGATCAACATACCTACTAGACGAAGCAGACTTCATGTCTTGTTCAAAGGTAGCTTATGTTAACCAATACGACCTACTTAAAGGTCTTAAAGATGGTGGTAAATTCTTACTAAACTGTGCTTGGTCAGATGAAGAATTAGAAGAACACCTACCAGCAAACATGAAACGCTATATTGCTGAACATGATGTAGAATTCTACACAATTGACGCTTCTCACTTAGCAGCTGAAATTGGTCTAGGTTCTAGAACAAACATGATTATGCAATCAGCATTCTTCAAACTAGCTGACGTAATTCCATTAGAAGATGCAGTTGGCTACCTAAAAGACTCTATAGTTAAATCTTATGGTCACAAGGGTGATGACATTGTAAACATGAACTACAAGGCTGTTGATAGCGGAATCGATGCAATCCACAAAGTAGAAGTACCAGAAGCTTGGAAAGACGCTGTTGATGAAAAGAAAGAAGAAAGAGAACTTCCTGAATTCATCAGAGAAATTGTTAAACCTATGCTTGAACAAAAAGAAGATGACATCCCTGTATCAGCATTCGTTGGTAGAGAAGATGGAGCATTCGAATCAGGTACAACTCAATACGAAAAGAGAGGAATCGCTCTTAACGTTCCAGAATGGCAACTTGATAACTGTATCCAATGTAACCAATGTTCATACGTTTGTCCTCACGCAGTAATTAGACCTTTCTTAGTAACAGAAGAAGAAAAGGCAAACGCACCAGAAGGCTTTGATACTAAAAAAGCTATCGGTAAGGGCATGGAAGGATACGAATTTAGAATTCAAGTTTCTCCATTAGACTGTACTGGATGTGGTAACTGTGCAGATGTTTGTCCAGCTCCAGAAAAAGCTCTTCTAATGAAACCATTCGAAGATGAAGTTGAAAAAGAAAAAGAAAATTGGTATTACGCTCATGAAGAAGTTGGATACAAAGAAGATGTTATGGATCCAATGACTCTAAAGGGAAGCCAATTCAAACAACCATTACTTGAGTTCTCAGGTGCTTGTGCAGGTTGTGGTGAAACACCTTACGCTAAACTTGTAACACAATTATTTGGTGATAGAATGTACATTGCAAATGCTACAGGATGTTCATCAATCTGGGGAGCAAGTGCACCAGCTATGTCTTACACAAAGAACTCTTGTGGACAAGGTCCAGCTTGGGGTAACTCATTATTCGAAGATGCTGCTGAATATGGTTATGGTATGAAACTTGCAGCAGATGCTAACAAGTCACTACTTGAAACATATATGAACAACTTCCTAGAACTTGGTCTTGATACACCATTTAACGAAGCGTTCAAAGCTTGGTTAGAAGGAAAAGAAACTGTTAATACTTCTAAAGAAGCAACAGCTAAGATCATGAAACTTAAAGAAGAAACAGTAGACAGTGAAGAAGGTAAAGACCTACTTGACAAGATTTTCCAACTAAAAGATTACATGATTAAGAAATCAATCTGGATCTTTGGTGGTGACGGATGGAGCTACGATATCGGATTTGGTGGAGTTGACCACGTACTTGCAAGTGGTGAAGACATCAACATTCTTGTATTCGATACAGAAGTTTACTCTAACACAGGTGGACAATCTTCTAAAGCTACACCATTATCTGCAGTAGCACAATTTGCTGCCGCTGGTAAAAAGGTAAGAAAGAAAGACCTTGGTCTAATGATGACTTCTTACGGTTACGTATACTGTGCACAAGTAGCTATGGGTGCTAACCAAAACCAAACACTTAAGGCTCTTAAAGAAGCTGAAAGCTACAATGGTCCATCACTAGTTATAGCTTATGCACCATGTATCAACCACGGTATCAGAATTGGTATGGGTAAATCACAATACAGAGAAAAACAAGCTGTAGATGCTGGTTACTGGCACTTATGGAGATTTGACCCAAGACTTGCAGACGAGGGCAAAAATCCATTCCAACTTGATTCTAGAGAACCAAAAGAATCATTCCAAGAATTTATTCAAGGTGAAGTAAGATACTCATCACTTAAGAGATCTTTCCCTGAAACAGCTGACGAACTATATGCTGAAGCAGAAAAAGCTGCTAAAGAAAGATATGAAACATATAAGAGATTAGCTGGTAAATAAGATTAAAATTTTCAAAAACCGTCATTAATTTGGCGGTTTTTTCTATTGTCCAATAATCTTTGATAATTTTATTATAATTAATGTATGGTTTATGGTATAATCATAATAAAAAGGTAATAGACTTACTGATCATACTGGAGGTATTATGACTATTAAGTATGTTAATAATTTAGGAAAAGTAACTATTGATGACTCACTCATAACCAATATTGCTGTAGCAAGTGTAATGCAATCTTATGGGGTTGTAGGTCTTGCTAGTCAATCTGCAAAAGATGGTATATATGAGCTTTTAGGTGTAAATAATATGCAAAAAGGAGTTCAAGTTAGAAGGCTAGATAATGGCACAATTTCTATCAATATTTCTTTATTTTTGAAATATGGTGTTAGGATTCCTGTAGTTTGTCAAAATATAATTGAGAATGTAAAGTATAATGTTGAAAAATCCCTTAAGGTAAGAGTTGCCGAAGTTAATATCTTTGTTCAAGGGATTAACAAATAGGAGTGTAAATGAAAAGTATTGATGCAAATAAACTTCAACAAATGATTATTGGAGCTTATGAATATTTAAATGAAAATAAGGACTTGGTTAATGAGCTAAACGTCTTTCCTGTACCAGATGGAGATACAGGTACGAATATGTTTATGACAATAAAATCTGGTCTTGATAAAGTAAATAAATCTGGATTGACTTCTGTTGAAGAAGTTTCTAAGGCACTAAGTCAAGGGACTCTTATGGGAGCTAGGGGAAATTCAGGTGTTATTCTATCTCAGCTCGTTAGGGGTATGTCAAAGACTCTTAAGGGTAAGGATACAATCTATGCTACTGATGTAAGGGATATTTTCGCAAATGCTAGTAAAACAGCCTACAAAGCTGTCATGCAGCCAACAGAGGGAACAATCCTTACTGTAGCCAATAAAATGGCTGACAAGGCTAAGGAATCCTTCAATGAAGATATAGAATTAGACGATTACCTTATAGAAATTATTGGAGCGGGTCAAGTAGCATTAGATAATACCCCTAACCAACTTCCAGTCCTCAAAGAAGCAGGTGTTGTTGACTCAGGTGGACAAGGATTAATTTTCTTACTAAGAGGTGCACTAAATGCATTAAATTCAAATATCGACAGAGATATCGATTTGTCTGAAGAAAAAAGCGATGATGACTTTACTTATAAGGTGGAATTTGAGCTTGCTGGAAATGAAGAAAAGCTTGCTTCTTTAAATGAAAACCTTGAAAGAATCACGAAGAATTATGAATCTGACTTAAATAAAGATTTATTGAAATCAACATTTAAGACTGACAGCCCTCAAAATATAGTTCAAATGATTTTGATGGAGGGAGTGATATTAAAAATCACGGTAGAAAACTTAAAGCCTGAAGTAGAGAACATCCCTGAAAATAAGGAAGCTATCAATAAGAAATACGGATTTATTGCAGTATCTAGGGGCGAAGGCTACAACGCTATAATGGAAAGCATGAATATAGATAAGGTTATTGAAGGTGGACAAACTATGAACCCATCTACTGAAGATCTATATAAGGCCGTTGAAGAAATAAAGGCTGAAAATATTTTTATTTTCCCGAACAACAAGAATATTATAATGTCTGCGAAGCAAGCTGCTGAAGTTTCAGATAAGAATGTTTTCGTTGTTGAGACAAGATCAATTCCTGAAGCCTTCAGTGCAATTCTTGAATTTGATGAAGGGATGAGTCCAGAAGAAAATTTAGAGAATATGAATGAAATCATTGAAGATATTCATATTGCTGAAGTTTCTATATCTATAAGAGATACAAGCGTCAATGATATTAAGATAAGAAAAGATGATTATATAGGAATACTCGATGGTAAAATTGTAGCTACAGATTCATCTATAGAAAAAACTTGTGAGGAAACCATAGCTGATATTATAGAAGAAGATGATATTTCTTTGATTACTATTTATTATGGTGAGGATATAGAAAAAAGAAGAGCTAAGGATTTTTCTAAGAAACTTTCTAAAAAATTCAAGGACGTGGACTGCGAATTAGTCTACGGTGGACAGCCAGTCTACTACTATACAATCACACTTGAATAATGGATTTAACGTCTCTAAAGGGCATAGGAGATAAGAAGAGCAAGGACTTTAAGAGGCTTGGTATATCTTCTGTATCAGATCTTTATAATTACTATCCTCGAGAATATGAGGACAGGAGCAAGTTAAAAAGCATAGTCGATATAGATGATAACAACAAACATTATTTTGTCCGGAAAATTTCTAGCAGACTGTACCAGAAGAATTTCGGTAAAATGACTATTTCCTATATCTATGCCTTTGAAGAAAAATCGCAATTTAGAAATATAAGACTAATATGGTTTAATGATAGATTTACCCCAAGAAGGCTTGTTAGAGGAAGGACATATAAGTTTTATACCTCAGTTTCTAAGAAGAATGCTTTTTATGAAGCTGGGAATCCTTTATTTTGTGAAATGGATGATGATGAAATAGGCTCTATTGCATCGATTTACCCTCTTACAAAGGGAATTAGTAATAAACAAATCAGACAATTTATGAGTAGGGCTTTGGCTTACTTTGATAGGAGAGAAGAAATTTTGTCCGATACTATATTAGAAGGATTCTCGCTAAACAAAAGATACGACAATCTTAAAGAGATTCATTTTCCCACGTCAGTCGAAGGCTTAACCAAGGCAAAGAGTCAGATCAAAATAGTGGACTTATTAAAAGACTTATGCTTCTTGGACTTTCTCAAAAGTAAGACTAAGTTTAGACAAGATATTGATCTTGCTTACAAGCTAGATGAGATTTTATCTGAGCTTTCTTTCACACTCACCAGAAGTCAAAGAAGGGTTTTGGAAGAAATTTTGGATGATTGTAAGAGTCCTTACACAGCCAATAGACTCTTGGTTGGAGATGTAGGAAGTGGTAAGACAATAGTTGCTATAGTAATTATGATAATTTTTGCCCTAAATGGCTATCAATCAGCTATGATGGTACCTACTGAACTTTTGGCTATTCAGCAATTCGAAAAAAATATCGAGCTGTTTGATAAGTTTAATGTAAGAGCAGCCTTACTTACAGGAAGTAGCAAGGATAAGGATAAACTTAAAGAGGACCTTAAAAATGGTAAAATTGACATCCTTATTGGAACTCATGCAATCATAGTTGAAGATGTTGACTTTAATAATTTGAAGTTTGTCGTAAATGATGAGCAACACAGATTTGGTGTAAGTCAAAGGCAAATGCTGGCCCTAAAGGGCGATGCTGTAAATTATCTTACAATGACAGCAACCCCTATCCCTAGGACCCTGTCTCTTAAAATCTCAGAAATTATCGACTTATCTATAATAAACGAACTTCCCAAGGGAAGAAAGCCTATAATGACAAGGCTTTTGGGATCTGATAAGATTGAAATCTTATATGAGAAGATAAATCAAACTATAAGAGAAGGCAGGCAAATATATGTAGTTAGCAATAATATTGACTCCGATGATAAAAATTCTTTGGAAAATTTATATAAAATCTATAAGAATAGATTTCCACGATATAGGATAGCTATCCTTCATGGCAAGATGAAAGCTAAGGATAAGGAAGATATCTTAGGAGATTTCAATAAGGGTAAAATTGATATATTACTAGCAACTACAGTTATTGAAGTAGGAATAGATGTGGCCAATGCTAATACCATGATAATATATAATGCCAATAATTTCGGTCTTTCAACCCTCCACCAGCTTAGGGGAAGAGTAGGTAGGGGTGAGTATGAATCATACTGCTATCTAATTTCTGATAATCCCTCTCCATCAAATAAATTAAATGTCTTAGTAGAAAGTAATGATGGATTCGAAATAGCTAAGAAAGACTATGAACAAAGAGGTGGCGGCAAAATCTTATCTTATTTACAACATGGAAAAAATCTTTCGACTGTAGATTTTCTTAATATGAGTAAAGATGAAATTGAAAAATGTTTTAAGATATATGAGAAGCTCAAAGATGGTAACTACGAAGGAATCGACCTTACATATGTCGAAGAATATTTTAGAGAGAATAAAAGGATTATTTTAAACTAATGAGAGTAGTAGCAGGAAAATACAAGGGATTCATTTTACAATCTCCAAAGTCAAATACGTCTAGGCCTACTGATAATAAAGTAAAAGAAGCTATATTTGATATGCTCTATCCATTTAGGAATAACTTCTCTGCCTTGGACCTATTTTCTGGAACTGGACAGATGGGAATAGAGTTTCTATCAAGAGGAGCTCGTGAAGTAACATTTAACGAAAGAAACTCCTCTACTTTTTCTATCCTAAATAAAAATATAGAGAAAGTTAAGGCTTCTAATGTAAGTGTAGATAGGCTGGATTTTAAAAAAGCTTTGAAAAAATATAGGGATTGTGGGTCTAGCTTTGACTACATATTTCTAGACCCTCCCTATGAGGGCGATTTAGTAAAGCAATCTGTTAAGCTAATATTAGAATATGAATTATTAACCAATGAAGGTATAATAATAACAGAATCTGATAAAGAATTAGATTTTTCTGATATGAGAGAATTAACCCTTATTAAGGAAAAATCTTATGGAAGGAAACAAGTAAACATATACAAAGCAAATGAAAGTTATTTATCCAGGTAGCTTCGACCCATTGACTCTTGGGCATATTGATATAATCAAGAGACTTTCCAAGATGTTCGATGAAGTTGTCGTAGCTGTATTAATTAATGAACATAAAAAATCTGTCTTTTCTCTGGAAGAAAGAGAAGAAATCATTAAAGAGCAAATGATTAAAGATGGAATCGAAAATGTAAGTATATCATCTTTTGATGGCTTATTGGTTAATTTTGCAAAAGAAAATGACATCAAGATAGTTGCAAGGGGCTTAAGAGAAGTAACTGACTATGAGTATGAGAAAAATATAGCTATGTTTAATTCAAAGCTTATGGACGGTCTAGAGACTATATTTCTTCTAAGCAATCCTAACTATTCTTTTATAAGCTCAAGTGGAGTTAGGGAAGTAGCAACATTTAAGGGAGATGTATCCTCTTTTGTAAGTAAAGAAGTCGAAGAAAGAATTAAAGTGAAGTTTGAATATTAGGGGGAAGTTATGGCACAAAATAAATTAATTAACTTGATTAATGAGATGGAAGATGTGATGGATGAATCTTCATCTGTACCATTTTCTAGAAAAGTTTCTGTAGATCCAGATGAAATCTATGAATTATTAAATGAGATGAAGGATGCTCTACCAGAAGAAATCAAGCAAGCTCAATGGGTAACTGATGAGAAAGATAGGATTATCAGTGAGGCCAAGAGTGAGGCAGATAGTAGATTAAATGAAGCGGAAAATGAAATTAACAATATAAAAGAGCAAGCTAGAAATAAATTTAGACAACTAGTTTCAGAAAATGAAATAACTAGAGAAGCTAGGAACGAAGCGGAAAGAATAATCGAAGAGGCAAACATAGAAGCTGACAAGATTAGACAACAATCTTATGCTTATGTTGATAGATTATTCCAAGGCTCTATTGAAAACTTCAGTCAACTTGCTAACCAACTTGAAAAGAATAGAAGAACAATTTTAGAAAATAAGTAAAACTTAACCTATGAAGCTAATTGGCCTCATAGGTTTTTTTAATAGAAATTTTTCTAGTGAAGTCTGTATTAAACTGTCTATCTATTAGGAGTGAGTAGAGGTTGCTTGCCCTTAGCATGTTTTCGTACACAAGAAGATCGTCGTGGTCTAATGCTTCTATATCAGACTTTCTTATAACAATTTTCAATTCTTTTTTAATATCTCTAAAAAGTTTTGTAGCTTTCTCATTAAAAGCAAGAACTTTAACAAAATTATAATCAAGATCATTAAGAGATTTTTTATTATTTAGTATATAGTTTAACATTAATCTCTTAATCCTCGCCATTGTATTACGCTTTGATACAGCAAGTTCAATAAATTCATCGTAGGTGGGCGAATCTTTTAACAAGGTCTTGAAATAATTATCTAGACCCTCCTCATAGCACAAGGAATCTTGCATTTGACTTTCTTCAATCATAAATTTATATTTGAAAATCTCAAAAAGATTCTCCTTATTGGCTAGCCCATAATTTTTTTGAAAAGATTTTAATTTTTGATAGGAAGAGGAAGGCATAAGTTTTTCTATATTTCCAGAAAGATTCCTTCTTATTGATGTAGATGAGGCATACTTTTCATCTTTTATATCTAGGTCTTGGTTATTTGCTCCAAGCCTTCTAATAGGAATTGCCATAATATTTGGGTTGATTTTACTAATTGATATCATATACTCGAGGGCAAGGATATTGTTAGAACTTATAAAATCCTCTCTTCCTAGGAAGTCTTTGAGAGCAAGGTACTTTGCTTCAGTAAATGAATATTTTTTATCAATATAATATTTAGTTAATTCTTCCAATCTATCATTATCTTTTATTAACCTAGCTGAAATATCAAGAAATTCTTCACTATCTAAATTCTCTATTCCAAAAGCAAGATAGTCTATCTTTAATTTGTTTAAAAGTTCGATGGATTTGTAGGAGAAAAACTCCGCTGATTGCAGAGATATAAAGTTAGGCATCTCTATAACAAGGTCGAAGCCATTATCTAAGGCAGCGTCAGCTCTAGAATACTTATCTATAAGACTCGCTTCACCTCTTTGAACGAAATCACCGCTCATTAAGCTAATAGCTAAGTCTGTTTTTGTAATTTCCTTTGCCTTGTTTATTAAATATTTGTGTCCATTGTGAAATGGATTAAATTCAGAAATAATTGCAAGTTTTTTCATAATATCACCATCTTAATTATACATTAAATAGGCTTATAAATAAATTATAGCCACTAGTAAAATACTAATAGTTTTAAAAATATAAGTTCATATGGTATAATAATAGAAGAAACATGCGTAGGAGGATATATGATTTCAGCAAATGATTTAAGAAAAGGCGTAACTTTTGTATATGATAATGATGTTTATCAAATAGTTGATTTTCAACACGTTAAACCAGGTAAGGGAGCAGCTTTCGTTCGTGCTAAGATTAGATCTGTAATGAATGGTGGGGCTAAGGATGTAACCTTTAACCCAAATGAAAAGTTCGAACAAGCTGTAATATCAACTAAAGAAATGTCATATTTATACAATGATGGCCAACTTTATTACTTTATGGACCCAGAAACATTTGAACAAATCGGTATTGAATATGAAGCGGTTAAAGATGCGATTATTTATGTAAAAGAAAATGAACCAGTTCAAATTAAATTCTATGAAGGTAAACCATTTCAAATCGAAGCACCAAACTTTGTTGAACTTAAGGTAGAAGAAACAGAGCCAGCCATCAAAGGTGATACAGCTACAAATGTCACAAAACCAGCAACAGTTGAGACAGGGGCAGTTATACAAGTTCCAGTTTTCGTAAATGAAGGTGACGTAATCAAAATTGATACTAGAACTGGAGACTACCTATCAAGAGTATAAGGAGTAAATAATGTCAGGAAGTTTCATAAACGGATCAGTCAAAATAGCAGACGAAATCCTTGATCAAATAGCAGTTGCAGCAGCAAGTGATGTCTATGGTGTATACTGTGAGGACAATCAAGATAAGTCTTTTAGACTCCACAAGAGAAATTCTAAAAGCAAAGTAAAAAAACACGGGGAAAACCTACATTTCACTCTAGATGTTAACTTTGATAGAAATATTAATGTGAGAAAGACAGTTAAGAAAATACAAGAAAATGTTAAAAATATAGTTGAGAATATGACAGGTATTTCTGTAACTAGAGTCGATGTCAATGTCGGTAATTTAGAAATATAATGAATAGGGTTGAACAAAGAGAGTGGGTTTTTAAACTCATCTACCAAGACAGTATTAGTAAAATTGAAGATATAGATAAGGCTCTTGAAGAATTAGACCTTACCGATGAAGATTTTGTAAGAAAGTCTATATCATCTTTTCTAAATAATTTCTCTAGCATTGATGAAAAGCTTACTTCTAATCTTGACAGCAAACGCAAGAGACTATCCAAGGTACTAAGATCGATTTTATACCTAAGCATTAACGAGATGTATTTTATGGATATACCAGTATCAGTTTCAATCAACGAAGCAGTAAATCTAGCTAAGAAGTACTCAGATGAAGATGATTATAAGCTAGTAAATTCTATCTTAGGGTCAATCGTTAGAAAAGATGGAAAATGAGAAAAGCACTTAGTGTTAAGCAGTTTAACGAATATTTCAAATCCAATATAAAACACGATCCTATATTCCAAAATCTTTATATAAATGGGCAATTATCGAACGTTAGGATCAATAATTCCCATTTATATTTTTCTCTAAAAGAAGATAGGGATATTATAGATTGTGTAATTTATTATTATGAGGATAAGGATATAGATTTTTCTGTGGAAATAGGCAAGGATGTGCTAGTTAAAGGAACTGTAATCTTTAACAACTACTCCTCGAGGATTGTCATTTCAGTAAACGAAATCAAGGAAAAAGGCCTTTCTCAGAAATATATAGAATTTCTTCAAATGAAGGAAGATTTTAGGAAAAAAGGTTATTTTGATTTAGAAAAGAAAAAAGAAATACCTAAATTTCCCCAAAAAATTGGGCTAATTACTTCTAACGAAAGTGCGGCTATTGTAGATTTTCTATCTGTTATTAATCAAAAGCCAAATGATATGCACATATACCTATGTCCTGTAAAGGTGCAAGGCGAGTCTTCTCCGCTTATGGTTAAAAAGGCAATTGAAACACTAGATGGTAGAAATCTTGATTTAATTGTTATTACTAGAGGTGGAGGATCTAGTGAAGATCTCTCATCCTTTAACGATAGATTAGTAATAGAGGCTAGCTTTCTAGCCAAAACTCCTATAATCTCAGCTATAGGACACAAAATCGATCAAACTCTTCTGGATTTAGTAGCGGATTTGAGTCTACAGACTCCAACAGAAGCAGGATCGTATGTGATTAAAAATTATTCTAATATCTCTAAAGAAATGAAAAATACTATTGATAAAATGGGTGAAATAACCCTATCTAGGATTAGGGATTATGAATATAAACTTCTTAAGACGAGAAAAAAACTGGAGAGACAAAGCCCTTTAAGGGAGATTGATAAAAAAATAAATAGTCTTACTTATCTAAAAAAAGATTTAGATATAAAATTAAAGTCAAACTTGTCATATAATGAGCAAAGACTAAGGCTTATTTCATCAGAGTTAAAGAGGTTCAATGATATAATAGAAATTGGCAAAAATAATATTCATATCAAAGATAATATGGGTAATATAGTATTCTCTAAACATTCTCTTAAAAAATCTGATATTGCTTTTATAGAATTTAGCGATGGAAAAGTAAAGGTGGAAGTAGTTGATTGATAAGTCAATAGAAGAAAATTTCGAAAAAATAGAAGAGCTCTTAGAAAAGTTGGAAAATAACAAAGACAATCTCGATGAGAGTATTAAGATTTATGAAAAAGCTAGTGATATATATAAGAAACTAGAAGAAAGACTTAACGAGTATAAAGCAAAGGTAGAGACGATAACAAGTGATGAATAATACGATTTACGAAAAATATGAAAATAGACTAGCCTATAATAAGAGAATAATTGACGAGGAAATGAAAAAGTATTTCTCTGAAGATTCTAAAATTAATGAAGCCATGCTTTATGCAGCTGATTCTGGTAAGAGAATTCGTGCAAGCTTGTTCTTAGAAAATAGAAGATTACATACAAATGAAATCAGTAAAAACGATTTACTATTTGCTTTAGCAATAGAGATGATTCAAGCCTATTCCCTTGTTCATGATGATTTGCCAGCCATGGATGATGATGATTATAGACGTGGAAAGGAAAGTGTTCACAAACATTATGGCGAGGATTTGGCAATACTTACTGGAGATGCTCTCCTAAGTGAAGCAAGTATGCTTATGATGGATGTTTCGTTAGAGGATCCTTCTTATCTAAAGGCAGCTTCTTATTTAATGAAAAAAGTTGGCAAGGATGGGATGATTACTGGACAAATCTTAGACCTTAGGAGAAGAAAATCTTATGCTGAAGACTTCTTAGTCGAAGTATATGATAAGAAAACTGGAGATTTCTTCAAGGGGGCTATAGTAGCAGCAGGTATTGTCAATGGTTATGATGAGGAAATTATAGCTAAGCTTGAAAGATATTCATATTATTTAGGCTTGGGATTTCAGATTCAGGACGATTTATTAGAAGAAGACTTCAAAGATGAGATTAATATATTAAATTTAAAGGATCTCGATTCTAGTAAAAAATTTCTAGCTGAAATTAATGGTAAATGTAAAAAAGAAATTGAAGATTTAGAAAATAATGATTTTCTTTTATTTCTAATCGAATTTCTAACAAATAGAAAATATTAGAGGCGATTATGAAAAAATACACAAGACAAAGATTAATTTTAGATATAATACAAAATAATGACGTGAAGACCCAAAGTCAATTGTCAGAGATGTTAAAAGATCACGGGGTCGATGCCACACAAGCGACTATATCCAGAGACATCAAGGAACTTAGGATATCTAAAGTTCAAACTGATGATTATGAGTACAAGTATACAGTTGTAGATACAGTCTATGATACACTTACAGAAAGAATGGAAAAGATTTTCAAAGAATCTGTATTATCTATTGAGAAAACTTCTGGCCTTATAGTTATTAAGACAATTTCATATTGTGCGACTGTATGCGGTGCCTATATAACAAATGAAAAGCTTGAGAATGTTGGTGGGATTGTTACTGGAATTGATACAATTTTTATAACTCCAACCTCTGAAGAAAAGATTGAATTATTAATAGAAGACTTGAGGAGTCTTATAAAATAATGCTTTTAGAGCTATTTATAGACAATTTTGTAATAATAAAAAGAAACCATATATATTTTGAAGAAGGTTTCAATGTACTAACAGGTGAGACAGGATCTGGTAAGAGCCTGATACTTCAAGCAATCAATCTTTGCTTGGGAGCAAGGGCGGATAAGGATAGCATTGGAAGATTTGCTGATAAGACAATAATCGAGGGAGTTTTTGAAGTTAACTCTGAGATTAAAGCAATACTTTGCGATATGGATGTATCTTTTGATGATAATAAGCTAATAATAACAAGAACTATTAGCAAAAAATCATCTAGTATAAGGGTGAATGGGAGGATTACAAATCTCAATAGTTTAAAGGATATTTCTCATATCTTAATGGATATCTACAAGCAGGGCGATAGTAATTCTTTTATGAACAGCGCAAATTATATTGATTTGATTGATAATTTTACTAATGATGCTGAAAGCAAAGATATTAGGGATAACTTAAGTAAACTATATAAACAGCGATTAGAATTATTAGATAAGTTTAATAAGCTAGATTTATCTGAAGAAGAAATTACTAGAGAAAGAGATTTGATCAACTATCAGATAAATGAAATTGAAGAAGTCGATATATTTAATCTGGATGAGGAAAGTCTAGATAGAGAGTATCAAAAGCTCAACAATATTTCATCTATCATGAACTCTTCCAATAAGATTAAAGAATATATCGATTCGAGCGAATTTGGTCAAGTATCTATGACAAGCTTAATAAACGAGTGTATTTCTGAGATTTCTTCTTATACTTCAGTTGACGAGAAGATTGAAGATATCTATAAGAGCCTTATCAATATATCAGAACTAATAAATGATGCTTATCAAGATATAGATTCATATGAATCTTCTCTAGAGCAAGATCCAGAGAGAATGTATGAATTGGATATGATCAATCAGACCCTCTTTAGTCTAAAGAGAAAGTATGGATCTACTATTGAAGACATTAAAGGCTACTATGATAATATTAAAGAAAGAATAAAAGAACTTAACGAGATTGAGGGATTGAGAACTACCATTGACAGAGATAGGTCTAAAATAAATAAGGACTTGTCAGATTATTCCTTACAATTAAGTGAAATCCGTAAGAATAAAAGTAAAATCCTTGAAGCAGAGATAAACAAAGCTATAAAAGAATTAGATATAAAAAATGGTAAATTTAAGATAGATATTGAAAGAAAGGAAAGTCTTGGATCAAATGGATTTGACGATATAGATTTTCTAATAAGTACGAATAAGGGAGATAGCTTAAAGCCTCTATCAAAAACTGCTTCTGGTGGAGAATTATCTAGAATTATGCTTGCCTTCAAGGAAGTATTCTCTGATGCCGACACAGTGGATACCTTGATATTTGATGAGATAGATACAGGAATCAGTGGTAGAACTGCTCAAGTTGTAGGCGAGAAAATCCTAGATTTATCAAAAAAGAGACAAATTATAGCAATTAGCCATTTGCCTCAAATTGCCTCTCTTGCTAATAACCATATTCTTATCAAGAAAGAAGATATCGAAGATTTTACTATAAGCAGAACAGAGAAACTATCTAATGGTGATCGTAGCTTAGAGATTGCTAGGATGATAAGTGGTGTAGATATAACGGCTACCAGCAAAAAATCTGCAGAAGAGATGTTACAAATGGCGGAGGATTTAAGAAATGAGTGAAGATAAATTTTATGAAAAATCTATAAAATCTGATACTATATATGATGGAAAGATTCTAAAACTCAGAGTGGATACAGTTGAGCTTGAAAATAAAAAGTATTCTAAAAGAGAAATTGTTGACCATCAAAAGGGTGTAGGAATCATAGCTTTCGATGATGAAGGTAAGTTGTGGATGGTAAAACAATACAGAAAAGCTATAGATAAAGTGACACTAGAAATTCCTGCAGGTCTAGTGGAAAGTAATGAGCTTCCAATTGAGACAGCTAAAAGAGAGCTTCAAGAAGAAATTGGATATTTTCCTGAAAATATCTCTTACCTATTCGACATGTACGCATCACCAGGATTTACAAATGATAAATTATCATTTTTTATAGCAAATGATTTGGTAAAATCTGAGCTAGAACAAGATGAAGATGAAAATGTCATGGCCTTTTCCTACTCTATCGATGATTTGTATAATATGATAGAAAATGGAGAGCTTACAGATGCAAAAAGCATTATAGCTGTTTTATATGCGAAGAAAATTATAAATGAGCGAGACTAGATTAAATATAGAACTAGAGGCCTTCACGGGCCCTTTTGATTTACTTCTAAAACTAATTGAGAAAAAGAAAATAGATATTTACGATATAGAACTTGAAGAGATTACGAATTCTTACCTAGAAGAAATTAATAAACTAAATGATGATATAGAAAATTTGTCTGAGTTTATTTATATAGCGTCTATTCTTTTGACTATTAAGGCCAATAAATTAATGCCTAAAGATAGGGATGATGACCTAGAAGAGGAATTTCTTTCTTATCTAATATATTACAAGAAAATAAAATCTGTTGAAGATGATTTCAAGCTTATGGAAGATGAGGCTAGAAAAATCTACAGCAAATATCAAGAAGACCTCAGTCAATTTGAAAGATATGAAGAAGTAAAGATCGATAAGGATATCAATATTCTGACTCAAGAGTTTAGAAAATTAATGGCTAATTTGGAGAAAAAATCAGAAAAATCCATAGTCAAAAGCATTAAGCAGGAAGATGTAAATGCTTATGTCGAAAAGATCAAAAAGACATTGAATTTCACGAAAAAATTGGATCTATCTTCTCTAACGGACAGGATTAAAAACAAAGCTGAGTGTATAGCTACATTCCTAGCCCTTCTAGAACTAGTCAAACTAAAGGAAATAAGCTTAGAGGCCAAGGGTCTAAATTCTTTTTTAGTTATAAAGAGGTAATATGGATAAGGAATATCTTAAAGGACTAATTGAAGAAATTTTATATATTTGGGCAGAGCCTATTGATTTGGAAGATCTTTCTGCTATAATTTTCGACTTTGCTAAGAAGGATATTAAGGTTGCCCTTGAAGAGTTGATAGAGGAAAGAAATTCAAAAAAGTCCGGCCTTATAATTAGACAATTCGATAAGTCTTTTCAATTCACCTCGAGAAGTTGCCATGACAAGTATTTTGAAAAGGTAATCAAAAAATCTGAAAAAAAGCTTTCAACTTCAACTTTAGAGACCCTATCAATTATTGCTTACAAACAGCCCATTACCAGAGCTGAAATTGATAAAATAAGGGGAGTGAACTCTCAATCGACCATAGATTCTTTGATAGCTAGGGGACTTATTGCAGAAAATGGAAGGCTTGATAAGATTGGCAAACCTATTATATATATCACTACAACAGAATTTCTAAAATACTTTAACATAAAAAGCCTAGAAGAATTGCCAGAAATCGACTTAGAGGGAGATAGCTATGAGGATTAATAAATATATAGCCAGTAGTGGATACACTTCAAGGAGAAAAGCCGATGATCTTGTAAAAAAAGGGAAAGTTAAGGTTAATGGCGAAACAACCCATGAGCTAGGCCTTGATATAAAAGACTCTGATGTAGTTGAAATTGACGGAAAGGTTCTGGAAATCGAAGAAAAAATCTATATCAAACTCTATAAACCAAGAGGCTATATTACGAGTAACTTCGACCCCTACAATGACCGTGACCTAAATGATTTAGTAAAATTAGATCAGAGATTTTTCGCTGCGGGAAGACTTGATAAAGATAGTGAGGGTCTATTAATTATTACAAATGATGGGATCTTTACTAATCAAATAATTCATCCTAGTAAGAAGCTTGATAAGACTTACATAGTAAGGGTGAGCCGATTATTAAATAAGGAAGAATGTCAACAATTCGAGTCAGGGATTGACATAGGAGATTCTGAAATGACTTCTGATTCTAGGATAGAACTCATTGATAAGACAAGTAAAACTTACAAAGTTACGATTCATCAAGGATATAACAGGCAGATTAGAAGGATGTTCGCCTACTTTTCAAGCGAGGTTAAGATGCTTAAAAGAATCAGCATAGGGCCTATTAAGCTTGATGGTATGAAGCCTTACGAGAAAAGAAACTTTGATCAGGCTGAGATGGATTTTGTAAGAAAAACTAGGGGATAGGGGTCTATCTCTTTTTTTATGGTAAAATTTATATATGAGAAAGATAGGGATAATAGGTGCAGGCCCTGCGGGAGTCTTTGCAGCTATAAATATAAAAAATGAAAATAACCAAGTCTACTTATTAGACAAAAACAATCAAATAGGTGAGAAGCTTAAAATTACAGGAAATGGAAGATGTAATGTAACAAACGCCAAGTATTACGATGAATTTTTGGAAAATATCATAAGGAATAAGAATTTCTTATACTCTGCATTTTCTAGATTTGACAACTTTTCCATGATTGATTTTTTGAATAAGGAAGGTATCGAAACAGTAATAGAAGAAGACGGTAAGGTATTTCCTAAATCTTCGAGATCTAGTGAAATTATTTGTCTGTTTGAACGTTTGATTAGAGAAAAAGGAATTAGATTTATCCCAAAGACTGAGGTTGAAAACATAGAAAAATCAGATTGTTTTTTGCTAGAAACATCTAGGGGAAAATATGAGTTTGATAGCCTAATTATTGCAACAGGCGGCCGAACTTATCTCAAAACAGGCTCAACAGGAGATGGATACACTTTTGCTAGAAGCTTTGGCCATAAGATAATAAATACAAAAGCCTCTCTTATGCCCCTTTATCTAGAGGATAGGATAAATGTAAAGGCCTTAAGTCTATCTGATAAGAAACTTTGTCTAAAAACGATGGAAAAAACTTATGAGATAAGAGGGGATATAATGCTTACCCCAAACTTCATTACAGGGCCAGCTGCCATTAAAATTCAAGCTCTGGCGGCAAGGGATCATTTGAAAATTTTATCAATAGATTTTCTTCCTGAATATACTTATGAGATGCTTGATAAAAAATTAATATCCATCTTTGAAGATAATAGTAGAAAGAATTTGTCAAATGTTTTAAATTTACTATTAAATGATCAGCTAGTATCAATCTTATTAGATAGATTAAAAATTAATAAAGACATGAAAGTAAGTGAAGTAAGTAGAGAAGATAGAAAGAGTATATTGGACTCAATAAAAGCTTTTGATTTAAAAATGAGTCAAAAAGAAAATTTCGACAATGCTGTAATAACTAGTGGAGGAGTTGATCTAAAAGAAATTAATCCTAAAACTATGGAATCAAAACTAGTTAAGGATTTATATTTTATAGGAGAAGTCCTGGATATTGACGCTCTAACAGGAGGTTTTAATTTACAGATTGCCTTCACTACAGCCTATGCAGCAAGTCTTGATATAAAGGAGAAGATATGACATATATAATCGCACTTGATGGACCAAGTGGCTCTGGCAAATCGACCATTGCCCAGAAATTATCTGATAGGTTAGGGATTGAATACCTAAACACCGGTTCTATGTATAGAGCAGTTACCAAATATTTCTTAGATAATGAAATAAAAGAAATAGACTTAGATAAAATTATTAAAAATTTAGAAAATATTCAAATTGATTTTAATGAGGGAGCTATTTTCCTTAACGGTGATGACGTTAGTAAGGAAATAAGAAGTGATATAGTGACTAAAAACGTATCCTGGGTTTCTGCTAATGAAGATGTTAGAAGAAAACTTGTAGATATGCAAAGACAAATTGCTCAAAATACTAGTTTTATTCTAGATGGTAGGGATATAGGTACGGTAGTTTTTCCTAATGCTAAGTACAAGTTTTTCCTAACAGCCAGTCCAAGGGTAAGGGCTATGAGAAGATTTGAACAAAACGAATCTAGCTTAAGTCTAGATGAATTAGAAAAATCTATCATAGCAAGAGACGAATATGATTCAAGTAGAGAAACTTCTCCCTTGAGAAAGGCAGAAGACGCTCATTTGATTGATAACTCTGACTTAAATATAGAAGAGACGATAGAAGCAATATTAAATATGATGGATGGTGAAGATGTTATATAATTTTTTAGTAGTGCTTTTAAAAATCATATGCTTTCCTATTTTTAGAATAAAGGTTAAGGGTCTTGAAAATATCGAAGAAACTGATAAAGTTATCGTATGCGCCAACCATAAGTCTTTGTTGGATCCGATATTTTTAGCAATAAGTTTACCTCAAAGAATCTATTTTATGGCGAAAAAAGAACTTTTTGATAAGCCTTTTGTAGGTGGATTTCTAAAAGCTCTTGGAGCCTTTCCAGTAGATAGATTTGGGCGTGACTTAAAAGCTTTGAGGGCTTCAGTAGCTTTGGTCAATGAAGGAAAGATTCTCGGAATTTTTCCTGAAGGAACTAGGGTTAAGGAAGTTAAGAGAGAAAATGTTAAAGATGGTGTGGCATTTGTCGCCTTAAAAGCTAAGGCAGATATTATGCCAGTAGAGATAATTTCTACTTACAAACCATTTAGGAAAAGTGAAATTTTGATAAAAAAACCTATAGCTGTTAGTGAATTCGCTTCTCTAAAGAACAAAGAAGCTATGAAGAAGATGACAGATAGGGTTTATGATAAAATCTATGAGCATCACACAATTGTGGAAAGTGAGAATCAATGGAAATAATTATTGCAAATTATTCAGGATTTTGCGGTGGTGTAAGAAGGTCTGTGGAGCTTGCCGAAGAAGCTATAAAGAATGAAGGCGAGCGCTACTGTGTAGGACCTTTGATACATAATCCGCAATTAGTCGAGAAATTAGAAAATGAAGGACTAGAAGTTGTTGATAAAAAAGAAGCTCTAAAGATAAAAGATTCTACAGTTCTTATAAGGGCGCACGGAGAAAGTGCCGACTTTAAAGAAAGACTTTTAGCAAACGGTAACGAAGTAGTGGATGCTACTTGTCCAGTACTAAACAATATATACAAAAAGATTATAGAAAAAGAAAATGATGGATACCAGGTGGTTATTGTTGGAGATAAAACGCATCCCGAAATAATTGCTATGGAATCTTTCCTAAACAATGGTATAATAGTTTCAGATGAGACTGAAGCAAAAAATATAAAATGTAATAACAAGCTTTATGTTGTTAGTCAAACTACAAATAGGCTTGATTATTTTTATGATATTGCTAACAAGTTAAAAGAAAATAATGATAGTGTAGTAATAGAAAACACAATATGTAAAGCAACTGAAAATAGGCAAGAAGCAGCCAAATCCTTAGCTAAGGAAGTTGATTGCATGATTGTAGCTGGTGGTTTTAATAGTTCTAATACAAATAAGCTATATCAAGTAGCTAATCTGTATTGTAAAAATGTTTTTAGGATTGAAACTGTTAAAGATCTACCTTTGCAAAAGCTCTCTAAATTTAAAAAAGTTGGTATAATCGCAGGTGCCTCTACACCTGATGAGATTATCGAGGAGGTAGTAAGTAGTATGGATGAATTCACAAAAGAAGAATTTATGAACAGTCTAGAGGATAGTTTAAAGAAGATTTACCCAAAGGAAATCGTAAAGGGTACAGTTATTGATGTTAAGGATGATGAAGTATTCGTTGACATTCAATTTAGAGCTGACGGAATTATCAAACTAGACGAAATGACAGAAGAAGAAGCAAAAGATCCAAAAAACAGTTTTAACGTAGGTGATGAGATTGACGTATTCGTTATCAAATTAGATGACGGTGAAGGCAATGTTTCACTTTCTACAAGAAGAGTTGAAGGTATGAAGGTATGGAAAGACCTAGCAGAAAAGGCTGAAAATGATGAGTTAGTTCACGGAGTAGTAAGTGGATTCAACAAGGGTGGTCTTACTGTTAATGTTGAAGGAATAAATGGATTTGTTCCAGCAAGCCAAATCGCAACATACTTTGTTAAAAACTTCAAGAAATTCGTTGGAGAAGAGTGGGATCTAAAAATCATCAGCATCGATGAAAGAAAAAATAGACTAGTTCTTTCTAGAAAAGAAGTAGTTGAAGATGAACTTGACGGACTATGGGAAGAACTTGAAGAAGGACAAGTAGTAACTGGAAAAGTTGCAAGGCTTACAGACTTCGGTGCTTTCGTTGAAGTAAATGGTCTTGATGGACTCCTACACGTATCAGACATCGCTTGGAGCAGAGTTGAACACCCATCTGATGTACTAAACGTTGGTGATGAAATCGAAGTTAAAATTCTAAAATTAAATCAAGAAAAGAACAGAATTTCTCTTGGACGTAAACAACTTCTAGAAAAACCATTTGAAGCATTCGTTAACCAACACGAAGTTGGTGATGTTGTAACTGGTAAGGTTGTTAACCTACTTGACTTTGGTGCTTTCGTTGAAGTAGCAGACGGAGTTGAAGGACTAGTTCACGTTTCAGAAATTTCATGGGAACATGTTGAAAAGCCATCTGATGAGCTTAACGTTGGTGATGAAATCGAAGTTAAGATCATAAGCATCGATACAGATGAAGAAAAAGTTGGCCTAAGCATTAAAGCTCTTAAGGAAGCTCCAGAAAGACCAGAAAGAAGAGCTAAGAGAGCTCCAAGAAACAATGATAGACCAAGAAGAAGACCAGAAAGAGATAATTCTGCTTCATTTGGTGATGACGATCTAAATAACAATTTAGGTAACCTACTAGAACAAGCATTATCTGAACAAGGTAGTGAAGGATTACTAGAAGGCGAAGACGAATAAATCTTAGAAGACTAAGAGGAGATGATTAAATCATCTCCTTTTTTCATGAATGGAGTAATATGAAAGTTAAAGAAAAATACAAAGATTATTTTAAGGGCAAAACATACAATATAACAACCTTTGGTTGTCAAATGAATGAGCACGATTCTGAAAGAATATCTTATATACTTGAAGATTTAGGATATACAAAGACAGAAGATAGGTCAAGTGCGGATTTTATTTTATTTAACACATGTCTAGTAAGAGAAAATGCTGAGCTGAAGCTTTACGGTCAAGTCTCTTCCCTTAAGAAACTAAAGAAAGAACATCCCGAAAAAATTATCGCCGTATCAGGTTGTATGATGCAAACATCAACCGCAAGAGAAGTAATTATCAAAGACCATAAGGAAGTAGATATTATCTTTGGTACAAAAAACATCAACTCCCTAGTAGACCTTATATTTAGATATCTAGAAACAAATGAGAGAGTCATAGATATTTCTACAGATGATGTAAAGGATGATTATGTAAATTATAATACCTTAAATGACTTCCAAGCCTTTGTAAATATTATGACAGGTTGCGACAATTTCTGCTCTTATTGTATAGTTCCTGAATCAAGGGGAAGGGAAGAGTCAAGAAGGCCTTCTGCAATTCTTGCTGAAGTAGAGCATCTTGTTGAGGAAGGATACAAGGAGATAACTCTGTTAGGACAAAATGTAAACTCCTACGGCAATAAGGCTGATTTTGATATGACCTTCCCAGAACTTTTGGAAAAAATTAGTCAGATTGAAGGTCTTAAGAGATTGAGATTTACTACAAGCCATCCCAAAGATTTATCAGATGAGTTAATAGAAGTCATAAAAAATAATGATAACATATGTAATTACTTCCACTTACCTTTACAATCAGGCTCAAGTAAGGTCCTAAAGGACATGAATAGAAAGTATGATCAGGAAAAATATATAGAAAGAGCGAAGAAGTTAAGGGAAGAAATTCCAGGGATTGCGATCTCTACAGATATTATTGTAGGTTACCCAACTGAAACTGAAGAGGATTTTAAGGAGACTCTAAAGGTATGTAGAGAAATAGAATTTGATTCAGCCTTCACCTTTAAGTATTCACCTAGACCAAAAACTAGGGCAGCAAAACTAACTCCAATAGACGATGAAATAGTTCAGGATAGGTTTGATAGACTATTAGATACGATTTATCCAATATTTAACGAGAAGAATAAAGAATATATAGGAAAAACCGTAGAAGTCCTTTTAGAATCAGAAAGTAAAAACAATCCTGATATCCTTACTGGTAGAACTGACACCTTTAAGTTAGTCCACGTTAAGGCTAGCAAAAAATTAATTGGAGAAATTGTAAAGGTTAAAATTACAGACAATACATCGTTTACAATTTCAGGAGAGCTTGTAGAATAGACAAAATTAGACAAAGTTTAATCGATTTGATATAAGCTTTGTCTTTATTTGAAAAAGATTTCCGAAAACTTGTATTTATCAATACTTTATAGAGATTATTCTTTATGCTTTTAAATGTCGAGTTCAAGTGATAAAATTAATATGTATCAAAAGAAAGAGGTTGTTATGAGAGATGTGACTGTTAAAGCGAAAGCAAAAATGGGAAAGCTACCCAGTGACGATCTCTATAATAAATTAATTCATGAGAGCAATTTGGAAAGAAAAATAGGATTGCTTAAAGAGCACTATGATTTTCTAAATAATGAGACTGGCAAAAAGGAAGTCGAATTAAAGTTATTTAGGAATTTCTATGATGAATTAAAAAGTTTAGATTTTTTTCTAGAAGGTATTGAAAGTGACTTCTTTAAGGAATATTTCAGTATTTATGAGATATACCTTATTCAAGAAGTAATACAATGTATACTCAACAATACTTTGGAGAAAAATATTTTAAATTTAAAGCAAAATCCGTTTTCCAAAGATTTAAAAATTGATGTAGGCATGACCTTAGAAGAATTTATTGAAGGGCTTAGAGATAGTAAGTATTACAGAACTCTCTTGCCCTTTATAAATGAAAACATGGACAATGAATCATTGATTTTTTTATCAAGTAATGCTTTGATGAAATTTTATTTTAGAAATCTTCTCAAATTAGCTAAGAAGTTTAAAGCAAAAGAGAGGGTCCTTATAGAAAATTTTGTGGGTGAGTTGATTAACTTGTCTAACCTAGAAATGCTTTATAGACTCAAGAAATTCTTCAATTTAAACAATAATGAAATATTTAATTATTTGATTGAGGGTGGTAAGGGCTATAACGCTGATAGGCTTAAGATGATTTCTAACTTATCCATGGATGATTTCTATGAATACCTTGATGGTACTAAGTATAAAAGTATTTTCGATAATGCGTGGGATTCACATATTAAAATCAGCAGGAGAAAGATGAAACTTTCAAGAGATGAAATAATCAAAGAGAGATCATCTATTCTATATGTAATATCTGCTATGAGCATTATCCACACCAATATCGAAAATTTAGTTAGTATGCTTGAGGTTGATGAGAGCTTTACTCTTTCTGAAAGATATGAACTAGTGATTGTGAGGTAATTATGGCAGTAGAAAAAATGCACCTTGTCAATATTACTTCTAGATTAAATAATCTCGATGATTTTCTAGAAGATATTATTGAATTAGGCGATATTGAACCAGTTGATGCCTTTAATCAAGTAGCATCAAGAGCTTTCTCAATTAAGGCTAGTAAAGAAAATGTTGAATTGACTGAAGATATATCAACTATATCGAGCTTTGAAAGGTCAGATAAGTCTATTATTGATAAGTTGAACTTATTAAAAGATTTATTTAAAATAGACTCTTCAGCTAGTGAAAATCCAAAGCATATTTCTGAAAGCGATATTGACAGTTTATACAACGACTTGAAGGCATTAATTGATAGGAAAAATAAATTAATCGAAGAAAAAAATATTCTCGAAGAGTATAAGGATAACTTAGAAGTCCTTAATAGGTATGGAATAGATATTAGAAAGATTAAAAATCTCAACTACTTTGATCATAGGTTTGGTGAAGTAAGCAAGGATGGTAGATATATTCTAAAGAATAACTATGACAACTTGCCTTCATTGATTCTCCACTTGGATGGTAGCCTTGATGATATTTCTTTGGGATATCTTGATGAACTTATAGCACTTGATAAGGAAACAAGTAAATTGAGAACTGATACAGATAATATAGTTTCTAATGAGAAAGCTAATACCTTTGATGTAATAGCTCAGCTTGATAAAAAATATTCATCCTTAACTAAGGATAAATCTGATGAAGTTTACTCAAATATCCTTTCAGAGGGTGAATTAAGGAAAAAAGAGATAGAAGATGAGTATAAGCAAATGAAAGATAAGCTTGACAGAATTTATGAGAATTATAGCGAAGATATAGTTTCTGATATTAGCTCATCTATTTTAGAAGAAGGGAACAAATAATTGGCAATTAAGAAGAAAAATAAAAATATTGACAGCAAAGAAAATTATTTGTTAGTTTATCCTAAACAGGTCAAAGAAGATATTAAAAGAGCTGTCAATACTATGGGTTTTATAGATAAAAAGACTCCAGAGTCTGATGATCTAGAAACTATCGATAGGAAATTAGAAGAAACTGACAAAGAAATAAAAGAACTAGAAGAGAAAATCGAAGCTATCAAGAATAAAAATGAGGATTTGATTGAAGATATTCCTCATACTATCGAATACTATGAAAAAAGTAGCGAAATAAAAGATAAGATGGCAAAAGGGGACAAGTACTTCTACCTTAGTGGCTGGGTTCCTAAATCAAAAGTCGATGACTTCAAAAATCTTGAAGAAAAATACGACAAAACTAAGGTAAATATAAACAATAGGAGTTATTCCTCGAAACCGCCGACCAAACTAAAAAACAATATTCTCTTTCGTCCTTTTGAGTTTTTGGTGAACATGTACGGTGCTCCAAACTATAACGAAATTGACCCGACACCATTTTTCGCTATAACATATTTATTGTTGTATGGAATGATGTTCGGTGATTTAGGACAAGGATTAGTATTTGTTTTATTAAGCTTCTATGTAGACAAGATAAACAAGACCTTTGGCGGCCTGGTAAGAAGAATAGGAATAAGTTCTTCTATATTTGGATTGATGTATGGTTCATTCTTTGGTATAGAGACTCTGATACCTACATTGTTGATCAAGCCTTTTGATAATATTATGACTGTACTAATAGCATCTGTAGCGTTCGGTGTAGTATTGATGGTCATATCTTATATCATAGGAATCTTCAACAAAGTCAAAAAACAAGATAATATAGAGGAAGGAATATTTGGAAAAGAAGGCCTAGCAGGTCTTATGATGATGATTTCTTTTATACTAATCATCCTTAATATAGTAGGAAAAAGCCCAATACCTATGCTGGTAGCTATAATAATTCTTGTGTTATCAATAGTTATGATAATATTTAAACAGCCACTAGCAAGAAGGATTGAGGGAGAATATCCGCTATATGACAGTTCCAAGGGTGACTATTATGTAGAAAGTTCATTCTCAATAGTAGAGGCCCTACTATCGGTATTCTCTAACTTAGTGTCTTTTACAAGAGTTGGAGCTTTCGCAATCAACCACGTAGGTTTGTATATGGCCTTTGAAGTCATGGCAAAACTTGCAGGTGGTGGAATAATTGGAATAATAATTTTGATATTAGGTAATGTTCTGATAATAGGTCTTGAAGGAATGATTGTATTCATCCAAGGACTAAGACTAGAATTTTACGAAATGTTTAGTAAGTACTATGAAGGAAATGGTCGTAAGTTTAGACCAATTACAGAAAAATAAGGAGTTAATATGATTTTTAAAATTGCTTTATTAGCATTAGCAGTTGTCGTAATGACAATTTATTCAGGTTTATATCTATTAAAAACAAACGAAGATAGTTCAAAGGCAAAGATTAGAAAAGCATTAAAGCTTAATCTTTCAACATTTGTACCAATTATGGTAATGATGATAGTTCTTCTTTTCCCATCAAGCTCAAAAGCAGCAGAAGCTGGCACAAGTGCAGCAGCAAGTGATGGTCTAAAATACATTGGTGCAGCACTCTCAACAGGTCTTGCAACAATTGGTACTGGTTATGCAGTAGGTACTGTAGGTTCAGCAGCACTTGGTGCTATTTCAGAAGATCAATCTATCCTTGGTAGAACAATCATCTTCGTAGGTCTTGCAGAAGGTATTGCTATCTTCGGTGTAATTATATCAATCCTAATCCTATACGCATAAAATGAAGGCAAAATTAATAAGTAACGATCCAAGCTTAAACCTTATGTTTAGGCTTGGGGGTATAGAAATAGAGCAGGTAGATAGAATCGAAGAAAGTCTTAGTAAATTTAAGACTTCTGTAAGTGATGATAATCTAGCTGTTCTTATCTTAAGTAGAACAATTTATAATAATATATCCAAGGATGTTGATTATTATAGAGAAAATAAAAGTGAGCCTTTAATCGTAGTTATTGATGGTTGATTGGAGGAAAAATGCTAGATCTAGAAGCAAAGATTTCATCCTTTAGAAAGATGGTATGGGATGAAGAAAAAGAAAAAAGTGAAAAAGAATTATATCAGTCAACAGAGGATAATTCAAAATTAGTTTCAGATAAAAAGGCGGAGCTAGAAAAGCACTTGGAAGAGAGTGTCAAGGATAGACAAATATTTGCTGAGACTAGAAAGAATGAGAATGTTTCTAAGAAAGAATTTGAATCTAAAAATGATATATTTCTTTATAGACAATCTCTATTGGAAGATTTGACAAAACGAATTAAAGAAAATCTTAGAGATTTTACTAATACTAAAGACTATAAAGACAAGCTAACTTCAAGTATAGATAAAGCTCTAGAAGACCTTGGCTTATCTAAGAAAGAAGTAATAATAAGTGTATTAGAAAAGGACAAGAAGCTTATAGACTTTCCTAATGTAGAAGTACTCGATGATGAGTATATTGGTGGTTTTATAATTTCAAATCTTGATAGAGATTTTAGATATAATTATACTTATTTGAATAGGCTTAAAGAGAAGAAATATGAAGTTGGTAAAAAACTAAATCAACTTCTTGAAAGTGAGAGTTTTAATGAATCCAAAAATTAAAACAATAAATGGTCCTGTTGTAATTGCGACAGATGCGAAAATCTTGACTGTTCGTGAGATGGTTTCAGTTGGTAAGCTAAAGCTTATAGGTGAAGTAATATCACTTGAGGGTGATCTTGCGACAATTCAGGTTTATGAAGATACATCAGGACTTAAAGTAAATGAAGATATAATTCCAACTGGTAGACCTCTTTCAGTAAGACTGGGCCCAGGTATGCTTGGAAACATGTTTGATGGTATCCAAAGACCCTTAAAAAATATAATGGATAAAAATGGATCCTTTATTCCTTCAGGAATAGGATTTGAAAATCTAGATACTGAGAAAAAATGGGATGTCAAACTTACTGTTAAGGTTGGAGATAAGATTAAAAGAGGCGACATCTACGCTACCATAAAAGAAACTGAAACTATCGAGCATAGACTTATGACTCAAGTTAGTGGTGAAGTTGTTGAAGTAGCAGAAGATGGTTTGTACACCCTTGAGGATACTGTAGTAAAGATTAAGACAGAAAAAAATGTGGTTGAGGAAAAACTATACCAATATTGGCCAGTTAGAAATCAAAGACCAGTTATGGCTAATATGCCAATAGAGAAGCTATTTGAGACAGGTCAAAGGGTCCTTGATGTTTTCTTCCCTCTTGCTAAGGGAGGTACTGTTGCAATTCCTGGTGGATTCGGTACAGGAAAGACCATGCTTCAACACCAGCTTGCCCAATATTCTGACGTAGATATAATAATTTATATTGGATGTGGAGAGCGTGGAAACGAGATGACCCAGGTTCTTGAGGAGTTCCCTGATCTTATAGATCCAAACACAGGTAAGGGACTTATGGAAAGGACTATCTTGATTGCTAACACTTCAAACATGCCGGTAGCAGCTAGGGAAGCATCTATCTATACTGGTATTACTATGGCTGAATACTTTAGAGACATGGGTTATGATGTAGCTCTTATGGCAGACTCATCATCAAGATGGGCAGAGGCCTTACGTGAAATATCAGGAAGACTTGAAGAAATCCCAGCCGAGGAAGGCTATCCTGCATATCTTGGATCAAGACTTTCACAATTTTATGAAAGAGCGGGATATTTCAAAAACTTAAACGGAAGCGAAGGTTCTGTTACTCTTATCGGGGCCGTATCTCCTTCAGGAGGAGACTTCTCAGAGCCTGTAACAGAAAATACTAGAAGATGTGTAAATGTATTTTTAGGACTTGATAGAAAGCTTGCTTATTCAAGACACTATCCAGCTATAAACTGGCTTTCTTCTTATTCTAATTATATTGAAAAAATCAGAGCCTACTATGAGGAAAGACTGGGTAAGGACATAATTGCTATAAGAAATGAATTGATGAATGTCCTTCTTGAAGAAGACGAAGTTAGATCTATCATGATGCTAGTTGGTGAAGATGCACTTTCTAATAGTCAAAAGAACATATTAGATGTTTCTGGTCTTATAAGAAATGGCTTCTTACAACAAAATGCTTACAATGATATTGATAAATATGTACCACTTGAAAAACAAGTCAAGATGCTCGACATTATTTATAATTATTATCAAAAGAGTAAAGCAGCTATTAGTGGTGGTCTTAGCCATAAGGCTATATATGATTCAAATCTAATTAACGAGATTACTCAAATGAAATATAATATAAAAAATGATGAGTTAGACAAGTTTATTGATCTTAATTCAAAGATAAACAATCATTTTGTAAGTGTGAAGGAAGGTTTATAGATGAGAAAAGAATATACTAAGATTAGAAAAATTGAATCATCTATGATTGAGATAGAAAAAGTTACAGATGTAGCCTACAAGGCAGTAGTTTCTGTTCACGCTTTGGGGATGGACTTTGTAGGTCAAGTTGTTAAAATTGATGATGACACTGTAACTATTGAAGTTTTTGGTAATACAGAAGAGTTTTCCTTAAATGATATAGTAGTAAGCTTTCATGAAAAGCCTTTAGAGATTCCTCTCGATGAATCAATACTTGGTAGGAGCTTTAACGGAATAGGAGAGCCAATTGATAATGGAGGAGATATCTACTCTGATGATAAATATTCAGTAGAGGGACTTCCCCTAAATCCTGTAGCACGTGAGTACCCAAGAGACTTCATCCAGACAGGAATATCTTCTATTGATACTCTAACAACCCTTATCCGTGGACAAAAGCTACCGATATTTTCTGGATCTGGTCTTTTACACAACGAGATTGCAGCTCAAATTGTAAGACAAGCTAAGCTTAAGACAGATGAGAACTTCTGCTTTGTTTTTGCTGCTATGGGGATTAAGAAAGACGAAGCCATGTTCTTCGAGGATGCCTTTAACAAGGCAGGTGTTCGTGATAAGGTTGTAATGTATCAAAACCTTGCGGATTCTCCAATAATGGAAAGACTTGTTGCTCCAAAATGTGCCCTAACAGCAGCTGAATATCTAGCCTACAAGAGGGGCTATCACGTACTAGTAATAGTTACGGATATGACATCTTATTCAGAAGCCCTACGTGAAGTTTCATCTATAAGGGGAGAGGTTCCTTCAAGGAAGGGCTATCCTGGATATCTTTACTCAGACCTTGCTTCTTTATACGAAAGGGCAGGAATGATTAGGGGAGTTAAGGGATCTGTAACTCTTATTCCAATACTTACCATGCCTAATGATGATATAACCCACCCTGTTGCCGACCTTACAGGCTATATAACAGAGGGACAAATTGTAATTGACAGGTCTCTTTCTAATAAGGGAATCTATCCTCCAATAAATGTACTTCCTTCCTTATCAAGACTTATGAAGGACGGTATAGGTGAAGGTTATACAAGGGCTGACCATGAAGACCTAATGAACCAACTTTATGAATCATATTCTAAAGTCCAAGATGTTAGAAATATTTCTCAAATTGTTGGTGAAGATGATTTGTCCGATGTTGATAAGAAATATTTACGTTTCGGAGATGAATTTGAAAGAAGATTCTTAGCCCAAGATAAGGACGAGAATAGAGAACTCGATGAATCTCTAGATTTAGGTTGGGAAATTCTTAAAATCCTTCCAAGAAATGAGCTTCATAGAGTTTCTAAAGAGAATCTAGATAAGTTTATAGGTGAATAGTATGCAAACGAATAATGTTGCAGCTACAAAGGCCAATCTAATCAAGGCAAAAGAAGAACTAAATCTCTTAGAGGGTGGATACGACATACTCGATAAGAAGAGAAAGGCCTTGATTGGAGCTTATGATTCCAAGATAAAAGAACGTAATGATTTAAATGAAAAGGTAAATGAGACGATCAAAAAGGTTAGCCATGATTTCAAAAAAGTTTTGGTAAGCATTGGTGAGTCGGATCTTGATTCCATATCAAAGACTGTGCCAATAGATAATAGTATTAGCTTAAAAGTTGATAAATTCATGCAGACAGAAATATCTGAAATTCACTTTGAAGATGTAAAGCTTAACTTATCCTATTCATTTTATGAAACTAATGCTGGTTTTGATGAGGCTATACTTTCTTTTAATCAATTAAGATCCAAGATATTTAAGCTTGCTGAGCTTGATACTACAATTAATTCTTTGGATAGAGAAATTAAAAAGACGAGCAAGAAAGTAAATAGTTTGGATAAGGTTCAAATTCCAAAATACAAGGAAATGATTAAGACCATATCTCAAAGTATAGAGGAGAAAGAAAGAGAAGAATTCTCCAAGACCAAGATTGTCAAAGAAAATAAAATTAAAAAAGAAGAATCTAAAAAATAGCACCGGTATTAATCGGCGCTATTTTTCTATGCGAATTCTTTTTCAGATTCTTTCATATATTCATATATCTTAACCGCTATTGCCATCTCTATTCTTTTTCTAAAAAGTTTACAAGAATATTCATGGATATTATTTATATCACCTGTAGCATTGTAGGAGTTAGCAGCACAACCGCCAGAGCAATACATATTTGCCCAACAAGACCTACATTCATTTTTGGAATAACAGTTACAAGTTTTAAATTGATTTACTAAGTCCTTGTTTTGGATTCCATCACTTATATTTCCGATAATAAAATCAGGATTTCCTACGAATTGATGGCAAGGGTATAGCTCTCCTGTTGGAGTAACAGCCATATATTCAGTTCCTGACCCACAACCAGAGATTCTCTTGTGGACACAAGGTCCATTTTCTAAATCAATCATGTAATGATAGAAGATGAAATCTTCATTCTTATCAATTTTTTCCATTAACATATCAGCAAGTTTTTCGTATTCATCATAGATTTTATCTAGGTGTTCTTCCTTTAGGGCATAAGGCTCATCAGATTTTCCTACAACTGGTTCAAGGGAGGTCCTAGTAAAGCCTAGGTCAAGATATGTCTTCAAGTCTTCTGTAAAATCAAGATTATTTGCTGTGAAAGTTCCTCTCATGTAGTATTCCTTATCGCCACGTTTTTTTACAAAGTTTTGGAATTTAGGAACTATGGCGTCATATGAACCTTTACCGTTTAGAGTCTTTCTAAATTGGTCGTGCTTTTCTTTCCTTCCATCGAGAGATAGGACGACATTTTTCATATTTTCATTCAAATAGTCTATGACTTCATCGTCTAGGAGAAGACCGTTTGTAGTAAGAGTGAAATTAAAATGCTTATTAAATTCCTCTTCTTTACTTCTTGCATAATCAACAGTTTCTTTTACTAGGGCGAAGTTTAGGAGAGGTTCTCCTCCAAAGAAGTCTATGTCTAAGTTGTAGTGGCTACCGGAATTTGCCAAAAGAAAGTCAATAGCTTTTTTGGCCACATCTATTGTCATAATAGCATCTGGACCGGAATACTTTCCTCCCTTTGCAAAACAATACTCACATGATAGATTGCAGGTGTGAGCGACGTTTAGGCAGAGGGCCTTGATTGTAGTCGGTCTATTTGTTATATCAATTGAAAGATCTTCGTATATGTCGTCAGTAAAGAGAAGCCCTTCGTCTTCTAATTCCTTAACCTCAGCATAAGCCTCTTCGAATTGATCATTACTTATTTCATATTTTTCAATTATTTTTTTTCTAATATCTTCTTTATCTTTAGACTCGTATTTTTCGATAATATCATAGGTCACATCATCTACTGCGTGGACAGAACCACTGTATATATCTAAAACAATATTAAAGCCCTTGGCCTTGTATTGGTGAATCATTATTACTCCTTATATTTACTATAGTATTTTACTAGGAATTGAGAATAATCTAACAAAATTCCTACAATAAAAAACTTATCTAAGAATATCCTAGATAAGCTAAAAACAATTATTTATTTTTTTGGCTAACACATTCTTGATTAGCTACACCACAGCTTGTTTTGCATGCTGATTGGCAAGATGTTTGACATTCGCCACAACCACCATGTTTTTTGCTCTTGTGGAGATTTCTAGTATTTAAAGTTACAATTCTTTTCATATGTATATTCTCCTTTTCTAACAATATAATAACAGTTTTTTGTTTATTTGTCAATTATGACGGAAATATATTCACCTTTAATGTTTAAATGGATATTATCGTCTAACATGTAGTTAATAGTAGCTAGAATTTCTGCATCAATTATTTCCCCGGGAGCTATTATAGGACTTCCTGGGGGATAGGCGTAAACAAATTCTCCTGCAATCTTTCCCAGAGAATTTTCTACCTTTACATATTTTTTCTTACAATTTATAGCTTCATATATTTCTAATTTCTTTTGAGGGATTGGTAGTTCTAAACTATAGGATTTTCTTTTCGCACCTAACAATCCATCAATCCTTCTTAGGGATTTCTTTATTCTATTAAATCCGTCCTCAGTATCAAATATTGTAGAAATTAAAAGAACGTAGTCTGGATAGGACATTTCTATTTCGATTCTATCTTCTCTAAGAAGTTTTTCTAAATCACTTCCATTTATATTTGTATTCTTAGTAGATATAAGAAGTTTAGTCTTATCTTTTCTTGAATCTTCTATTAGCTTTATATTATCTAATTTCAACTTGTATAAATCGTCTAAATTATTTTCTAATTTTTTATAAAGCTCATCAAAACTTTCAAACTTTTCTATCATTTCATCAATAGATTGTAAAATTACATATGAAGGAGAAGATGTCTGAAATATTGCCATATTTCTTTTGATTTCATCAAAGTACTCCATATCATTGATTAGGACTGCAGCAGAAGGAGTTAGGGCAGATAAGTTTTTATGAAAAGATGTAATTGCAAGGTCAAAAGAATTATCATAGAGATTCGTCAGTGGAAGGTGACTCCCGTGAGCCATATCAAGGATAAGCTTAGTATTATTTTCTCTGCAGAGTTTGTATATTCTCTTAAGATCAAGGAGGTAGCCTTCATAGGAAGGGGAAGTTAGGACTAGAGCCTGATAATTTTTCTCCTTTAATTTCTCTTCTAGATTTTCATAATCTATATCCTTTATAGCTAATTGCTCGTCAGTTACTATATTTGTATAGGAAACATTAAGTGAATTTAATTCACAAGCATTGTATACTGACTTGTGGGAAGATCTTTGTATCAATATATTCTTATTATCCCTACACAAGGCCCTAATTGTTGAAAGAATTCCAGAAGTTGATCCGTTTGTAGAAATTATAGCTTTGTTTACCCTATAAATTTGGGCTAATCTTTCTTCCATTTGGATAAAAATATCTTCTGGATCATTTAAATTATCGAAGCCATAGATTTCAGTTAAATCTCTCCTATAAGAAAGGTCTGATCTTAGTATTTTGCTTCTCTTAGAGCCTGGCATATGAAAAGGATAGTATCCTTCTTTTAAATATAAGTCTAATTTTTCATTTAACATAATTACCTCTTCCACACCTTACTATTTATTTATAAAAGGACCATTTTAATTTAGCTAAAAAGGCATATAATCTAATTAGGAGATAAATATGGAAAAAAGTTTTAAAAGAATTCTTAAGTCTATACTTATATTTTTGATGTTTGTAGTTTTGTTCAGCTCTATAATACTGGTTATTAATTTTGTTAAAAATGATTCTGATGATAGGATATCTGGAAATGGAGATGAATTTCTATTTCTTCTTGCTGGAGTAGATAGTACTGGCGAAGATACAGGAACAAGGACCGATACTTTGATGCTTGTTAAGGCTAATGTAGATGATAAGTCTATCGATTTAATTTCAATCCCTAGAGATAGCAAGGTAGAAATTAATGGATATATGGATAAAATAAATGCGGCCCACTCTTACGGGGGTATTGATTTGACAATGCAGACAATAAGGGACTTCTTGGGAATTAATCTAACCTACTATTGCGTTATTCCTTTTGAGGCGGTAGTTGAGGGAATAGATGCCATAGGAGGCATAGACATAGAAGTCGATGATTATGTAGCAAGTGCTATGGATATAAGCCCTGGTACCCATCATTTCACTGGAGAAGAGGCCTTGAATTATGTTAGGTTTAGAAAGGGATATGAAAATGCAGATCTTGGTAGAATTTCAACTCAACAAGACTTTATGATGCAATTCATAAACGAGATGACTAAGGCAAAGAACCTACCTAAGCTTCCTATAGCTTACATGGCTATGAAAGATAAGATTAAGACGAATATCAAATTCTCTAAGCTTTCCCAGCTTGCCCTAGCCTTTAGATCTATTGATAAGTCAGATATAAATATGGTTAGGCTAGAAGGTTCCGTGACCTATGAGGATGATGTAAGCTACTTTGAAATTTATGACGAATCGATTGAAGAAATAAGGAGCGATTATCTATATAACTTTGCTTATTAGGGTATTATATAATATAGAGATTTTATGAGTGGAGGACTAAATGGATTTAAAATCAAAAATTAGAGTGATAGAAGACTACCCAACAGAAGGAATTTCCTTTAAAGATATTACAACCTTGCTAAGGGATAAAGATGCCTTTAGGGAGACTATAGATCAACTAGAAGAAAAGCTAAAGGACTACGATTTTGACTATATAGCAGGAATTGAATCAAGAGGATTGATATTTGGAGCTCCTCTTGCTGATAGGCTTTCCAAGGGATTCATCCCAATTAGAAAACCAGGTAAGCTACCTGGAGAAATAGAAAAAGTTTCTTATGAATTAGAATATGGATCAAATGAATTAGAAATGCATAAAGATGCCTTGGAAGAAGGAGAAAGAGTTGTCATCTTAGATGACTTGATAGCAACTGGTGGATCTGCAAAAGCTGCAGCTAAGCTTGTTGAAGCAGTAGGAGGCAAGGTAGCTTGCTTCGAGTTTTTAATAGAACTTACTGACCTTAAGGGAAGAGATTACCTAAAGGACTACGATGTAATATCATTAATAAAATACAATCACTAGATCAAAGGAGTTCCCTAACAAGGGAATTCTTTTTTTGTAAATATATCTTGAAAAAAGAATCTGACCTAGTATAATTTCATTAAGGTCAGAGATGGTCAAAGAAGATGGAGGTAAATATGAAATACAGAGATTATTATGAAGTGTTGGGAGTTGACAAAAAAGCAAGTTCCAACGAAATAAAAAAAGCATACAGAAAACTAGCCAAGAAATATCACCCAGACCTTCATCCGAACGACAAGGAAGCAGAAAAGAAATTTACAGAAATAAATGAAGCTTATGAAGTCTTATCAGATGAGGACAAACGTAAAAAATATGATATGTTTGGTCAAAATGCTAATTTCCAAGGAGGTCAGAACTTCGACCCTAGAGATTTTGGTTTTGACTTTAATAATTTTGGAGGAAACTCTTACACATATTCGTCAACTGGCGATAGTGGATTTTCAGATTTCTTTGATACACTTTTTGGAGGATTCCAACAAGGATCAAGATCCACTAACAAAGGTTTCGGGAGTGGAAGTAGGTTTTCTAATATAGGTCAGGGTTTTGGTAGAAAGAAAAAGCAAAGCCTAGATTATGATATGAAAATTAGCATAGATGAAGCTATCAAAGGGACTTCGAGAATAATAAAAGTCAAAAATCAAGGAAGACTTACAGACATCAATGTAACAATACCAAAAGGGATCAAGAATAAAAATAAGATAAGAATAGATGGTTCAAAATACGGTTTAAATGCTAATATCATGGTAAAGGTAATTATCCAAGATGAAGAGGGTCTAGTCCTCGACGGGATTGACTTTATCAAGGAAGTTAAACTAACACCGTGGGAAGCTTATTTTGGTACTAAGAAAAAAATAGATACTAAATCAGGATCTTTTATGGTTAATATTCCTGAAAAAGTAAATTCAGGAAGAAAGATTAGATTAAAGAAGAGAGGATATGAGGATAGAAAGGGCAATATAGGAGATTTGATCTTAAATATAGTAATAGAAAACCCTGAAAAACTCAGTGAGAAACAAGAAGAATTATATAAAAAATTAGCGGAGGAGGATTAATATGGACATCAACAAATTCACACAAAAATCTCAAGAAGCCATTAATGACGCTCAAGCAATGGCTATCAAAAATTCAAATCCAGAAGTAAACGAAATGCATTTGGCTTATGCTTTGGTTAACAATTCAGACTCTATTGTTAGTCAAATAATCAAGTCAATGGATGTAGACTACGAAGGCTACAGAAATGAACTTATCAAAAAGGTTGACTCTATGCCAAGTCAGTCTGGTAACTCAAATACTTACCCAAGTCAAGTATTCCAAAGAATCCTTCTAAAGGCAGAAGATGTAGCTAAAGAAATGGGAGATAGTTTTGTATCAACTGAACATATCTTCCTAAGTCTCTTGAAGGAAAAAACCGAATTAGATTCCATCAATAAGAAATTTGCCATAAGTGCAGTTAGCTTTAAAAACTCTATCCAAAATGTCAGGAAAGGTCAAAAAGTTACTAATGATAATCCTGAAGAGACTACTAATCCACTAGAAAAGTTTGGTAGAAACCTAACCCAAGAAGCTAGAGAAGGTAAAATTGATCCAGTTATTGGAAGAGATAGGGAGATTAGAAACGCTCTAAGGATTCTTTCTAGAAGAAAGAAAAATAACCCAGTCCTAATCGGACAACCTGGTGTAGGTAAGACTGCAATTGTAGAAGGACTTGCCCAAAGGATTGTCAATAACGACGTCCCAGAACCAATCCAAGGAAGGACTATATTCTCACTCGATATGGGTTCTCTTGTAGCAGGAGCAAAATATAGGGGACAATTTGAGGAAAGATTAAAGGCTGTAATCGATGAGGTCCAAAAGTCAGATGGACAAATAATAATGTTCATTGACGAAATTCACAATATTGTTGGAGCTGGTAAGTCTGAGGGGGCTATGGATGCTTCAAATATCATGAAGCCAATGCTAGCTCGTGGAGAGATTAAAGTCATAGGTGCTACTACCCTTAACGAGTATAGGCAATATATAGAAAAAGATGGTGCCTTGGAACGTCGTTTCCAAAAGGTCATGGTAGAAGAGCCATCTGTAGAAGATACAATAAGTATTCTTAGAGGTATCAAGGATAAGTATGAAATCTTCCATGGAATAAGAATCCAAGATAGCGCAGTAATTGCAGCTGCAGAATTATCTGATAGATATATTTCAGATAGGTTCTTACCAGATAAGGCCATAGACTTAATGGATGAAGCCTGTGCGACAGTTAGAACAGAAATTGACACCATGCCTAGCTATCTAGATGAGCAAAAGAGAAAACTTCTACAATTACAGATAGAAATTACTGCTCTTAAAAAAGAAGATGATGAATATTCTAAGAAGAGACTTAAGGAATTAGAAGAAGACTTGGCAAACCTATCAGAAAAATATGATGAAGAATTTCTAAAATGGAAAGATGAAAAATCTGCCATAGACGATGTTAAGAATATTAAGGAAGAGATTGATAGGGTAAAGGTTGAAATTGAAAATGCCGAAAGAAACTATGATTTCGAAAAGTTATCTGAACTAAAATATGGAAAGCTTGAAGAATTAAAGAAGAAATTGGAAGAGAAGAATTCTGGTGAAAATACTGATTCTTCGATCAAAGAGGAAGTAACCGACGAAGATGTTGCAGATGTAGTGAGCAACTGGACAAATATACCAGTTAATAAGCTTGTAGAAAGCGAAAGGAGCAAAATCCTCCACCTTCCAGAAAAGCTACACCAAAGAGTAATCGGCCAAGATGAGGCAATAAGAGCAGTATCAGATGCTATTATAAGAGCAAGATCTGGACTTAAGAGTCAAAGTAAACCTATAGGTTCCTTTATCTTCCTAGGTCCAACTGGAGTTGGTAAGACAGAGCTTGCCAAGGCCTTAACCGAAGCAATGTTTGATGATGAGAGAAACATGATTAGAATTGATATGAGTGAATATATGGAAAAATATTCTGTGTCAAGACTAATCGGTGCAGCTCCTGGATATGTTGGCTACGAAGAAGGCGGCCAATTAACAGAAGCGGTTAGACGCAAACCTTACTCAGTAATCCTTTTTGACGAAATTGAAAAAGCCCATCCAGATGTATTCAACATATTATTACAAGTTTTAGATGACGGAAGACTAACTGATTCCCAAGGAAGAACTGTAGATTTTAAAAATACTATAATCATCATGACAAGCAATATAGGTTCTGAATACTTGATAGATGGCCTAAATGATGATGGAAGTATTGATGAAGAAAATAAAGACAAGGTAGATGTAATCTTAAGAAATTCCTTCAAGCCAGAATTTCTAAATAGAATTGACGATATAGTGATGTTTACTCCACTTACAAGTGAACAAGTCTACGAAATAATCGACCTTCAAATAGCTGACATTAGATCTAGGCTAGAAGACAAAGATATAAATCTAGAGATTTCAAATGCTGCTAAGGAATATATCTTGGCTAATGCATATAATATCGAGTACGGTGCAAGACCTGTCAAGAGATTCTTACAAACTCATGTAGAAACAGAACTAGGTAAGTTAATTATCGAAGGAAAAGTTGCTGAAAAAGATACAGCATTATTAGATTTAGATGAAAATAATAAATTAATATTTAAAATAAAATAGGATAAACTTTATTTTAATCCCCGAGATTCTAACTCTTAACTAGGAATCTTGGGGATTTTTTAAATATTTTGATATGTATAAAGATAATTAAAGATAAAAGTCGATTGCCTAAATCATAGGCTTAACACTATATATAGTATTCATTTTTTACAAGCACCACTATATATGGTATAATCATCATAGATTTCGGAGGTTAATATGATTCAGGTAATTAAAAGAGATGGCAGCAAAGCCAAATTTGAAAAAGATAAAATAGTAATAGCTATAGAAAAAGCAATGAAGTCAGCAAGTGGAGTTTTTGTTGAAAATCAAGCTATGGATATAGCTAATGAAATAGAAAGTGAAGCTTTAGACGGGGATGATATTTCAATTTATAAGATAGAAGATATGGTCTATTATAAGTTAATCAACAGGAAAAATCCAGCTACTGCCAAATCCTATGAGAGCTATAAGTCTGTTCAAGCCTACAAGAGAGAGCAAAATACATCAGATGATGATATTTTAGGCTTATTAAATCAAACTAACATTGATGTTATGGATGAAAATTCCAATAAGAATCCTATTATTGCATCTACTCAAAGAGATTTGATTGCAGGAGAAGTCGCAAAAGATATTGCTAAAAGGAAATTAATACCAATAGATCTAGTAGGAGCTCATAACTCTGGTGCCATACATATTCACGATCTGGACTATCTTATCCAGCCAATCTTTAATTGTTGCTTAGTTGATATGAAGGATATGCTTGATAATGGAACAGTTGTAAATGATAAGATGATTGAGACTCCAAAGTCTTTTCAAGTCGCCTGTAATGTTATGACTCAAATTATAGCACAAATTGCGAGCAACCAGTATGGAGGTCAATCTATAAACATATCCTGCCTAAGTCCTTATCTCAAAAAATCTTACGATAAAAACCTAAAACTAAGTAGGTCTATCCTAGATGATGAAGAAAAAATAAGAGAAATGGCAGAAGCTTTGACCCAGAGAGACCTAGAAAGCGGTATTCAAACAATTCAATATCAGATAAATACCCTAATGACCAGCAATGGCCAATCTCCATTTGTAACCTTGTTTATGCATACAGATGAGAATGATCCATACCTTTCAAGCACTGTAAAAATAATAGAAGAAATTCTTAGACAAAGGATTAAAGGAATCAAAAATGAACAAGGAGTATATGTTACACCAGCCTTTCCTAAGCTAATCTACGTCCTAGATGAAAATAATGTTCACGAAAGTTCTAAATATTATAAGCTTACAGAACTTGCAGCAAAATGTACAGCCAAGAGAATGTATCCTGATTATATTTCAGCTAAGAAAATGAGAGAAAACTATGAAGGAAATGTATTCTCTCCTATGGGCTGCAGGGCCTTCCTTCCTCCATATAAAGACGAAAATGGAAATTATAAGTTTGATGGAAGATTTAATATGGGAGTTGCTACAATAAATCTCCCTCAAATAGGAATCCTTGCTGATGGAGATGAGGATAAATTCTTTGAAATCCTAGATAAAAGGCTTGACCTGATAAAGCAAGTTGGATTACTAAGATATGAACACCTATCCAAGGTAACAAGCGACTCTTCTCCAATTCACTTTAGACATGGAGCTATAGCAAGATTAGATAGGCATCAATCTATAAAGCCACTTTTAGAAAATGGCTATGCTACAGTTACAATCGGATACATTGGAATCTATGAAGCAAGCGTACTTACAACAGGAGAAAGTCATACTAGTAAGCGTGGCCATGACTTTGCTATGAAGATTATGGAAGTTTTAAATGAGAAGAAGGAAGAATGGACGAAGGAATATGGTATTGCCTTTGCAGTATATGGTACTCCAGCAGAAAGCTTAACTCATAGATTTGCGTCAATAGATAAAGAAAGATTTGGAAGTATAGAAAATATCACCGACAAGGGTTACTATACAAACTCCTTCCATGTAGATGTTAGAGAAGATATTTCTGTCTTTGATAAGTTTGATTTTGAGTCAGAATTTCAACAATTATCGACAGGTGGATGTATCTCCTATGCAGAAATCCCTAACATGACCAATAATATTAAGGCCGTGATGACCATGGTAAAATATATTTACGATCACATACAATATGCGGAGTTTAACACAAAGTCTGACTATTGTGCTGAGTGTGGATATGATGGAGAAATCCTCCTAGATGATGACAATAATTGGTATTGCCCAAACTGTGGCAACAAGGACAGAAACACTCTTACTGTAGTTAGGAGAACCTGCGGCTACCTAGGTGAAAACTTCTGGAACGAAGGTAGAACAAAAGAAATAAAAGCAAGGGTGCTTCACATATGAGATATGGGCAAATAAGAAAATATGATGTTGCTAATGGTCCTGGAATCAGGACCTCTTTTTTCCTATCAGGTTGCGACAGAAATTGCAAGAATTGCTTCAATAGAGATTATATGGATTTTAACTTTGGAAAAGAGTGGGATGATAAGGCTCTAATGGAAGTTATTTCCTATCTTAAGCTTGATGAAGTTGAGGGCCTTACAATTCTAGGAGGGGAACCTTTTGAAAGCCCAGAGGGGCTTTTACAGGCCATAATCGATATAAGAAAACAAACAGATAAGTCCATTTGGGTTTATAGTGGATTTAAATTTGAAGTTTTAGAGAAAATGAAACTTTCAAGACAAATACTAGAGCAAATTGACGTTCTAGTCGATGGTGAGTTTATAGAAGAATATAAAGATTTGACATTGGATTTTAGAGGATCTAGCAATCAAAGAATAATAGACGTAAAATCCTCCCTAAAATATAAGGATATTATCCTTGTGGATGGGTATAAATAATACAAAGAGGAGGAATTATGAATAAAAACAAAAAAATGAAAGGATTTTCAGCGATAATTGCTATAATTGCAATAGCTGTAATCTTATTAATAGCAATTGTACCAACATATAACAATCTAGCTACATCAAGAGAAAATGTAAATAAAGCCTATGCCCAAGTTCAAAATGTTGTACAAAGAAGAGCAGACCTTATACCTAACCTTGTAAATACTGTAAAAGGCTATACAGATCACGAGGAAGATACTTTAACCAAGGTCACCAATGCAAGAGCTGGAGTACAAAATGCTAACAGCCCAGAAGAACTTGCAGAAGCTAATGAAGAACTAACAAGAGCTGTAGGAGATATTAATGTAGTAGTTGAAGCTTATCCTGAGCTTAAGGCAGATACTCAATTTGTTGCTTTGATGGATGAGCTTGCTGGTAGTGAAAATAGGATTTCGGTTGAAAGGAAAAATTATAACGAAGCCTGCCAAGAATTTAATACCAAGCTTGTAAGATTTCCAACTAATATAATAGGAAAGATTACAGGATTTAAACAGGCAGAATATTTCCAAGCAAGTGAAAGTGCCCAAGAAGTACCTACCGTAGATTTCAATAAATAGGAGATGTTATGGAAAAGGCTAAAAGAATACAATTAAATATAATCATGCTGATTATCTTCTGCCTTTTTCCAAATCTTGCTCGAGCAGATGATATATCCAGCAAGGTAAATGATTATTATTATGATGAGCTTTCAATTTTAGATGAAAGTACCAAGGAAAATATCAAAAAGACCAATAGGGAGCTGGAAAGTAAGACTGGAGCTCAGATAGTGGTCCTAAGTCTTAATAATCCAGACGGTCTAGAAGGTATGGATTACGGAAGCGATTTATTTAATGAACTAAAACTCGGTGATAAGGTAAAAGATAATGGAGTCTTGATTTTATTTCTAGAGGATAAAAATACAGACCAAAGAGAAATTGCGATTATACCAGGATATGGTCTAGAAGGAATACTTAATGACGCTAAAGTTGGCAGAATAATAGACAACTTTATGTTAGATTATTTCAAAAATGGCCAATACTCCAAGGGAATTGATGAAGGCTTCAATGCCGTAGTTAGTCAAGTTTTAAGTGAATACGACATCACACTAGATGGTAATTATGAAGCTTATCAAGAAAATCTAGAAGATGGTGATGGAATTAGTATGTTTGAGATATTATTTATATTAGTAGTATTTATATTAATATCAAACATGTTTACTAGAATTAGTCGCGGACCTTCTTCATATTATAGAGGAAGAAGAAGGAGAAATTTCCCAGGTTGGTATGGTAGAAGTTTCTGGAATGATAACGATGATGATCCCTTCTCAGGTTGGTCTTCTGGTGGAGGATTTTCCGGAGGAGGCTTTTCCGGCGGGGGTGGTAGCACCGGTGGCGGAGGAGCTAGTAGAAAATTCTAATTTAAAAGGAGTTTGTCTCAAGTTAATGAGAATACAAACTCCTTTTTCTTTATTTCATTTTTGGTATTAGTCTTTCATATATTAATAAAAGTAATATATAATTTATTATAGCATCTGGTATAACTTTAATAGCTCTGCCTGCAAGAAGAACCTTGTAAGGAGTTCCATAAAGTTGTGTCAACCATAAAGGTGTCAACAAACCATGGTTAATCCCATATACAAAAATTATAACAAGAAGAATTAAAACTTTATTAGATATATTTTTTCTCTTGCCATACATAAATATGAGACCTGGCACCATTCCTGTTAGAACAGATCCCAAAGTAAAGCCAGGATGATAGGCTCCTCCCAAGTTAATCATAATTCCTATGAGGTCAGCTGCAAGGCCCGATAGGGCTCCAAGCAAGGGACCAAATAGTACTCCTGAAAGCATAAGAGGTAGGGTACCAAAAGATATTTTTATATCCTGTGTAAGCTGAATACCGAATATCCTCGATAAAATTATGCTTAGTGCTGTTAACATCGCTGCCTTAACTAAATTATTTATTAGTATTTTATTTTTCATAAATCCCCTTTCTATCAGAGGTCAGCGGTTGCGATAAAGAATCATGCATTCGCTTCGTTTAAGAACGACAACCCATTTCTTAACACTTTATGCTCTTTATCTACTCTGATACAACTATTATAAACTAAATAGCTAAAAAATAGAAGGGAAGTTCCCTTTTTATTTACTTTTTACAAGAAATCCTTGTTTTTCTAATGTTTCAAACATCTTACCACGATTTTTTATAAGAGATCCTTGTTTTTTAGGGATTTGTAGGGAGAAGGAATCACTTCTTCTATTAGCATCTCTAAGGTCGTAATAGTTAGTCATCTCCTTATCGTAATATTTAATTTTTTCATCATAATTTTCAAAAACCCTATAAGAATTTTCAAAAGCCTTAAGTTTTATCGGCATTCTTGGCTTAAGCTGCGGACTTTGGTTAGGGTAGCCAAAGCCTAGTCCAACTGCAGGATAGGTAAGTTTAGGCAGATTTAGTAAGTCTATTACCCTTTGAGTATCATTGTGAATATTTCCAAAATAATTTGTTCCTAGTCCCAAGGATTCGCAAGCAACGACGACATTTTGTACTGCAATAATCGCATCTGTGAAGGCTTGAATAAACTTATCGAAGCTAATCATCTCGTCATTTTCAACTCCATTTTCCTTGGCTATAGAGTAATTCCTATATAGATCAGCTACGAAAATCCATAACTCTGGTGCCCTTCTCATATATTCTTGATTACCATTATCGGCTAGTTGATCTTTAATATTTTGATCAGTAATTCTAACTATTGAAAACATCTGCATACCGTTAGATGAGGCTGAATGATTTGCAACACCTAATAATTTTTTTATAGTTTTATCGTCTATTTTTTGATCTGTGAATTCCCTTATGGTCCTATGATTTAAGGCTAAATCAATTACATCTTTCATAATAGCTCCTTTCTTCTTTCTAAACTTATACCCAATATGTTATAATTTAGCTAGGTGATAATATGTTAGTTAAAATATCTGTAAGAAATTTAATAGAATTTGTAATGCGTTCAGGCGATATAGATAATACCTTTAGGGATAATACAAGGATGATTGAAGGAATTAGGGCCCACCAAAAGATCCAGAAGTCGTATGGTCTTAATTACAACAAAGAATATTCTTTGAAGAACTTAACAAGTATTTCTGGAATCGATTTTCAAGTTGAAGGAAGAGCGGATGGCCTAATCAAGGATAAGAACTCCTACACAATTGATGAGATTAAATCTACCAAGAGAAAGCTTGAAGAGATAGATGATAAGAACAAGCTTCACTGGGCACAAGCAAAATGCTACGCTTATTTCTTTTCAGTAGATAAGGATTTAGATGAAATAAACATAAGCCTAACTTATGTATCGACAGAAAACTACAAGACCAAAATTTTTAAAAGATCATTTACAAGAGAAGAACTTGAGATATTTTACATAGATTTATTAAAAAAATACATAGATTTTTCAAAGATTATCACAAAAAATCTCGAAGATAGAAATACTAGCTCAAAGGCTTTGAACTTTCCTTACGGAGAATATAGGAAGGGGCAGAGAAAGATGGCAGTGGCCGTGTATACAGCAATTCTTAAGGAGAAAAATCTTTTTGTAGATGCTCCTACAGGAATAGGAAAGACTATATCATCAATATTTCCTTCTATAAAATCTATTGGAGAAGACTTATCAGATAAGATATTTTACCTAACAGCTAAGACAACAACTGGCAAGGAGGCTATCAAGTCCCTTAAGTTATTAGAAGAAAATGGGCTTAAGATAAAAGCTGTTCAAATAACATCTAAGGAGAGAATCTGCCTAAATGATGAGGTTAGGTGCAATCCTGATGACTGTCCCTTTGCCAAGGGGCATTTCGATAGGGTAAATGATGCTCTTAAAGATATTTTGACTAAAGAAACCATAATGGATTATGATATTATAACTTCCTATGCGGAAAGATATAGAGTTTGCCCCTTAGAGTTTGAGTTTGATATAGCAAGCTATTCTGATTTTATAATTTGTGATTATAATTATGTCTTCGATCCTACAGTATTTCTTAGGAGATTTTTTGAAGAAATATCATCACGATATATATTTTTAATTGACGAGGCCCACAATCTCCTTGATAGGGCGAGAGATATGTACTCATTCTCCTTCAAGGATAGTGATTTCAAAGAACTAAGAGCTTGTTTTGATATTAATAAGCACAAGAAAATAATTAAAGTTTTGGACGAGGCCATCCTTAATTTTGAGAATAATTACGAAAAATATGGCAAAAAACTTCACTATTATACGAAAAATCACATAGATAGCTTGGATAAGATATTACTCGAACTAGCTAAAAAAATGGAGAAGTTCTTAATAGAAGAAAAGGACGATAGGAATTATGATTATGTCCTTGAGATGTATTTTAATATCAATTCCTACCTTAAGATTTCAGATTATTTCATGGATGGTTTCTATAATGTGATTAGTTTCGATGAGGAAAATGAGGATAAAATATTTGAAATTAAGTGTGTTGATCCTTCCCATATCCTAAAGAAAAAATACGATTATGCAAGATCTACTATTTTTTTCTCTGCAACACTTTCTCCAATGCCCTTTTTTATGAATATGCTAGGGGCAAGAGACAGCCTCAAATTACGTCTTGATATGCCATTTTCCTCAGAAAATTTAATCATTTTGCAAAAATCCATAAGCACTCGTTATAGGGATAGGTCAAGAAATGTTTCGCTAATATCAGACCTTATAAATGAATTTATAAATAGTAAAGAAGGTAATTATTTTATATTCTTTCCTTCATTTTCATATCTAGAAGCTGTCGCTGGCGATTATACTGTAAGATATAGCGATGATATCTTAATTCAAGATAGGTCTATGAGTCAGCTTGATAGGAGTAAATTTATTAAAAAATTTACAGAAGAAAGTAACGAAGTAGCCTTTGTAGTTCTTGGGGGTATCTTTTCTGAAGGGGTAGACCTAATAGGTGATAGACTTATTGGCTCTATGATTATATCGGTTGGTATGCCAGGGGTTTCTTTCGATAGAAATCTCATAAAGGAACATTTTGATAGGGAAGGCTTAAGTGGATTTGATTATTCCTACACCTTTCCAGGAATTAATAAAGTCTTCCAAGCAGCTGGAAGAGTTATTAGAAGCGAAGATGATAGGGGTATAATCTATCTTGTTGACGATAGATATAGCTGGAATCAATACCAAATGCTTTTCCCAAAACATTGGAATAGTATAAAATATTTAAATCAATCTGAAGAACTAAAAAATATAACAGATAAATTTTGGAGTAAAAATGAGAAATAAAGCGATTAAAGAAATTAAAATAGAGAAAATGAAATATCCTAATATTAGCCAAGGCTACGATGAAGATGGAAAATTGGTCGAATTTAAGGGAGGTCTATTGGGCCAAAGAGTAAAAGTAAAGGCTAAAAAACGAAACAAGGATAAGATTAAGGCGAAATTAATTGAAACAATCGAAAAATCTGACCTAGAAAACTCGACTAATACATGCGATAATCCCGATATTTGTGGAGGTTGCGCCTACCAAAAGCTAGCCTATGAGACTGAGCTCATGCTAAAAGTGGATATGATTAAAAATTTATTTAAGGACAATTCTATAGACTACTCAGGAGACATTAAAATAAACCAATCTCCTAAGACTAAAGCCTATAGAAATAAAATGGAATATACTTTTGGCGATAGTAAAAAGGGTGGTGACCTAGTCTTAGGACTTCATAGACAAAATAGATTTTATGAAATTGTTGATACGACAAATTGCAATATCATCGATGGAGACTTTAACACTATAAGGGAGAGCGTCCAGGCTTATTTTAGGGAAAAGAAGACAGATTTCTACCACAAAAGAACTAGAGAGGGGCTTCTAAGACATTTAATCATAAGAAAAGCCCATAGAACTGGCGAGATAATGGTAATTCTAGTTACTACAAGTGACGAGAGCTTTGATAGTTTGAGGATAAATCTATTTTTAAACAAACTTTTATCAATTGATCTTGTAGGTAAAATAGTATCAGTCTATCATGTAATAAACGATTCGCCAGCAGACGCTGTAATAGTAGAAAAACTCAATCTAATATATGGAAAAGAATTTATTAAGGAAGAAATGCTTGGTTTAACCTTTAATATTTCACCTTTTTCCTTCTTTCAACCTAATATATATACAGCTGAAAAACTCTACCAAAAGGCCTTCGACCTTGCAAATATAAATCAAAGCATGGATGTCCTTGACCTTTATTCAGGGACAGGGACAATTACTCAAGTTATGGCCCAAAGAGCAAGGACTGCTACAGGTATCGAAATAGTAGAAGAGGCCATAGATAAGGCTTGGGAGAACGCTAAAATAAACGAGATAGATAATATTAATTTCTTGTGTGGAGATGTCTTAGAAGAAATCGAAAAGGTAGGAGATAAGTACGATGTTATAATACTAGATCCGCCAAGAGCTGGAATAAGCCCAAAATCTCTCGAAAAAATACTAAAGATCGACACAGAAAAATTCATCTACATCTCTTGTAATCCAAAAACCCAAGTAGAAAACTTAAAAGAATTCATAAATCAAGGTTTTGAAATAAAAGATTACGAAATTTATGATCAATTCCCAAAATCCCGCCATTTAGAAGCCATAGCCTTATTGACCAGGAAAAAATAGAATTTAATTTGTATAAAAAAATAACTCTCTTGATGATTAATTAGAGGTATTAATAAATAAGTCTTATAGGAGTATATATTGGAGTCTAATTTAGATATATATTACAAGAGAAATCTAGAAAAATCCCTTGCTAGTTCTTTTCTAATCTATGATGGAAATAGTGATAGGATTATAGGAAAGGCAAATAACAGGAGTTTAAATGTGAGATCTATCGCCAAGAGTGTTTTGGCTATTGGATCCTTAATACTGATGGAAAAAAGCCAATTTGATTTCAATTTAGATACTTATATTTATCCTTTATTAAAAGAAGGTCCAAAGCTTACAAATAAAGATAATATTAAATATTTAAAGGAAACTAAAGTAAAACATCTACTGTCGCATAGTGTAGGATATGATAAATCCTTGTTGATGACAAAGGATATTGAAGGCATTCCTGAAGAAGATTTACTTAATTTATGTATTAATTATCCCATCAAGTATAAGCCTGGTACTCATTTTCAATATTCAAATGCCTCTTATTACTTATTATCTGTAGTTATGGAAAATTATCTTAATTCTTCACTGTATGAATTTTTAAAAGATAATTTGTTCGATAAACTAAATATAAAACCAGTAATATGGGATTCATACGGAAAGTTTATTGTTGGTGCTAGCAAATTATATATTAGTGACTTGGACATGATCAAAATTGGGATTTTATTATTAAATAAGGGGAGATATAAAAACACTTCAATCCTTAGTGAAGCATCTATTAGTAAATTATTTACATCAGTTTTTGCTAAAAATTCTGATAAGTTTACCTATCTTTCTGAAGACTTTTACACCCTTGGTTTCTGGAAGAGTAAAAAACAAACAGTTTTTGCTTCAGGAACTGGTGGTCAAATAATTGCATTATTAGCTGAAGAAAATATAGTTATAGTGACTACAAATGATAGGTCTGACGATTTGTCAGACTCAATAAAAGAAGATGTTGATAAGTTGATAAAATATATTAAAGGAGATATTAATGGATTATAATTACCTAAACGAACTAAATGAAATATATGAAGATCATGAAAAATTAATGGAAAATTTAAAAAAAGCTCTAGAAGAATTTGTAGACCATCAAGATAAGTACAAGAGATTAGTTACTTATTATTATAGCGAAGATTTTACAAAGGATATGGATGCATCTAACAGAGGAGAGATAGGGGATGATATAAATCAGGCTGTACTGAGTGAAGATGCCATCTATGATTTGATGGGAGAAAATTATTATACAGGGCTTGCCTTATTAGAAACAGCAAATGATTTGATACAAGATAAATAAATATATAGTAAGAGGAGTTGTCAATCAATATGGCAGCTCTTTTACTATATATACTAGTTAAATAATAAAAAAAAGAGGCTAGGCCTCTTCGTGATTTGGTGCACCATCAGAGACTCGAACTCTGGACACCCTGATTAAGAGTCAGGTGCTCTACCAACTGAGCTAATGGTGCGTATCAACTACCCTTATATAATACCATGTTCCGGGGTAGCTGTCAAATATTTTTTTAAGAAAATTTCCAAATGTGGACTATTTGGTCTTGGATCTGCTCATAGTCCCATTCTCGCATGGTATTCTTTATACTATTTGGATCATTTATAATAAATTTACCGTCTTTATATGAATCTATTACGAAAATATGACCGGCCAGAGTGAAATATCCTCTCTCGACAGAAACAATCAATGGACCCTTCTTTAATGCCTCTATCATTTTTTGCTTGTCTTTTTCCAAGTCCTCGCATTTATAACCATATTTATTAGCTTCATCTTTAAAAAAGCTCCAAGCAATTCCTTCTTCAACCATATATTCTTTTGCATCTTCTCCGATTATTTTAGGAGTAATAGAAGGATCATTCCTAAGTCTAGCTAAGACCATGGCCATGGAAGTTGGTCCGCAGCCAGCAACACCTATATTAATATCTGATAGCTCCTGATAAGCCCATCTATTATCCCATTGAATATAGTAGGGTGTAGGTCTATTTAGCTTAATGCTTTCACCTTCCTTATATGGGAAATCTTTGATATTATGATTCATATTATATACGAACTCAATAGTATCTGGGTCATTTCCAGTAAGGTAGGCCTCAGTATCTGTTAAATTCTTGAAATTATCATAAACCCATTTAGCCTTTGGGTCTTTCTTTGCAGGATCCTCTAAGTTTTTAATTAAATCATCTCTCCTATCAGTTTTATAAACAGGCTTAGTTTCGTTTACAACATCTAAATTATTAACGAAATCTTCTCCTTTATTAAAAGTATCCTTGGCAATGGAATTGATTTCTTCTATCATCTGAAGGTTTTCTTTATCTAAGTAGTCATTATCAAATTTTCTTTTGTTAGAACACGAGCATAAAAAAAGTGCAGCTAACAAAAATATCAACCTATTGAACTTCATAAGTTTACATTACCTTTTATTGGTGATTAATCAATTATCAAAAGATAATGATGGGATTATTTAGACAATAAAAGCTATTAAATAAAATTAAAACTTAAGATTGTATCAGCATATTAATTAAACTGACTTATTAATACCTTCTAAGAAGTATCCAGCATTACACTTAGATAGATATTGGGGAAATAAGTAAGTCGATTGAAGTCCTTTAGGATTATTTTAGATTGAGAATGAATTATAGAATAAGGAAGCTCTTAAACAACTGAGGAATAGGAGTGTAGAAAAAATATTAAGATAACTGGTGACTGGATATTGATTTTTAAGCCTAATACCATTGCTACAAGGTCGAAGATTAAACGTTAGGAGGCTTTGGATTTTATATATGGGCAGAAAGTAGCAATGCCAAGTAACTATATCTAGAAAGGTATTTGAGCTTCCATGCTAGGGCAAATTATTTTTATAATATTTGGAATAACTTATTTTTTATAGATCGGGCTATTGTGGTTAAAAACATCATTGTTATAAGGACCACAGAGAACTTAACCGATAGCCTTGCCAAGACTTTTGACAAGTGATATTACTCAAATACTAAATGACTTATAAAAACTGAAACCCTATAAGTAAAAGAACAGTAAGATGTGCTTGGACTTAAGAAGCTTAGGATTGAAGAATATAAGCTTTTAGTGTCTAGATAATAAAACTTCTTTTAAAATTAAAATCGCTTAAAATGAAAAATATAAAGAGATAATTTGCATAAAAACTTAAAAACTGAAATGTTTATTTTCGTAGAAAAAGGAGAGGTAAAATCCTCCTTTTTTAATTTCTTCCATTATACATACTTAAATTTATCTCCGTCAAAAATCCGTCAAAAATTATATGTTATTCTTTTTTATTTCATGTGTATTATTTAATTTCATAATTTGCAAAAGGTGTATTTTATGCTATAATGGTTAGGCAATGTTTCTTGGGACCCATTGTAAAAAATATCAAGGAGTGTAAAATGAAAAATAATTTGGATACTAATTTTTTAGTAAAATCCGCAATCGTTGCAGCTTTGTATGCTGTGCTTACTTTATTGTTGCCTATGGCATCATATGGACCAATCCAACTAAGATTTAGTGAAATTATGGTTCTTCTTGTATTTTATAACAAGAGATTCATACCAGGTCTTGTGTTAGGATGTGCTATAGCCAACTTGTTTTCACCAATGGCAGCGTTTGATGTGGTGTTTGGAACCTTATCATCATATATTGCTTTCCGTCTTATCTTAAAGAGTAAGACTTTATTTAAGGCATCTTTATGGCCAGTACTGATGGTGATTGTGCCTGCTTTGGGAACATATTTTATTTTAGCAAATGATGCTGTATTATTTATTATGATTCTCGAGTTTATGGCAAGCGAATTTATTATGGTAAGTATTATAGGTGTTTTAATATTTAAAATGCTTGAAAAGAATGATGGTTTTATGAAATATATTAGAGAATTTTAAAAGACTCCCTTCTATCGTGTAGATAGAGGGGAGTCGTTAATTACATTTCTTTTTCTTTTGCTTCTTCTTGTCTTTGTTTTTTGTTGAATTCTTCTTTTGTGAGTATGTCAACAATATTTACTTTAACAGCTTTAACGTTGATACCTGTTAGGTTTTTTACTTCGTTTTTGATAGCTTTATCTAGATTTCTGAATACTTCTTCGGCTCTCTTGCCGTATTCAAGGATGATTCCTGCTTCTACAACAGAATCTTTGTCAGCTTGATTTATAGAAATACCAGATGTAGATTGTTCATCAGATGAAAAAGAACTTGTTAAGTTATCAAAGAATCCACCTTGTAAGTCCAGAACACCGTCTACGTTATCTACAACTTTTTTTGTGATTTTAGCTAGAACCTTATCGCTAACTACATATTCGCTAACTTCGCCAGCAAAATTTTCATTATTATAACTTTCAGTCATTTTGTTCTCCTTATAAATTTATTTTCGCTTACTATTAAATATATACCCACTTATTAAATTTTATTGAGTTTATCGATAACTTTTTCTATCTCCTCGATTTTTTGTCTTATATCTTCCTCATCATCACTATTTAAAGACTGGTATACGCAGTGTTCTAGATGGGCTTGGAGGACTTCTTTATTTATATTTTTAAGAATAGAGATTGAAGCCATAATTTGATTTGATATATCTATACAATACCTATCATCTTCAATCATTTTAATTAAACCGTCGATTTGCCCACCGACGGTTTTAAGTTTCCTGATAGTTTTTTTCTTATCAGCATGCATTATTTGTATTCGATACCCTTGTATTCGTAGCCAGCTTCGCTAATTGCCTTTGAGATTTCATTTTCATCTACTGATCCGAAAAACTCAACATTAGCTTCTTTATTTTCAAGATCAACATTAACTTGTTTTATTCCTGCAACAGCTTCTAGGGCTTCTGTAACGTGTTTTGCACAATTTTGACAGCTCATTCCATCAACTTTTACAATCATTTTATTTAATTCACTCATTTTATTCTCCTTTATTAATTTATTTTCTTCTTTACTTTCTTCACTTTCTTCTTCAGGCTTAAAGTTCCTAAGTCTTAGTGAGTTAAGGCATACAAAGACTGAGGAAATACTCATTGCCAAGGCCGCAAACATTGGGTTTAAGGTTACACCATATCTAGGGTAGAGGATGCCTGCTGCAACTGGTATAAGGATAATATTATAGAAAAACGCCCAAAAGAGATTTTCCTTTATTATCTTTATAGTCTTACTAGATAATCTTATCGAATTTACTATATCCAATAGGGAATTCTTAATCAGTACTACATCAGCTGAGTCTATCGCTATGTCAGTTCCACTACCGATAGCTATACCGATATCAGATCTTGCTAGAGCAGGTGCATCGTTTATACCGTCTCCGACCATCGCTACCTTTTTACCCGATTCTTGAAGTTTTCTTACAACTTTATCCTTATCTTGTGGAAGGACCTCTGCATATTTTTCATCTATATCCAGTTTTTTTCTAATGGCTTCGGCTGTTTTCTCATTATCTCCAGTTAGCATTATTATATGGTAGCCCATTGCTTTTAATTTTTCTATTGCCTTAATAGAACTATCCTTTGCTAAGTCTTGAACTGCTATTAGGCCTAAGACCTTATTTTCATTGGCGAAATACATGGATGTTTTTCCTTCTTCGGAATAGGCTATAGACTTATCTTCAAAGCCTTCTACAGAAATATTTTTTTCATTCATAAGTCTAATATTTCCGGCATAATAAATTTTTCCATCTATTTTTGCTTCAAGTCCCATTCCTGTTATAGAATGAAAATCTGTGATTTCTCTAGGACTTATGTTTTCATCATTAGCATATTCTACTATCGAATTACTCAAAGGATGTTCGGAAGCTTCCTCGATGCTTCTTGCAATAGAAATAAATTCTGCTTCATCCATTTTCGTGTAGACATCAGTTACTACAGGCTTACCTTCTGTAATAGTTCCAGTCTTATCTAGAAGGATGGAATCAATTTTATGAAGGTTCTCGAGGCTTTCAGCATTTTTAAACAGAAGTCCTAACTCTGCCGACTTGCCTGTTGCGACCATTATAGCCATTGGAGTAGCAAGACCCAAGGCACATGGACAAGAGATTACAAGAACAGCAATCATAAGATTTAATGCGAATTCAAAATCTTTTGTAATATAAGCCCATATAGCAAAAGTTAAAATTGCAATAACTATTACCACTGGAACAAAAATTGCTGCTATCTTATCAGCCAATCTTGCAATTGGAGCTTTAGTTTCATTTGCTTCATTAACAAGACTTATAATTTGTGAAATGGTTGTATTTTCACCAACTCTTTTGGCCCTAAATTGAAAAGAGCCTTGCTTGTTTATACTTGCAGATATTACTTCGTCGCCAGGATTTTTATTTACTGGAATGCTTTCGCCAGTAATAGCAGATTGATCAACTAGGGAAGAGCCCTTTGTCACAACCCCATCAACTGGAATTGCCTCTCCTGGTCTTACAATTATAGTATCACCTATTTTAATATCCTCGATGGATACTTCAAATTCCTTACCATCTTTAATCACCCTAGCTGTTTTTGGGGCAAGTTCCATAAGATGTTTCAGAGATGATTTGGTCTCACCCTTACTCCTTGCTTCAAAATATTTACCTAAAGTAATCAAAGTTAGGATAGTTGCACTTGATTCGAAATAGATATTGTGCCTATAATGATCTAAAACTTGGTTGTCGTTTATTCCTAAAGCATAAGACATTCTCATTATGGCAAATATACCAAATATAGTAGCAGCACTTGCTCCTAGGGCAACAAGCGTATCCATGTTAGGCGCTTTATTAACTAGTCCCTTGAAGCCTGATACAAAAAATTTGCGATTTACAAAAATTACAGGTAAGGCTAGCAAAAATTGAACAAAAGCATTATTTACTGCTCCAGTTCGACCTTCTAGAAAACCAGGTATAGGAAGATTAATCATTGGCCCCATTGATATATACATCAGTGGGATCAAAAACAAGAAAGAAATTTTCAATCTACTTATTGTAGACATTTCTTCGCTTTCCTTTAGTGTTACATCGTTTGATCTGTCTTTATCTTTAAGACTTGCTCCATAACCAATTTTCTCTACTGCCTTTATAATATCGTCATTATTAATCTTATCAGAATCGTAATCAACAATCATAGATTCACTAATGAGATTGACATTAACATCATTAACTCCTAATTTTTGAACCGCTTTTTGGACATTAGCCTGACAAGAAGCACAAGTCATTCCGCTAATATCGAATCGTTCTTTCATATTACCTCCTTAACACCCATAGGGGGTGTCATTAATATTATAACTTTTGTGGCATTCATGTCAAGGTGAAAGAAAAGTCTTTACAAGAAAGGCTATGTAATGTTATAGTATATTAAAGGGGTAAGCATGGAAAGATTAAAAATAAATTTCAAAGGTAGGGTCCAAGGAGTCGGATTTAGATTTCACTCTTTAAGGATTGCTACTGATCTAAATTTAACAGGAAGCGTTAAGAATCTCTACGATGGAAGTGTAGAAGTTTACGTACAAGGAGCTACTGAAAATATTGATGCATTCATAAGGGAACTAGACAATCAGAGGTTTGTAAGGATAGAATCCAAAGACATAAGCAAGATAGATATAAAGGATGATGAAAAATCTTTTGAAATTTTGTACTAGCTATGGCAAGATTATAATTTTGGGTATATAGTAAATCTATGAGTTTTAAAAGTAAAGTAATAAAAAATATAGCAAAATTAATTAGATTTTCTTTAAAGATTACAAATCATAAGGCTACCTCCTTACCAGGATATGTTGCTTATAAACTTGATAAAGAGATACTTAAAGAATTATCCAAGAATACAAAATTTATATTTGTTACAGGAACGAATGGTAAGACCATGACTACTCATTTTTTGACCAATATATTAAGACAGCACTATGAAAATGTTTTTACTAATGATTCTGGTTCTAATATGGTCCAAGGAATTATCACGTCTTTACTGGATAATCCGCCAAATGAGGATACTGTTGCGGTCCTCGAAGTAGATGAGGCAAATCTTTCTAGAATAGGCAAGTTCCTCAAGGCAGATTATGTTGTATTCACCAATGTATTCAGGGATCAAATGGATAGGTTTGGTGAAATCTACAATATTTTCGACAAGATGATGGAAGGAATGGAGGAGATGCCTGATGCTACTATAGTAGCTAATGGAGATCTTCCGATTTTCGCTTATGATAAGATGGACTCCTACAAAAAAGTTTATTATGGAATAAGAGATAAGAGAGATGTTCATGAGGACTATAGTTTAGATGCGGAACTAAATTCCGATGGGATACTTTGCCCAAAGTGTAATAGTGTTCTTAAGTATAGGCTCGTTAATTACTCATCTCTGGGAGATTTTACTTGTCCTTCATGTGATTTTTCCTCTAAGAAATTAAAATATTGTATTGATAATCTAGAAAAATTAGAAAGTGACCATTCAACTTTTAAAATAGCAAATGAAGAATATGAAATATCAGTTGGTGGCTTATATAATATTTATAATGCTTTAGCCTCACTTGCTGTTGCTAAAGAGCTAGGATTAACTTATGAGGAAATATATAGGGGACTTAAGTCCCAAAAGAATGTATTTGGCAGACAAGAAAATATAAAGATAGCTGATAAGAATGTAATAATTAATCTTGTAAAAAATCCTACTGGACTTAATCAAATAATAGAATTGATGCTTTTAAATAAAAGTGATATAAGTCTCGTTTGTTTGTTAAATGACAATTATGCAGATGGACTAGATGTAAGCTGGATATACGATTCTCACTACGAGAAATTAAAAGAGATGGATATTAAGGATGTTTATGTTTCTGGCAAGAGATCTTCTGATATGAAAAGAAGACTAGAGATAGCAGAGATTTATGAAGGAGATATAAAAGAATTTGATTATGAGAAGGAAATAGTCGATGTAATAGAAAACGCCAAGACCGATAATGTATATATCTTATCAACTTACACAGCTATGCTAAGGTTAAGAGAGGTATTAGAATTATCATGATTGTTAATATTGCACATCTTTATGGAAACTTATTAAACACATATGGCGACGTGGGTAATGTAATGGCTTTTGCTCACGAGGCTAGAAAAAAGGGATTTGAAACTAATATTGAAGTAGTAAGCCTTGGAGATGATTTTGATTACAAAAAGTATGATTTTGTATTTTTTGGAGGTGGTCAGGATTATGAGCAAAGTATAGTGCAAAAAGATTTGCTTAAAAAAAGGGATGCTATAGTAGAATACATTGAAAATAATGGTATACTATTAGCTATATGTGGCGGTTATCAATTGTTAGGTCAGTACTATTACGACGCCTACAATAATAAAATAGAAGGTCTTAAGATTTTTGACCACTACACAATAAACCAGGAAGATAAAAATAGATTTACTGGTAATATAAAAATTCAATCGGCCTTTGATGAAAAATCAATCTATAAAGGATTTGAAAACCATGGCGGTATAACATTTTTGGGAGAAGGTCAAGAGCCTTTTGCATATGTCTTGGAAGGTAATGGCAATAATGGTAAAGACAAGAGCGAAGGATTTAGATATAAAAACACTATAGGTACTTACCTTCATGGACCATTACTTGCTAGAAACAACAATTTATGCGAAAGCTTAATTGATATATTAATTAATAGGAGAGGCAAATGAAAGAAAATAAATTAAGAAACAAAGAAATAGATGAGTTTTTTGAAGCAGTATTAATGCTTGAAGATATTGAGCAATGTTATGATTTCTTCACAGATATTTGTACAGCTAGAGAAATCCAATCAATAGCACAAAGACTACATGTTGCAAAACTTCTTAAGATTAGAAAAACATACAGTGTAATCGAAGAAGAAACAGGAGCATCAACTGCTACAATTTCTAGAGTAAACAGATCATTAAATTATGGATCTAACGGCTATGATATTGTATTGGAAAGGCTTATCGAAAAGAATTTAAAAGAAGAAAAAAGCAAAGAGTAAGGATAACTTACTCTTTTATTTTTATGGTATAATGTGATAGATGGAAGGACGTGAAATATGAACTTAGATGGATTAAATAAAATGCAAAGAAAGGCAGTACTTCATGACGAAGGACCTCTGTTAGTTCTTGCAGGAGCAGGATCTGGCAAAACTAGGGTACTTACAACGAGTATTGCCTATCTTATTGAGGAAAAAAATATTGATCCGAGAAATATAATAGCTATAACATTTACCAATAAAGCTGCAAATGAAATGAAAGAAAGAATCTCAAAACTCCTTGGTATGGATGTATCACATCTTTGGATTGGGACATTTCACTCAATTTGCGCAAGAATTCTGAGAATGAATATCGATAAAATTGGTTATGATAGAAATTTTACTATTTATGATACAAGTGATCAGAAGACCTTAATCAAAGAGATAATTAATGAACTTGGATATAAGGACGATATTGCTCCAAGAGATGCGCTTAATGTGATATCATCCGCCAAGAATAAGTCTTTGGATCCAGATGAATTTCTAAAACTAAATACTTACTATAGCAAGGGCGACATCTATTATGAAATCTATAAAAAATATGAAGAGAAGAAGTTTTACTACAACGCATTGGATTTTGATGATTTAATAGACAAAGTTTTATATCTTTTTGTTAGAAGCAAAGAAACATTAGACTTTTACCAAAAGAAATTTGAGTATGTATTTGTAGATGAATACCAGGATACCAATAACAGCCAGTACGAGCTAATTAAATATTTTGCGGGTTTTCATAACAATGTCACAGTTGTAGGTGATGCTGATCAGTCTATCTATAGCTTCAGAGGAGCGAATATTTCAAATATACTTAACTTCGAAAAAGACTTTAAGGATGCTGAAACAATAAAGCTAGAACAAAATTATAGGTCAACAAAAAACATCCTAGAAACTGCAAATCTTCTAATAGAAAATAATTCTGAAAGGAAAGATAAAGAGCTTTGGACTGAAAATAAGGGCGGAGATAGGGTCATATATAAGGCGAATTCTGTAGAAAGCGAAGAAGCTAAGTTTGTCCTTGATAATATAAAAAGCCTGATGCAAGAAGGCTATGATGCCAAGGATTTTGCTATTCTTTATAGGACTAACGCCCAATCACGACCATTCGAAGAGATTTTGATGAAGAACTTATTAGACTACAAGGTAGTTGGTGGACTTAAGTTCTATGATAGGAAAGAAATAAAAGATTTGGTATCTTATCTAAAGATTTTAGTTAATCCAAAAGATGACCTATCGCTAAAAAGAATCATTAATGAGCCTAAAAGAGGAATTGGTAATAAATCCATTGAAGAGTTGCAAAGAGTAGCTAATTTGCATAATATTGCCATTCTAGACTTAATTACAGATGATAGTTTCAATACCTTGATATCAGATAGGATTAAGAAGTCTACTGAGAAGTTTTATTTACCATTAAGGGAAATATTTGATAATGTAGATAATTACAAAATAGTTGATCTTATTGAAGATGTATTAGACAAAAGTGGCTACATGAAATCTCTAGAGTCATCATATTCAGTTGAAGATAGGGCAAGGATAGATAATATAAACGAGTTTATATCATCAGCATCGGAATATCAGGAAAATAATCCAGAGGACAATATTTACGATTATCTCGAAAATTTATCCTTGCTATCAGATTTGGATAAGACAGAAAGTACAGATAATTCGATTTCATTAATGACAATGCATGCTGCAAAAGGTCTAGAGTTTCCAGTAGTATTTGTAGTTGGTCTTGATGAGGGACTATTTCCAGGAAAAAGAAGCATAGATGAAGGAAATATTGAAGAAGAGAGAAGACTTTTCTATGTGGCCATAACAAGAGCCCAGGAGAAACTATTTCTATCAAGTGCTGAGGCAAGGAGGAATTATGGCAAACCTGTATTTTACAAGCCATCTAGGTTTATAGATGAAATAATTGATAACATCAAGGTCGAAGAAAAGATTAGTTCGTATGGTTATTCATCAAGAGAATACGAAAAGACCATGGCTGAAGATTACATGAGAGAAAAAACCAGGCAGTCAGTCTTAGGTAAAAAATTAAACAAAACCAGTGCAAGTGACGATGAATATAAGGTAGGGGATAGGATAGTACATGCTAAGTGGGGTAGCGGTATGGTCGTCCAGATTAAAAAACAAGATAAGGGTAATGAGCTTGTCGTTGCTTTTGATGAAAAAGGTCTTAAAAAACTTAACCAAGACTACGCTCCAATAGAGAAGGTTTGATATGGATAAGAGAGAGAAAATAGATAAATTAATAGAAAAAATAGAGAATTTAAACTACCACTATTATACTTTGGATGAGCCTCTAGTTTCTGATGGAGAATATGATCAAATCTATGATGAACTTAGAAAACTCGAAGAGGAAACAGGCTATGTTAGAGATGATTCTCCCACCCAAGTAGTCGGAGGAGAAATACTTGATAAGTTTGAAAAGCATTTTCATATAACTAAGCTCTTATCTCAAAACAAGGCACAGACTCACGAAGAGCTCGAAGCTTGGATTGATAGGTGTAATAGATTAAGAGATGACTATAATATAAATCACGATGATAAATTAGCTGAGCTTGAATATATAATGGAGTATAAATTCGATGGTCTAACAGTAAACTTAACCTACAATAATGGTAATTTAGTAAATGCTGCGACTAGGGGTAATGGAATCATCGGAGAAGAAATTTCTCCTCAGGTTAGAACTATTAGATCAATTCCTAATAGAATTAAAGAGAAGTCTTTACTAGAAATACAAGGCGAAGCACTAATGCCCTTATCAGAACTAACTCGTTACAATGAGGAAAATGAATTGCAGCTAAAGAATGCTAGAAATGCTGCGGCAGGAGCACTTAGAAATCTAAACACCAAAGAAACTGCAAAAAGGAAGCTTACAGCCTACTTCTATTCTATACCAACTAATAACCTAGATTTTGCTACTGAAGAAGATATGTTGGAATTTCTAAAAGAACAGGGATTATTAATTCATCCTTACCATAAAAAAGTTCATAATCTAGAAGAAATGCTAGCAGAACTTGATTTTATAGAGGAAGAAAGAAAAAATATAGATATTCTAACTGATGGCGTAGTTATTAAGATCAATGATAAAAGAACTCAAGAAGTCTTAGGCTCAACAAACAAATTTCCTCGTTGGTCAATAGCTTATAAATTCGAGGCAGAAGAATATACCACGACATTAAGGGAAGTTGTTTGGAATGTAGGAAGAAGTGGAAAAGTAACTCCTAGTGCAATACTAGATCCAGTTGAATTTTCTGGGGCTACAGTAAGTCGAGCCACCCTAAACAATTATGATGATATTATTAGGAAAAAAGTAAGAATCGGATCTAAGGTATTCATCAGAAGATCGAATGATGTAATCCCTGAAATCCTAGGGGTTGTAGATGAGAATCAAGAAGGAACGAAAGAGATAGAAAAGCCTAGCAAATGCCCATATTGCGGCAGCGAGTTAATTCAAGGCAATGTCCACATAATTTGTCCTAATTCTATTTCATGTAAACCACAACTTCTTGCGAGAATGGAGCATTTCACCTCAAGAAATGCAATGGATATAGAAGGACTTTCTGAAAAAACTATAGCCCAACTAATGGAAGAGTTAGATATAAATGAAGTAGATGATATATATGATCTTAGCTATGACGATTTAATCAATTTAGATAGATTCGGAGATAAGAAAACGAAAAATCTTTTAAATGCCATAGAAGCAAGTAAAAAGGTTGATCTTGATAATTTTATCTATGCAATAGGAATACCAAATGTAGGTGAAAGAACATCTAGAGATTTAGCCAACAAGTTTAAGAGTTTTGATGCTTTAAGACACGCTAGCCTTGAAGAGCTTTCAGATATTGATGATATAGGTGAAATTACAGCACAAAATATAATCGAATACTTTAGAGATCCTAATATTAGCAAATCGATCGATAATTTATTGAAAAAAGGTATAGAAATATCCGAAGTAAAAGCAGATAATAATAGTGATAGCTTAAATGACATGACTTTTGTTATTACTGGAACTATAGATAATTATAAAAGAGATGACATAAAGAAACTTTTGGAAAGTAACGGAGCTAAGGTTACTGGATCAGTTTCAAAGAATACGGATGTTGTTTTAGCTGGTGAAAAATCTGGTTCAAAGAAAGATAAGGCTAAGAATTTAGGAATAGAAATTTATGAGAATGATAAATTATATGATTTCTTGAAAGAATTGGAAGGAATGTAATATGAATACACAAGAAGTAGAAAAAATATACAGGCTTGCTAATCTAAGTTTAGAAGGAAAAGACACTGACTTACTAGCAAATAAGTTCAATACAGTTATAGATTTTATCGAAGATATCTTTACCATTGATACAGATGAAGTTAATATGACTGAACTTATACCAAATCACAAGGCAATCTTTAGGGAAGATGAAGCTAAAGAATCCATAACTAGAGATGAGGCTTTGGCTAACGCTAAAGATACAGAATTTGGTTATTTTAGACTTGATTGGAAATTATAGGAGCTATAATGAATATAGAAAAATTAATCGAAGATTATAAAAACGGAAATCTAAGTGTTGAAGATAATATTTTAACAACCTTAGATAAAATAGAAAACGACGAATTGAATGCTTATATAAGTATTGACCGTGAAGGCTCAATAGAAAGAGCTAAAAAGTTAGATGAAAAACTAAAAAATGGTTATGAGATAGGATCTCTATTTGGAGTGCCTGTAGCAGTTAAGGATAATATATCCTATGACCAAATGAAAATGACCTGTGCTTCCAAAATGCTAGAAAACTTCAAGCCAGTATACAACGCAAGTGTTGTAGAAAATCTATTAAAAGAAGATGCTATTATAGTAGCTAAAACTAACATGGATGAGTTTGCTATGGGCGGTAGGGGCAAGACCTCATACTTTGGACCTACAAAAAATCCTCTTGATAATAAGAGAGTTCCTGGTGGTTCATCGTCAGGATCTGCGGCAGCAGTAGCTAAGGGCGATGTCCTAATAGCTCTTGGAACAGATACAGGTGGGTCTGTAAGATGTCCTGCATCATACTGTAATATTCTAGGATACAAACCAACTTATTCAATAATGAGTAGGTATGGTGTAGTTTCTATGGCAAACACCCTAGATCAAGTTTCTTTATTCTCTAAAAATATCGAAGATATGCGAGTATTGGCCAATACAACTGCATCCCATGATCCAAAAGATATGACTTCTAATTTAGAAAAATATGAGTACTCATACGAAGATTATGACTTTAAAGGTAAAAAGATTGGATTTATAAAGACCGAGTCAAGCCTTTATGAAGGAATTGAAGAAGAAGTAAAGAAAGATTACCAAAAAGCCTTGGATATTTTACAGTCTTTAGGAGCTGAACTTTTCCCTATAGATTTGGATTATGCTAAATATGCAAATCCAGTATATAACGTTGTAATGAGCTCTGAAGTATCATCAAATATGAGTAGGTTTGATGGTGTAAGATTTGGTTACCAGGCAGATGATTATGAAAGTGTAGAAGAGCTTTTCGTAAAAAGCAGATCTGAGGGCCTAGGGGAAGAGGTTCAAAGAAGAATCGCTCTTGGAACTATGTATTTATCATCAAATGATAATCAAAAAATTTATAAGCAAGGACTTAAATTGAGAAGTCTTATTAAAGACGAATTAGAAGAAGTATTCGAAGAAATTGACTTATTGATAACACCAACCACAACGAATCTACCACCATACTTGACAGATGATGAGCATGACCCTTTAAGCGATTTTAGGGCAGATGGTTTCAATGTAATTGTAAACCTTGCTGGGATGTGTGGTCTTTCCCTACCAATTAGAGAGGGAATATCTGGATCAGTACAATTTATAGCAAATAGATTTGAAGATAACAAGTTAATCAATGCAGGCGAGAAATTTTTAAGGAGTATAAATGAAAACTAAAACAATTATTGGATTAGAAATTCACGTGGAGCTAGCCACTGAGACGAAGATGTTTTGCTCCTGTAAAAACGAGTTCGGACAAGTGCCTAATACAAATGTATGTCCAATATGTCTAGGACATCCAGGAACTCTTCCTCAAATGAATGAAAGGGCAGTTGAGTTTGCTGTTATGGCTGGTCTTGCCTTTAACTGTGACATAAGACGTGACCAAAAGATGGACAGGAAAAAATACTTCTATCCAGATCTTGTGAAGGGATATCAAATAACTCAATTTGATAAGCCTTATGCAACAAATGGTTACCTAACTTTAGAGTCAGGTAAAAATATTAGAATTGCTGAAATCCACATGGAAGAAGATACAGGTAAGTCAAATCATGATGAAAATAATGCGACCCTTATGGACTACAACAGAGCAGGTGTACCACTTATAGAAATAGTAAGTGAACCTGATATGTCTTCACCAGATGAAGCTAGGGAGTATGTCGAAACTCTTGCTTCTACCTTAAGATTTTTAGGAGTATCAGACTGTATCATGGCTCAAGGTTCTATGCGTGTTGATGTTAATATCAATATCGAAAACTTAGAAAATGGACAAAGAACTGCCATAGCTGAGATTAAGAACATCAACTCTATTAAGGCTATAGAAAACGCTCTAGCTTTTGAGGAAAAAAGACAAATCGCCCTTCTTGAAGAAGGAGAAGTTGGAGTTAAAGAAACAAGAAGATGGGATGATGAATTATCAGAAACAGTTCATATGAGAAATAAAGAAGTTGGAAACGACTATAGATTCTCCGCAGAAGGTGACATTCCTCTGATTGAGCTTTCTGACGATTTCATAAACCACGTTAAAGAAAATCTACCAGAACTGCCAGGTCAAAAAGAAGCGAGATATATCAAGGAACTTTCGCTTAGCAAGTATGACGCGAATTTATTAGCTAATGATAGAGAACTTGCTGACCTATTTGAAAAAACCAATTCTATAGTCAATGATCCTAATACATGTGCAAACTGGATTCTATCAGAGTTATCCAGAAGATTAAACGAGTTTGAAGAAAGTCCTTCAGAGATGAAACTTTCAGTTGAAAACTTTTCTAAGCTAATTCTTTTGGCAAAGGAAAATAAGGTAAATAATAATGTTGCCAAAAAGATTCTAAGGGAAATCTACGAATCTAACGAAGACCCAGAAAAATTAGCTGAAGAAAGAAACTTACTTCAAATATCAGATTCATCCTTCCTAGAAGAAGTAGTAGATGAGGTTTTAAATGAAAATCCTGATTCCGTAGAAGACATTAGGGGAGGAAAGGATAGAGCTTTCGGCTTCTTAGTTGGACAAGCAATGAAGAAAACTAAGGGAAAAGGAAACCCTCAAGAAATCAATAAACTACTAAGAGAAAAGATAGGAGAATAGAGCTAATATGCCATAAGAGAGCTTGCTATATAGTAAGCTCTAATCCTTATGGATTGATTCAAGATAGCTCTTTTATAGAATGAATATATTAATTAAAAATACACAACTTCTTACAATGGAAGATGAAGAAATAAAAACCGCGAATATTTATATAGAAGATGATAAGATTTCCTATATAGGAAGTAGGGAAGATTTTAAAAGTGATAGGGTTATAGATGGAAAAAACTTTCTAACAATGCCTGGATTTGTGAATGCTCATACTCATGTTGCTATGACACTTTTTAGAAACTATGGTCCCGAGACAGATTTGATGACTTGGCTTAACGATTACATATGGCCACTTGAAGATAAGCTTAAGGCAGAGGATGTCTACTATGGATCAAAACTTGCTCTCTTAGAGATGATTAAGGCAGGGACAACTAGCTTTGCAGACATGTATTTTTTCTGCGAGGAAACGGCAAAAGCTTGCAAGGAAATGAATATTAGATCGCAAATTTCTAGAGGGTTGGCGATTCCAGATCATGGTTTTTCAAAAATCAAGGAAAATATAGATCTTGCTAATAAATATAGAGAAGATAAGCTTATAGATATAGGACTAGGTCCTCATGCAGTTTATACTTCTGATCTAGATTATTTAAAAAAAATATCTGACTATGCTCAAGAATACAAGTTACCTATTCATATCCACTTATCAGAGACAAAAAAAGAAAATGAAGATTGCTATAAAAATTATAAGATGAGCCCTACTGAGCTTTTTGATAAGGCAGGTATCTTTAAAAATAGAACAATAGCTGCTCATGGAGTATATTTATCCGATAATGATTTGGACATTATAAAGGAAAATAATGTAAGCGTTGTACACAATCCAAGCTCTAATTTGAAACTGTCATCAGGCTTTTTAGACCTAGCCAGATTAATCGACAAGGGAATTAATGTATGCTTAGGTACTGATTCTGCTTCAAGTAACAATAAGCTCTCAATTCTAAGAGAGATGGAAGTATCAATGCTTGTCTCAAAACTTTATTCAAGTAGACCGATAAGTTACATAGAAATGCTACAGATGGCAACGGTTAATGGAGCAAAGGCCTTAGGTTTTGATAAAGTAGGAATGATTAAAGAATCCTATAAAGCTGATCTAATAATGATTGATATCAATAATGAAAACCACACACCCCACAATGATATCCTATCGTCCTTGTGCTTTTCTACTTATGAATCTGATATAAAAAATGTTATTATAGGTGGTAATATTGTATATAGAGATGGAAAGTTTAATAATGACGATAGCGAAAATATAATATTAAAAACAAAAAGACAATTCGAAGATCTTAAGGCTAGATAATGCTTGGAATAGACTTAGTTAGTATAAATAAATTTAAGGAAAAATCTAATATCTTAAAGATATTTACAGAAAAAGAATTAGATCATGCAAGCCAAAGTAAAAATTTTGTTATGAGTCTTTCTGGAATATTTGCGGCAAAAGAAGCCACTATTAAGGCTTATGGTTTTAATCTATCTTATATTATAAATAGGAGAATCGAAATAAGATACAGGGATAGAAAGCCATGTGTTCTCTTAGATGGATTTTTCTTAACGGATAATATAAGCATAAGCCATGATGGGGACTATGCTCTTGCTGTATGTGAGTCAAACTTAGAAAATGTTTATGTAGATGAGTATTTCAAAAAAATATTTCCTAAAAGAAAGAAGGATACTCACAAGGGAGATTACGGCAAAATCGCTATACTAGGTGGAAGTTCTGGTATGAGTGGTTCTGTATATCTTTCTTCCATGGCTGCCCTAAGAACTGGCGCTGGACTAGTATATAATATCGTTCCTAAGTCTATTAGCAATATTCTTCAAATAAAAACTAATGAGCAGATAATTTTGCCACTAGACTCTTTTAATATTATTAATAACGAAGAGAATCTAAGAAAAATAAATTATTATCTAAAAGATAAGGATATATTAGCTATAGGTCCGGGGATGGGCCAAGATGATTCATTAAATTCATTAATTAATAGCATATTTAAAGACTTTAGTGGTAAAATACTTATAGATGCAGATGGATTAAATGCTATTAGCAGCGATATCAAGATATTAAAAAACCACAAAAATCTTGTATTAACGCCTCATATTATGGAGTTCTCTAGACTTACGAAATTAAGCCTTGATCAAATTAATTCTGATAGAATAGGTCTTGCTAAAAAATTTGCTAGGGATAAGGGAGTAATTCTTGTATTAAAATCTGAGGAAACAATAGTTACTGATGGATTTAGGATCTATATAAATAAAATCGGAAATCCTGGAATGGCTACTGCAGGAAGTGGGGATGTATTATCTGGAGTAATATCTGCTTTATTACATAGGTTGGATAACTACGAGGCGGCTTGTCTTGGTGTCTACATCCAATCGTTAGCAGGAGATCTTGCATCAAAAGACTTATGCGAAGATTCAATAATAGCATCTGACATTGTTAACCATATTCCAGGTGCTATGAAATTATTGGGGTAGGAATGTTTACTAATTATATTGAAGTTGATATAGATAAAATACAGAGAAATATCGAAAATATAAAAAAAATATCTAAAAATAAAAATATCTGTGCTGTAGTCAAGGCAAATGCTTATGGATTGGGAGCAACTGTTATTGCTAAATACATAGAAAACCAAGTATCATATTTTGCTGTTGCTAATTTCCTTGAAGCTAAAAACCTAAGAATTGCTGGCATTACAAAACCTATAATGATATTGGGTTTTGTCAGCGTTGAAGAAGCAAATGAATGCGTGGATTATGACATTGAAATTCCAATTTATGACTTATCCTATGCGGAAAGGATAAATAAGAGTATAGTTGGGGATTTAAAGGTTCACATAGCCTTAGATACCGGCCATTCCCGCCTAGGATTTAGAGAATTTGAATTTGATAGAATTATTAAGCTAAAACAACTAGAAAGATTAAAAATAAAGGGAGCTTTCAGCCACTTTTCTACAGCAGATGAAGAAGATAAGACTTTCACCCAAGAGCAATATGAAAAGTTCGAAAGAATAAGAAAGAAGCTAGATGATCAATTTAATATTGAGATATTTCATATAGCAAATTCAGCAGCATCTATTTATCATGATCTTATCTCTGATATGGATAGGATTGGAATTGCTATGTATGGTATCTATCCTTCCGATTATTTGAGAGAAAGAAAAGATATTAGACTTGAACAGGCTTTTTTATTAAAAAGCAGGGTATCTTTCGTAAAGGAGATCAACGAAGGTGACTCAGTTAGTTATGGCAGGGCTTTCAAAGCGAAAAGTAGAATGAAGATTGCGACAATTCCTATAGGCTATGCTGATGGATATTTTAGAGCTTTTTCCAATATTGGGGAAGTACTAATAAATGGTAAGATTTCCAAAGTCTGTGGTAGGGTCTGTATGGATCAGATCATGGTCGATGTAAGCGATATCGACTGTAAAATAGAAGATGAGGTGATACTATACCCAGACATTTACGAAGAAGCTAATAAGATTGTAACAATACCTTATGAATTAATGACATCATTTGATATGAGATTAACTAGAGTTTATGTAAAAGATGGAAGTATTGTTCATATAGATAATTATTTAGGAGAACTCTATGAAAATTAAAAGAGGTGATCTTTTTTATGCTGACTTATCTCCTGTTGTAGGAAGTGAGCAGGGAGGTGTGAGGCCCGTTATTGTTGTACAAAATAATGTAGGTAATAAATATTCACCAACTATTATAGTTGCTCCCGTTACTAGTCAGCTTAATAAGGCCAAGCTTCCCACCCATGTTAGACTAAAGGGTAACGAGTTCGGACTTCCCAAAAATAGTGTAGCATTGATGGAGCAGCTTAGAACAATTGATAAGAAAAGATTAAGAGAAAAAATAGGTAGCTTTAATCACGATATAATGCTAAAAATAGATGAAGCAATGGCCATATCATTAGATTTAGTAGATAACTAAACTTACTTAATACATAAAAGAGCTGTTTAAGAAGGAAAATTTTTCTTATTTATTAGAAGCAAATTTCTTTCTTATTAACAGCTCTGTTTAAATACAATATTTACTTATCTTCGACAATCATTCTCGCCAAAACATCAGGATTACCACAACCTGTTGTGAGGACTAAGTCGTCTTTTTTAATTTCCTTGTAAATATAATCTCTACAATCTTCAAACTTACCAATATACTTCGCATTTATTCCTTTTTTTACCAAAGCATCAACAACATCTTTTGAATGAATACTTGGATCAAACTTTTCTCTTGCAGCATAAATATCTGTTATAATCACTTCATCACTAGAATCGAAGCAAGTCAAGAAGTCGTCAAACAATGCCTTGGTCCTACTGTAGGTGTGAGGTTGCCATACACAAATAAGACGGCCTTTAGTATGCTCTTTTAAGGCGTCTAGGGTAACTTTAATCTCTGATGGATGGTGGCCGTAATCAGTCATTATCGTCGCATCATCAACTTCACCTATGATTTGCATTCTTCTATCGAGCCCTTCGTACTTAAGGATATTCTTTCTAATAGTTTCAATATCTATGCCATTTTCATATGTGGCGATGATTGAAGCCATAGCATTATTGATATTATGTCTTCCTATAACACCTAATTCGAAATGTTCAACGTCACCATTTCTCATTCTTAAGTCAAAGTTTGGTCTACCGATTTCGTCAAACTTTATATTGAAAGCACAATAGTCGGCTTCATCGTTTTCTTGTGCATAAGTTATTAACTTTCCCTTTACAGAATCAAAAATCAACCTATTGTTTTCTTCATTTAAGTTTGTAATAGTCATTGAGTTTTCATCTTGGTTAGATAGGTACTCTCTAAATGTATCTACAATATCGTCTAGATCCTTGTAATAGTCTAGGTGGTCTTCGTCAATATTTAATATTATTAATGTTTGTGGATAGTAATATCTGATATTTCCCTTATATTCACAAGCCTCAGTTACTAAGTATTCTTCACTACCAACCCTAACATTACCCTTCATTTCATCTAATTCACCACCTAGCAGGATAGTAGCGTCTTTATCAGAGTGCATTAAAATCTTAGAAATCATAGAAGTTGTGGTAGACTTACCGTGAGATCCAGATACTGCAATAGAATTTTTATAATTTCTCATCAATGCACCAAGAAATACACCTCTTGTTACAACTGGAACATTAAGTTTTTTTGCAGCTATTAATTCTTCGTTATCATCTAAGATTGCGTCCGTATATATTACTAGGTCAGGATTAGTAATATTTTCTTTCTTTTGTCCTATTGATATCTTAACTCCAAGTTCTCTTAGATGATTGATAATTTTACTATCTGACCTATCAGAACCAGAAACCTCATAACCTTTAGCCAAAAGCAATTGGGCTAGTCCACTCATTGATATGCCGCCAACTCCAATAAAATGAATGTATTTATAATCATGTCTATCTAAATCAAATTTAAACATATATTCTCCTTAGTTATTATCTACACCGTATGGGTGTTTTTATTATACCATATTTATATAATAAAGTGAGTCAAGTGATATTAATAATTGATTAGAACTTAGCTAAAAGTATATTAATAGCAAAGGAGAGAATATGAAATATGTAATAGGAAATGACCATGGAGGTCTTGATTTAGAAGAAGTAGTAAAGGATGAATTAGAAAAGCTTGGGCATGAGGTTTATCATGTAGGAGCTTATGATAGTGAGTCTGTAGATTATAGCGATTATGCAAAAAAGGCTTGTACCGAGGTGATTGAAGGAAGAGCTGATTTTGCTATCTTAATTTGTGGTACTGGACTTGGTATGAGTATCTCAGCAAATAAGATTCAGGGTATTAGGGCAGCGTGCGTTTCTGAAGCTTACTCAGCAAGGATGAGTAGGGCTCATAATAATGCTAATACCCTATGTATGGGAGCTCGCGTCATAGGCTCTGAAACATGTAGAATGATTGTAGATGAATTTGTCAATACTAAATTTGAAGGCGGAAGACATCAACGAAGAGTAGATAAAATTATGGATATAGAAAAATCCAATAAAGCTTAGGAGTCTTGTTTTAAATTTTCATAAAAAATGTTATTATATAAGTGAGAATATTTTAAAGGAGATAAATTTGAGTATACCTACACCACACATATCAGCAACAAGTGCTGATCAAATTGCAAAGACAGTTTTGATGCCAGGAGATCCTCTTAGAGCAAAATATATTGCGGATAATTTCTTAACGGATGTTACTCAGTTTAATGAAACTCGAGGAATGCTTGGATATACAGGTTACTATAAGGGAAAAAGAGTTTCTGTTATGGGAAGTGGAATGGGAATTCCATCATCAATGATTTATTACAACGAATTATTTCAATTCTATGACGTAGATACTATTATTAGAGTAGGAACAGCAGGATCTATGCAAAAAGATGTGAAACTACACGATATTGTAATTGCATCAGCAGCATGTTCTGAATCATCTATTAATGATAATTTATTTGGAAATATACATTTTTCATCAACACCAGATTTCGACTTATTATTACAAGCCTATGAAAAATCAAATGAATTAGGCTATACTACCCACTGCGGACAAGTCCATTCATCAGATCAATTTTACAATGATATGCCAAAAGAAGTTTTTGAGAATCTTCAAAAATATGGCGTTTTATGTGTAGAAATGGAATCATATGGTCTATTTATGGCCGCTAGGAAACATGGCAAGAGAGGCCTTGGAATATTTACAATTAGTGATTCTATGGTTGAAAACGTAGCTGATAGTGCTGAAAATAGACAAACATCGTACACAAATATGATGGAACTTGCTCTTGAAGTTGCACCGGAATAATATATGTTGAAAGTAATAATAATGGCAGCAGGTGAAGGAACTAGGATGAAATCATCTACCAGCAAGGTCCTTCACAAGTTACTTAATAAAGAAATAATTAGATATGTTTATGAAGCAAGTAAGTTAGAAAATTCTGAAACTATTATTATATCAGGAAAGAATAAAGAAGCAATAAGTGAAATGTTCGATTCTTGTAAGATAATAGAGCAGAAAATCGGTCCAGAATTCCCTTATGGAACAGGATATGCTGTAAGCTTATGTAGCGACTATATAGAGGATAATGATGAGGTGCTTGTATTAAATGGTGACATACCACTTATAACTAAGAAAGCACTTCAAGATTTCGTAAATAGACATATAGGAAATAAGGCAAGTGTATCTGTCTTATCTACTAAAATAAATGATCCAACTGGATATGGAAGAATAATAAGGGATGAAAACGGAAATTTCTTACAAATCACGGAGCACAGGGATCTTAAAGATGATCAATTAGACATTAACGAAATAAATACAGGTATTTATATCTTTAATGGATCCTCTCTTAAAAATGCCCTAAAAGAAATAAATACAGATAATGACCAAAACGAATTATACTTAACCGATTGCATTGAAATTCTTAATAACAAAAATGAAAAATCAATGGCATTTATTAATGAAGAAGCTGACTTATTCTATGGAATAAATAATAAAAAGGAGCTTGCAGAAGCTGGTAGAATTCTTAGACAAAGAATAAACGATGGATATATGCTTGATGGAGTAATAATTGAAACGCCAGAAACAGTTACAATTGAACCTGGAGTAAAAATTGGTCAAGATACTGTGATATCAGGAAATGTTAAAATCCTAGGTATGACAGAGATCGGATCTAATTGTATTATTGAGGGCTCTTCTAGAATTGAAGATTCGAAAATTTACGATAATGTGAGAATAGACAATTCTGTAATAGAAAAATCTATCATGGAAGAATCTAGTAATATTGGACCTTTTTCACATCTTAGACCAAAGGCACATTTGGGTAAAAATGTTCACATTGGTAATTTTGTAGAGGTTAAAAATGCCAGTATGGGTGATGGTTGTAAGGCTGGTCATATGGCATATATAGGAGATTGTGATCTAGGTAAAGAAATTAATATTGGCTGTGGCGTGATTTTTGTTAATTATGATGGTAAATTTAAACATAGGTCTGTAGTTGGAGATGGTGCTTTTATAGGGTCAAATTCTAATATAGTTGCACCAGTAAACATTGCTTCTGAAGGATATGTAGCAGCAGGATCTACTATTACTAAAGATATTGATAAGGGAGAGTTATCAATAGAGAGAGCAGAGCAAAAAAATATTGCAGGCTACGTAGATAAAAAGAAAAAAAGAGATCAAGAAAAATTAAAGGAGAGAAAATGACATCAAACTGTAATAGAGGCTCATATATTCAAAGAGGGGAATTGAAGCTTTTAACAGGAAACTCTAATAGGAAACTTGCTGAAAGTGTTGCTAAACATCTAGGAGTTGAACTAACTGAAGCAGATATTGAGAAATTTAAAGATGGAGAAATATCTATCAAAATAAATGAATCAATAAGAGGTAAGGATGTGTTTATAATGCAACCAACATCTAATCCAACCAATGATAATTTGATGGAATTACTTATTATGATTGATGCTTGTAGAAGAGCATCAGCAGGATACGTAAATGCGATAATTCCTTATTACGGATATGCTAGACAGGATAGAAAGACTAGAGGTCGTGAGCCAATTACTGCGAAGCTTGTAGCAAATCTTCTTACAGTAGCAGGTGCTGATAGGGTTATCACAATGGATCTTCACGCTGGACAAATCCAAGGATATTTTGATATACCTGTCGACCATTTTTCTGCTATAAGACATCTTTCAACTCATTTTAAGGATTTTGCTTATGATAGACCAGATGAATTTGTAGTAGTAAGCCCTGACTTAGGTGGAGTTAGAAGAGCAAGAGAGTTTGCAGACTATCTAAAGCTTCCTATAGCTATAATTGAAAAAAGAAGACCAAAACCAAATGTTTCTGAAGTTATGTCTGTGATTGGAGACTTTAAGGGTAAACATGCAATAATTGTTGATGATATGATTGACACTGCAGTGACAATTACTAACGCAGGTGACTTTTTAATTAACAGTGGTGCTAAAGATGTATATCTTGTTGCGACTCATGGTGTCTTTAGTGGAGATGCAATTGATAAAATAAATAAATCAAATGTGAAAGAAGTAGTAATAACTGATACCATAGCCCTAGACGAAAATAAGAAAATCGACAAGATAACTCAAATGTCTATAGCTCCTTTATTATCTGAAGCAATTCACAGAATTAATACTTATGAATCAATAAGTGGACTATTCGTGGATGGTAGATAATGTATTATATCGTAGGATTAGGTAATCCTGGATTAAAATACGAAAATACAAGACATAATGTTGGGTTTTTGACAATTGATTATCTTGCAAGGAAACATAATATAGATGTCAGAAAATCTAAATTCAAATCACTCTATGGTCAGGGAACAATTTCTGGCCATAAAGTCATGCTCGTAAAACCACAAACATACATGAATAATTCAGGAGAAGCAGTAAGGGACTTAAAGAATTTCTACAAATTTGATACTGACAAATTAATCGTAATTTACGACGATATAGATATAGATTTTGGAAGTATAAGGATAAGAAAAAAAGGATCAGCTGGGACTCATAACGGAATGAAATCCATTATTTATCAAATTCAAGATGACTCTTTCCCAAGGATAAAGATAGCAGTAGGAAAGAAACCAGAATATATGGATTTGGCAAACTTTGTCCTAAGTGGATTTAGCGAAAAAGAAGCAGAAATAATACGAAATGAAATTGATATAGCGAGCAAGTCTATCGAAACTATAATAGAAGAAAATATTGATAAGTCAATGAATCTGTACAATTCTGTTAGATTAGTGGAAGATATTGATGAATAAATTATTAGAAAATATCAACTCTTTAGAGCAAGTTAAGCAAATAGAAAATAATATAGATGATTATTCACCTATATATTTATCAGGACTAACTGACGGTTTCAAGCCTCACTTAGTCCTTGCTTTGTTTGAAAAGTTTAAAGAAAGCCTAGTAATAATTGCAGAAAATGAAAAAAGGGCTGAGATTTATCTCGATAGTATAAACGGAATTATAGAAAATAAGGCATATTTGTTCCCTAGTTTGGATATTAATTTTTATAATATTAAGTCAATAGATAATAGAAAGCTTTCTCAAAGGATGGAAGTTCTAACGAAGCTTGCTAAAGGAGAAAACTTTATAGTCATAACTACACTAAAGGCTATGACAAATAAACTGACCACTTTAGATAGATTTAACAAGTCTTTTGTTAAAATAAAAGATGAAGATATTATTGATGTTAATAACTTCATAGAAAATCTTATAAATCTTAACTATACAGCTAATTCTCTTGTAGAGAATAAGGGAGACTTCGCTAAGAGAGGTTCTATTATAGATTTCTGGCCCGTTTCATACGACAATCCAGTTAGAATTGAACTATTTGATGACGAGGTAGACTCCATCAGATTATTTGATAAGGACAGTCAAAGAACAATAGAAAAGATTTCTGAGGCTGAAATTAGCCCTGTTACTGAACTTATATATTCAAAAGACGATTATGATAAGGTGATAAAAAATATTAACAGGGAAATAATGTCTTTAGATAATGATTCAAAGGAAATAAATCGACAGAAGCTCATAGATAAATATAAACAAATTACAGCTTTTATTGAAGAGAGTATGTTTGTTAGTAATATTGACCTTGTAAATCCCTATAGAAAGGATGACTATTCTAGTTTCTTAGATTATATCCCAAAGAGTGGTCTGATATTTTTTGATGATGTTGCTAGAGTTATAGAAGACTATGATAACTTTTACGAAAATTTCTTCGAAGACTTGAGTCTACAAATGGAGAATAATGAGGTTTTCAAATCTTTTGAGCATGCAAGAATACTGATTGATGATATTTATGAACAAATAGATAAGTTTAGAATAATAAACCTAACATCTATTCTAAAAAAATCAAAGCTCTTTAATCCTAGAAAAATTATAGAGATAAAAACAATAGAATCAGAAAATTTCAATCGACGAGTAGATTATTTCATAGATAGGACAATAGAACTTGCTAATAGCGACAAAAAGGTATTAATACTTGAAGGTAATGAAAAAACTGCTTTTCAGCTGATAGATGCGTATTTAGAAAAAGATTTTACGCAAGTTTCAAAAGTTGGCATAGGTGAAAGTTTCGAGAAAATCCCTATACAAATCGCAAATGCTACAAGTAGTAGCGGATATTATATTTATGATCTAGACTTTTATGTTTTTACCCATAAGGAAATTTATGGTAGTGAAAGAAAGGCTCGAAAGAAAAAATCAAAGAACAAGACCTCGTCTAGAGATATTATCAATTATTCCGACCTTGATATTGGAGATTATGTAGTTCATGAAAATAACGGTATCGGTATATATAAGGGTCTTGAAAAAATTGAAGTAAATAATATTGAAAAAGACTTTATAGTCATCGAATATCGAGGAACAGATAAACTCTTCGTACCAGTAGATCAGATGAATCTAATAAGTAAATATATAGGAAGTAGAGGGGAAAGCCCAAAACTTTCGTCTTTGGGGACTCAAACCTGGCAAAAGGCTAAAGCAAGAGCCAAAAAGGCTGTTGATGAAATAGCAGATGATTTGGTTGAATTGTATGCTAAAAGATCTAAAATTAAGGGGCATGCTTTCTCAAAAGATACTACTTGGCAAAATGAGTTTGAAAATTCTTTCCCTTATGAGGAAACCTATTCTCAAATAAGATCCATAGAAGAGATAAAAAATGATATGGAATCTGATAAACCAATGGATAGACTCCTTTGTGGTGATGTGGGATTCGGTAAGACAGAAGTTGCTATAAGAGCAGCCTTTAAGGCAATTATGGATGGATATCAAGTAGCATTTCTAGTTCCAACAACAATTCTTGCGAATCAGCACTATGAGACCATAAAAAGACGCTTTGATAAGTTTCCTGTCAATGTTCAAGTGATTTCAAGATTTAATCCTGGTTCAAAAAATAAACTAATAATTAAGGATCTGAAAGCAGGAAAGGTTGATTTAATTATTGGAACTCACAGATTACTATCAAAAGATGTAGGATATAAAAATCTTGGCCTATTGATTATAGATGAAGAGCAAAGATTTGGTGTTAAGCATAAAGAGAAATTAAAAGAATTAAAATCATCCCTTGATGTCTTGACCTTGTCAGCAACTCCGATACCAAGAACCCTTCAGATGTCCTTATCAGGAATCCGCGATCTATCTACTTTAGATGAAGCTCCTGAAGAAAGAATGCCTGTAAATACCTATGTACTTGAATATGATAATGGTATTATTAAACAAGCTATAGAAAGAGAGCTAAATAGAAATGGTCAAGTCTATTTTGTCTATAACAGAGTTAATGATATAGAAAAACTCTACAATCATCTAATAGAACTTGTTCCTGATGCAAATATAGCGATAATTCACGGGAGAATCAGTCCGAAGCAGATTGAAAAAACAATGCTTGAATTCATAGATGGTGAGATAGATATTCTCCTATCGACAACTATCATTGAAACCGGGATGGATATATCAAATGTAAATACCATAATAATCTATGACTCTGATATGATGGGACTTGGACAACTATATCAGCTTAAAGGAAGAATCGGGCGAGGAAATAGATCCTCCTACGCATATTTTACTTATAGGACTGGAAAAATATTATCAGAGATTAGTGAAAAAAGATTAAAATCTATAAGAGACTTTTCAGATTTTGGTTCAGGCTATAAAATAGCTATGAAAGACCTAGAATTAAGAGGAGCAGGAAATCTTTTGGGAGAAAGCCAATCAGGACATGTCGAAGCAATAGGATATGATCTCTATGTTAAATTCCTTCAAGAAGCAGTAGAAAAAGCTAGTGGTAAGGAAGTAGAAATCAAAGATAAATCTGATGTATATATCGATATAAAGGTCGATGGATATATTCCTAACTTTTATATTGAAGACCAAGCACAAAAGATTGAGATTTATAATAGAATTGCAAGAATTCAAAATCAAGAAGACTATGATGAATTAGTCGCTGATTTAATAGATGTATATGGCGATATACCTATAATGGTAGATAATTTAATGTACATTTCATTGATAAAATCTATGGCGGATGAATTATTATTTAGTGAAATTAGAGAAAAAAGCGGTAATGTAAACATATATTTCGAAAATAAGGATGCATTTAGTTTTGAGGAATTGGCAGAGATTAATCAATCATTTGAAAGAGATATGTCTCTTGATTTATCGACTAATCCAGCGTTTAAAATTCCAGTATCTAGAAACAAACTCTTAGATACCTATGAACTATTAAAAACAATCGAAAAAGTAAGGAGTAAAAATGAAAAATAAAATTATACCAGTGATGTTAATGGCTTCTTTGTTATTTGCAGGATGTAATCAAAATAAAGATGCAGGAGAAGGTGCGAACAATAAAACAGAACAAACAGAGGAAGTAAAAGATAAGAAAACAGAAAAACTCGATGATAAAACTGTAGCTATAGTCGATGGAGAAAAGATTAGTAAGGATGATTATAAGGACGAGCTAAGCTTCTATGCATCAATGCTGGCTAGCCAACAACAACTCAAAAACTCTATCGTAACTATGATGGTACAAGATAAATTAATTGCAAATGACATCAAGAAAAATGATATTAAAATAGATGATAAAGAAGTAGATGATGCTTTGATGCAATCTGTACAAAATTTTGGTGGTCAAGAACAATTCGATAAGACACTAGATGATTACAATATGAGTTTAGATAAATTCAAAGAAACTCTCAAAAAGGACCTAATGTATAAAAAACATAGGGAATGGTTCGACTCTAACAATGAAGTTACAGAAGATGAAATCAAAAAATATTTCGAAGATAACAAAGATGAATTTGTAAAGGTTGACGCATCTCACATCTTAGTTCAAGATGAAGAAACTGCTAAAGAAGTAAAAGAAAAAATTGATAACGGAGAAGATTTTGCTAAGCTTGCAGAGGAATACTCAACTGACACTGCTAGTGCTAAAAACGGTGGAGCTGTAGGTGCCTTCTCCAAAGGTCAAATGGTTAAGGAATTTGAAGATGCTGCTTTTTCTATGAAAGAAGGGGAAGTTTCTGATCCAGTTAAGTCACAATTCGGATATCATATAATTAAGGTTAACAAAATAACAGATTCTTTCGAAGATTCTAAAGAAGAAATCACTAAGAAAATCAAAGATCAAAAATATGCAGATTACATTAAGAAATTGCATGATGATGCAAATGTAGTTACTGAAAATGCAAGTGAAAAAGACGCTAGTGATGATGTAAAAGGATCAGAAACTGAAGTAAAGACAGAAAAAGAAGAAGATACTACTGATAAAGAGGAAAAAGTAGAAGATTCTAAAGATGAAGCAAACAATAAAGAATCTGAAGACGAAAACAAGTAAGATTTTACTAACAGCGTTTTTGTTATTTGCCACACTTACTTCATGTAATAGTAAGGATAGAACTACTAGCAACATCATAGCAAGTGTTGATGGAAAGACCATTTCGAGTGATTTATATTCAAAAGAATTAAGATTTTATCAGGCCTATTATAGCAAGGTCTACGGTGAATCTTACTTAGAAAATAAGAGCAAAAACGGGAAGACTAATGATCAAATACTAAGAGATGAACTTGTTGACTCTATGATTAAAGATCAAGTTATGAAAAAAGATTTAGAGTCTAATAATATTAAATTAGATGATAATGGATCAAATAGTTTAAAGAATAATCTTTCAGATAAACTAAATGGTGAGGATTCACTTAAGGCAAATATCCTCGCCTTAGGGTTTAATGAAAACTCTATTAATGATATCTTATATAATGATTCTATAAGGAAGGCTCATTTTGATCTCTACCTTAAGAAGAACAAGGTTCAAGATAAAGATGTAGTTGATTTTTATAACAAAGATAAGAATCTTCATAGGCTATACAAGTATAACGTCTTGGTATTCGATGATGAGAATGTCGCTAAAAATATCAAAGATAAAATTACAGATGCAAAAAGTTTTAAATCATTCCTTAATAAAAACGCAAGGAACTACTCAATTATAAATTCCGATTTCGTTTATATAAACGATCAACTACTATTGGAATCTAAGGTTAAGGAAAAAGATGAGATAAGCAATATATTTGAGCATAAAGGAAAGTATTGTATACTTATGATAAATTCATATAATGAAAATGAAAATGATCTATTACTCAAAGCAAAGGATATTTATATAAAAAATTCCTACTACGACTACCTCAACAGGCTTATAAAAGAAAGTAAGATTAAGGTTTTTGTGTAGGAAAGGCTTGAAATTAGTTTATTTCTTATGTATAATCTATCTTAGAGTTAAACAGAATTATATTGATTTATAGGAGGAAATATGAATAAATCAGAATTATTAATTAATATTTCAGAAAAAAGTGGTCTTAAAAAAAGCGAAGCAGAAAAAGCATTAAATGCATTTCTTGAAACAGTAACTGAGTCACTAGTAGAAGGTGATAAGGTTCAACTTGTTGGTTTTGGAACTTTCGAAGTAAGAGATAGAAAAGCTAGAGAAGGAAGAAACCCAAGAAAACCTGAAGAAGTTATTCAAATCCCAGCTTCTAAAGCTCCAGTGTTCAAAGCTGGTAAAACACTTAAAGAAGCAGTTAATAAATAATAAAGCAACTAAAAACCGGTCTTGAAATAAAGAACCGGTTTTTAGTTATTTAACTTCTTTATAGTGAACTTTTAAATCTATACTTGTATCAATTGTAATTGTATTGAAATCAGTATAGTATACCATTCCTGGTTTTGCACCCTTAGCTTTATTTACATTCTTCTTTTGAGTATAATCTATATCTACTTTATTACCTCTAGAAACTGACGAATTTATTGCGGCAAGATAAGCTGCTATCTTTATGTCATCTTCATCTATATTGTCATTTCTTAATACAACATGGCTTCCTGGAAGGTCCTTAATGTGAAACCAAAAATCATCTTTGTTGGCAAGCTTTAGAGTAATATAATCATTTTGCTTACTATTTTTACCTACATATATATCGCTTGAGTTTTTAGTAACATAGTGATATGGTTTTGATTTCTTGGAAGATTTCTTTTTATTCTTAGCTTTTTTCTTAATAATTTTCATTTCCACTAGTTCTTCTCTAATATCTGTTAAATCTTCAATACTATTTGACCTATTTATAAAGTCTTTAGTTTGTTCAAGGTAAGCTAGTAGTTCATTTTGCTTTGGCAGGTCCTTTTTGGCATAATCATAGGAAGCTTTAAGTTTTTTAGACCTAGTATAGTTTGCCTCAACATTTTCCCAGGGAGTTTTTTGTGGATCGAGATTTATTACTGTTTCTTGATTATTCTTATAATAATTTAAAACCTTAACTGATTTGTCTCCTTTATTAATCTTATATACATTAGCAGATAGTAAATCTCCTCTTTTTTTAAACTTATCTATGGAATCTTTCTTATCCAAATTAGAACTAAGAATCTTGACTTTCCTTTTAACTGATTTGATACTAGAATTTAGTTTTTTATTTAAATCGGATTTTTTTTGGTTCAATCTATCATGGGTTTTGTTTGTAGTGAAAAATACCTCTACAGATTCACTCATAGTTTCATTTTCTTCCTTATTAAAGGATAAATGAGTAAAATTAATACAGTGAAAGTCTTTCACTTTTATATTATCTTTGTACACAAAACTAGATAAATTATTATTTCTTATATCATAAGATAATTCGTCCAAAAGTTTATCTAATTTTCTTTTCTCATCTTCGCTTACAAGTCCCCAGTTAATTCTATCATCAATTCCTGCCCTAAAAACCAATTCTTTACCTACAGCAGGGGAAAAGCCTGTATAATTTTGATGGAAGATTTTGTAAGGAACTTGCTCATCTGAAAGCCTCTGATCTAGGGTTTTAATATCTAACTTGAAATCATCCTTCATTATATCTTCTTTATCATCTTCAATAAATTCATACTTAAGTGATGGAAATATTTCTCTAACTGATGACATATGACTATTTACTTTTTTTATAGCATCAATTATTTTGTAATTATCATCTACTAAGATTATATTTGAATATTTCCCCATAATTTCTACTATAAGCTTCTTAGATGTATCAAAGCCCATCTCGTCTATTGAAGAGATTGAAAATATAACAACTCTATCTAGTCCTCTTTGGCTTATATCTATGATTTTACCTTGATTTATATGCTTTCTTAGTACCATACAAAAATTAGGTGGGACATCTGGATTTTCATATTTTTTATTTGTAATATTTATTCTAGCTTCATTATTATTCGCACTAAGTAATAATTTGTAGTTTTTACCCATGGAATAAACATTAAATACAATATCGTTTTTAGAAGGTTGAGTAACTTTTTGAATCTTTCCTCCCAATAATTTTTCTCTAAGCTCATTAACTATTTTACGTGTAACTATTCCATCATAGCTCATTTAATCACCTCCTAAGCATTATACAATTATTTTTGTATACTTGAAGTAAGCTGAGGCTAAAAGTAGAATAACTATAATAAGGGGGCAAAATGAAAAAGGGATTTTTATTAGTAATATCTGGTCCATCAGGAGTTGGAAAAGGTACTGTTTTACACGATCTTATGAATACACAAACTAACTTAGTATATTCTGTATCTGCCACAACCAGGAAGAAAAGAGATGGGGAAATAGAGGGAGTAAGTTATTTTTACATAAGCCATGAAGAATTTGAGAAAATGATAGAAGAAGATAAATTCCTTGAATATGCTCACGTTCACAATAACTACTACGGCACTCCCAAAGATTTTGTTGAGAATAAAATCAATGAAGGAAAAATTGTAATATTGGAAATAGATGTACAGGGCGCTATAAATATCAAGAAAAATACTGATAATGGGGTCTTTATTTTTTTGGCACCACCATCACTTACCGAACTTAAAAACAGGATTGTTGGTAGAGGTACAGAAACTGACGAAGACATTAAAATTAGGATGCATAATGCCAGAAAAGAGCTCGAGTATATCAAAGACTATGATTATTTGGTAGTTAACGACCATTTAAATACTGCTATTACATCTGTTAATGAAATTATAAACGCAGAGAAGCACAAGGTTTTTAGGGAAGAAAATTTAGATTTTAAGGAGAATGATAATGAATAATCCATCATTTAAAAAATTAAGCGAAATTAGTCCAAGCAGATATGAAATTTGCATGATGTGTGCCAAAAGAGCAAGAAGGATTGTTAATGGTTCGGCTCCTTTGACAGAAAAAGTAGAGGCTAAGCCAGTAACTCAAGCATTAAATGAAGTTATAGAAGGGAAAGTTAGCAAAAAATGCTAGAAGGCAAAAATATTCTTCTGGGAGTAAGTGGGGGTATTGCAGCATATAAGGTATTAGACCTTTGCTCCAGACTAAAGAAGAAAAATGCTAATCTAAAAATTATAATGACAGAATCTGCAAGTAAATTTGTAAGTCCGATTAGTTTCGAAACTATGGGTAGATGCAAAGTTTATTCAGATTTGTTCGAAGGAAGTCATGAATCAGTTCATCATATAGACCTACCTAAGTGGGCAGATGTTTTTCTCATTGCACCAGCAAGTGCTAATACCATTGCTAAGATGGCTAATGGAATAGCAGATAACTTCTTAACTGCTTCATACCTTGCGTGCGATAAGGATGTAATCATAGCTCCATCTATGAATACCAATATGTTAAAGAATAAAGCTACAGTTAGGAACCTGGATATCCTAAAAAGCTTCGGAGTTAAAATCATTAGGCCGAAAGCTGGAATCCTCGCATGTAATACTGTTGGTGACGGTAGGCTTGAAGAACCAAGTAAGATTGTAGAATATTTAGAGGATTATTTTACGGAGAAAGATCTTAAGGATAAGAAAATAATTATTTCTGCAGGACCAACTGTTGAACTGATTGACTACGTTAGATATATAACCAATAAGTCTAGTGGTAAAATGGGTTATAATATTGCCAATGAAGCAAAAAAAAGAGGTGCAGAAGTTATACTAGTATCAGGTCCTGTAAAACCATTTGAAATTGAAGGAATCACAAGGATAGAAGTCAAGACAAATGAAGAAATGAAAAATACAATAGAGAGATATTTTGATTCATCCGATGCCTTGATTATGTCAGCAGCTCCAGTTGATTATAGGGTTGAGAACCCAAGTGATAGAAAACTTAAGAAAACAGGAAATAATTTAGAACTAGACCTTATTGAAAATCCTGATATAGTTAAGTATTTTGCAAGCAAGAAAAATAAACAAAAAATAATTGGTTTTGCTGCTGAAACTGATGACTTAGTTGAAAATGCTAAAGATAAGTTAAAAAGAAAAAATCTCGACTATATAATTGCCAATGATCTTACTAAATGGGGAGCAGGCTTTAATGTAGATACTAATATTGCAAGTATCATATGTAAAGATAATATCGAAGAATTAGGAATTATGCCTAAGGATGAACTTGCAAATAAGATACTTGATTTATTAAGGTGATGTTTTGTTCGCAAAAGTTATTTTAGATACTAATAGTAGATTTTTAGATAGAAGTTTTACTTATAAAGTTCCTGATAGACTAGTTGATGATATATCTATAGCTAGGAGGGTCCTTGTTCCTTTTGGTGGGGGAAACAAAACTTATGTGGCTTTCATCTATGAGTTAGTAGACGATTTAGATTCAGATATAAACTTTAAAATTAAAGAGATAATAGACCTTATTGATGATAGAAAGCTAATTTCAAATGAACTTATGGATTTAGCTTTTTTTATGTCTAAAAGATATATCTCCCCAATACAAGCAGGTCTAAAGCAAGTTATGCCTCCAACTAAAATCAAGGATATTCATGTTTACTATCAAAATGTTAGTGAACTTTCAAATGACTTTCTTGATTATCTTAAAGAAAAAAGGGAAATTAAAGATATTGCGAGGAAGTTTTCAGACTACAGAGGAAAACTTGATTATTATTTACAAGAAAAAATAGTAAAAGAAACTTTTGATGTCAAATCTAGTCAAAAAATTAGTTATGATGAGTACGCAGATTTAACTAAAATGAATGAAGAAAAAATAAATTCAAGAGCACATAAACAAATTGAAATTGTTAATTATCTTAAAGAAAATGGCATAACAGAAGTTAAAGAGTTACTTGCCAATACAAAAGCGGGTAAATCTAGCCTAAATGCTCTCATTAGTAAAAGTATAATTTCCATAACTAAAAAGGAAAAAGAAAAAGAGATTAGCGATTTATACAGGAAATATAATAAGTTTACCTTAAATGATGAGCAACAAAAAGCTTATGATACTATAAATAATGATAGAAAAGGACACTTCCTTTTATATGGAGTTACTGGTAGCGGCAAGACAGAAATTTTCCTACAAATGGTTGAAAAAGTAATAAGTGAGGGGAAAGAGGCAATTATTCTAGTACCAGAAATCTCTCTTACTCCTCAAACAATTGAAAGATTTAAGGGAAGATTTAATGAAAAAATAGCAATTATGCATTCTAGACTCACGCCTAAAGAACGCTTCAATCAATGGAGAATGATAAATAATGGAGAAGTTAAAATTGTAATCGGTGCACGATCTGCAATATTTGCTCCTTTTAGAAATCTTGGCATAATTATTATTGATGAAGAGCACGATCAATCCTATGTTTCATCCCAAGATCCTAAGTATCATACAGATGAAATAGCTATAGAAAGAGCTAGAGCCCACTCCTGCAATCTAATACTTGCAACAGCGACTCCCTCAATAAGAAGTATGGCTAGGGTCGAAGAAGGTGATTTTGAGCTAATAAAGCTTAATAATAGAGTAAATAACCATATGCCTAGTATCGACATTGTCGACATGAGAGAGGAACTCAAAGAATCTAATTTCTCCATGATTTCTAAAAAATTATATAGGGAAATAGAAAACAACCTTAAAAATTCTGAGCAAACAATATTGTTTCTTAATAAGGTTGGACATGATTCCTTCACCTTTTGCAGATCCTGTGGTCATGTTATAAAATGTGAAGCTTGTGATGTAGCTATGACCTATCATAAAAATGTAGATAAGCTAGTTTGTCATTATTGTGGCAGGACTAAAAATCAAGTAAGAATTTGTCCAGTATGTCATTCCAAAAAAATCAAGGAGTTTGGAGCAGGAACTGAAAAGTTAGAGGAAGAAGTAAGAAATTTCTTCCCAAATGCTAATATTTTAAGAATGGATTCAATGACAGCTACTAATAAAAACTTATATGAAATGATGTATAGAGATATGAAGAATAACAAAATCGATATTCTTTTGGGAACACAAATGATTGCTAAGGGTTTAGACTTTAAGAATGTATCATTAGTAGGAATTATATCGGCGGATTTAAGTCTAAATGTGGGTGACTTTAAGGCGAATGAAACTACCTTTCAATTACTAACTCAAGTATCTGGAAGGGCAGGTAGAGATAAAATAAAAGGAAGGGTTATAATTCAAACATATAGGCCAGATAACTTTGTAATTCAGGCAGCGAAGAACAATGATTACGAAGCTTTCTATGAAAATGAACTAAAACTTAGGAGAGCCTTTAATTACCCGCCTTATAAGAATATCTTGACCATAAGGGTAGTCAATGAATCGAGGCTTAGGGCCGTAGATATTTCCAAGAAACTTTATAAAGATATTTCTAAATTACTAAATAATACTAGTATTGAGCTTATAGGACCTAATCCATGTAAAATTGCAAGAATTAACAATAAATTTAGGTATAATATATTAATAAAAGTTGACGATGATGGGCTAAATAATGTTATTGATATTATTAATAGATTAAGGATTAAATATATAAATAAATATAAAGATACAAGTTTCATACCTGCCCTAAATCCAACGAACATTAATTAAGGAGTTATGATGTTTGATTTTTTTAAGAGAAAGAAAAACCAAGAAGAAATTAAGGAAGAGAAAGAATTAGAGGAAAATACTGAAGTAGAGGATTCAACTGAAGTATACGAGAATTTTCTTGAAGAAAAAGAAGAAAAAGAAGAAAAAGAAGAAAATGATTCTATGGAACCTTCCTATGAAAATTCGATTAATAAAGATAATGAGTCAGAAAGTGTAGACTATAATTTTAATAGATCGGATGAAGTAGATGAAGAAGAAATAGATAAGGATGAATTATTAGATAAAGCTGATGAGGGTATTGGATTTTTTGCAAAGATTAAAAAAGGTTTAAGTAAAACTCGTGATCAGTTTAGTCAAGGTCTAACAAATCTATTCACTAGAAACGTAAAAATAGATGATGATTTATATGAGGAATTAGAAGAAATTCTTATATCTGCGGATATTGGAATGAAATCCACATTAGAGATAGTAGATGAGCTTAGAGATGAAATCAAAAAAAGAAGTATTAAAGAAGCAGATCAAATTTATCCAGTCCTACAAGAAATAATGATTAAAAAGCTTGATGAGAAAAATCTAGACAATAATCTAAATATTGCAGATAAGAATTTATCAGTAATTCTTGTGATAGGAGTAAATGGTGTAGGCAAGACCACAACTATCGGTAAGCTTGCGAATAATCTCAAAAAAGAAGGAAAGAATGTCATGCTAGCAGCCGCTGATACATTTAGGGCAGCAGCCATAGAACAATTAGGAGAATGGGCCGAAAAGTCTGATATAGAAATGATATCGCATAAAGAAGGGTCTGACCCATCTGCAGTTATATTCGATGCTATAAAATCAGCTAAAGCCAAAAATTCCGATGTATTAATTTGCGATACAGCAGGACGTCTTCATAACAAGAAAAACTTAATGAAAGAGTTAGAAAAAATTAATAAAACTATAGATACGCACGCTAAGGGAGCTAGTAGAGATAATCTATTAGTTCTTGATGCAACGACTGGACAGAACGCAGTAAGCCAGCTAAGAGAATTTAAAAATGTTACAGACATTTCAGGCCTTATTCTTACTAAACTAGATGGAACAGCCAAGGGAGGGGTAATTTTTCCTCTACAAGTTGAGCTAGAAGTACCAGTTAAATATATTGGAGTTGGTGAAGGAATAAATGATTTAGAGAAATTTGACTCCAAAACATTTGTAGAAGCTATGTTTTAATCTTGAAAGCGTAGAAATAAGGGGTATCATTAAGAAGTACTACGAGTAAACACATCTTTGGATGGTAATTTCGTTGCCTTTTTAGGTTAAATTATCAGCAGAAGAAGATGGAAGAATAAACGGAGGTAATTTTATGGCAGTAGTTTCAATGAAAAAGTTATTAGAAGCTGGTGTACACTTTGGTCACCAAACTAGAAGATGGAATCCTAAAATGGCTAAATACATCTTCACAGAAAGAAATGGAATCTATATAATAGATCTACAAAAAACAGCAGTTCAAATCGAAGAAGCTTACGCTCAAGTTAGAGATATCGTAGCTGACGGTGGTAGAGTGTTATTTGTAGGTACAAAGAAACAAGCTCAAGATTCTATTGAACAAGAAGCAAAGAGAAGTGGTCAATTCTACGTATCTAACAGATGGTTAGGTGGAATGCTTACAAACTTCAAGACAATTAGACAATCTATCAACAAGCTTAAAAAATATGAAGCAATGGAAGAAGATGGAACATTCGATCTTTTACCTAAAAAAGAAGTTCTACAATATCAAAAAGAAATGGACAGACTAGAAAAGAACCTTGGTGGTATCAAGGAAATGGAAGATCTTCCAGACCTACTATTTGTTGTAGATCCAGGTGAAGAAGCGATAGCTGTTCACGAAGCTAAAATTCTTGGAATACCAGTTATATCTATTGTTGATACAAACTGCGATCCAGATGAAGTAGATCTCGCTATCCCAGGAAATGATGATGCTATTAGAGCTGTTAAGCTTATAACATCAGTAATTGCTGATGCAGTTGTAGAAGCTAATCAAGGAAGCCAATTCGACGCATCTGAAGAAGATTTCGTAGAAGAAGATGAAGCTGAAGAAATAGAAGAAAATACAGAAGAAGCAGTTGAAGAAGTTTCTGATGATGAAATAAAAGAAGCTGCGGAAGAATTAAAATCACAAAACTTAGACGAAACAGAAGAAAATTAAGGAGATTACAATGGCAATTAGTGCAAAATTAGTTAAAGAATTAAGAGAAAGATCTGGCGCTGGAATGATGGATTGTAAAAAAGCTCTAGAAGAAGCTAATGGTGATATCGATCAAGCTCAAAAGCTCCTTAAAGAAAAAGGTCAAGCAACACTAGATAAGAAATCTGGTAGAATTGCTGCTGAAGGTGTTATTGGATCTTACATTCACAATGATAAAATCGGAGTGGTAGTTGAAATTAACACAGAAACCGACTTCTCTGCAAACACTGATACAGTTAAAAATTTTGCTAAAGACATAGCTATGCATATAGCTGCAGTTAGCCCATTATTCATCTCTGAAGATGACGCTGATGAAAAAGTTGTAGCTGAGCAAAAAGAAATCCTTGTAAATCAAGCTATTAATGAAGCAAATGATAATATGCCAGAAGATAAGAAAAAAATGATAGCTGAGAAAAAGGTTGAGGGAAGAATGAAAAAATGGTTCTCTGAAGTATGCCTACTAGACCAACCATTTGTTAAAAATCCTGACATCACTATTGAAGAATACCTTAGAAATACAGCAAATGATGTTGGAGAAAACATCAAAATAAGAAGATTTGCTAGATTCGAAGTTGGTGAAGGCTTAGAGAAAAAAGAAGAAGACTTCGCTAAAGAAGTTCAAAGCCAAATGAAATAGATAAAAGAATATACTTTTAAAAGTTAAGACAAACCTGGTTTATATGGTTTGTCTTTTTCTATGCAAATTATATTTCGTTTGGGACATGTACTCTGTATTATTATTAATTATCGAATCTAAACTAAATAAAATGTTTTGTGTTGAAATTTCTTAATAAGGGTATAAGTAGAATGTCGTTAGAAATTTGTTATAAATGAAAGGATAACCATGACAATTAAAAATAATGCTAAAGAATTAATAGGTAATACACCTTTACTTAAGCTAGAATCTCTCAAAAAAAAGGGAAGAGCTGACATATATGTAAAAGTAGAAAAAAACAATGTTGCAGGTTCTATTAAAGATAGGATTGCTTTATATATGATCGAAGATGCTGAAGAGAAAGGACTATTAAAAGAGGGCGGAACTATTGTAGAACCTACTAGCGGAAACACTGGTGTCGCCCTTGCTGCCCTAGCTGCTGCAAAAGGCTATAAATTAATCCTAACTATGCCAGCTTCTATGAGTATAGAAAGAGCAAAACTTTCTATGGCTTATGGAGCTCGAGTTATAAGAACTACAGAAGGTGCTTTACAAGGAGCATATGATAAGGCAAAAGAATTATCAGAAGAAAAAGGATATTTTTTCCCAGATCAATTCTCAAATCCTGCAAATATAAAAGCCCATTATGAAACTACTGGTCCAGAAATCCTTGAAGAAATAACACCAGATGCCTTTATAGCAGGTGTAGGAACAGGTGGAACCGTAACAGGAGTTGGTAAAAGATTAAAAGAAAGTAATGAAAACGTCAAAATCTATGCTATTGAACCAAAAGAAAGCCCTTTACTTTCAGGTGGTAAGGCTAGTGGACACAAAATACAAGGTATCGGAGGAAACTTTATTCCAGATAACTTAGATTTTTCAATAGTAGATGGAATTGTAGACGTAGCATCAGATGACGCAATCAAGATGAGCAGGATTTTAGCTAACGATGAGGGGCTTGCAGTGGGTATTTCATCAGGAGCAAACGTATGTGGAGCGATTGAGATAGCTGATAGATTAGGTGAAGGTAAATCAGTAGTTACAGTTCTACCTGATACTGGTGAGAGATATTTATCTACCGAATTATACGAAAATGAACAATTATAAAAAATACAAAGAAGAATTAATAGAAAATGCAATTAAGAGGGATCCAGCACTCAGAAGCAGGGAGGAAGCTGCCCTCTTTTCACCAGGTATAAGAGCCTTATTATACCATTGGTCAGCCCATAAACTCTTTATAGATGGGAACTTATATGAAGCTATGGAAATTGCCTATAAATCTAGGATGGAGACAGGAATAGAAATCCATCCTGGAGCAAAAATAGGTAAACGCCTATACATAGACCACGGTATGGGTGTAGTAATTGGTGAAACAGCCGAAATCGGTGATGATTGTCTGATATACCACGGGGTAACATTGGGGGCAGTATCAAATGAAAAAACTAAAAGACATCCGACTGTTGGAAACAATGTAATGATAGGTGCAGGTGCTGTTCTTTTAGGAAATATTAAAATTGGAGATAATGTCAAAATAGGAGCTAATTCGGTTGTCTTAACACATATTGGGGACAACTCAACTGCGGTTGGAGCACCTGCTAGGATAATATCTAATAATAAATAAAAGTGCAAATTCATAAATATAGTTTCATATTTTTCGTATATAAGCTAATTTATGGTATAATGAAATAGGAATGATAATTCCTAATTAGGAGGTGATATGATGTTTGAAAGTATTAACCCAATCGTTATTCTTATCATAGCTGTCGCCTTCGTATTGTTAGCTTTTTATTTTGGCTATCTTTATCGTAAGAAAACTGGTGAGGCTAAGATTGGTTCAGCTGAAGAACTTAGCAGAAAAATAATCGAGGAAGCCAATAACCAGGCTGAAGTCTTAAGGAGAGAAACTCTTCTTGAAGCTAAAGATGAAATATCTAAATTGAAATCTGAAAATGAAGAACAGTTTAGACAGACCAGAAATGATCTTGATAAAAGAGAAGAACGTCTGTTGAAGAAAGAAGAAAGCTTAGACAATCGATCTTTATTGATTGACAAAAAGTCTGATCAAATCTCTAGTGATCAGAAAAAGTTAAAACAAAAAGAAGACAGAATTGATAAATTGATTGAAGAACAGCAATTGGAATTACAAAACATCGCTGGACTCACCAATAATGAAGCAAAAGAAATAATTCTAAAAAATGTAAAAAGCGAAACAATTCATGAATCAGCGAAACTTATTAAAGAGGCTGAGGAAAGAGTAAAAGCTGAAAGCAAGAAAATAGCTACAGATATTCTAGCAACAACAATTCAAAGGTATGCGGCAGAACAAGTAGCTGAGAACACAGTTTCAGTTATATCGCTACCAAATGACGAAATGAAAGGTCGAATTATAGGCCGTGAAGGTAGAAATATCAGAGCTTTTGAACAAGCTTCAGGGGTAGATCTAATAATAGATGATACACCAGAAGCGGTAGTTATTTCTTCATTTGAACCAGTAAGACGTGAAGTCGCAAAGGTTGCCCTAGAAAGATTAATTCAAGATGGAAGGATTAACCCATCAAGAATCGAAGAAATGATCAATAAGGCAGATGAAGAAGTAGAACAGAGAATTATGGAAGATGGACAAGAGGCTGTAGACAAGGCTGGAGTTGTAAACTTACATCCTCAGCTAGTTAAATTAGTAGGTAAGATGAAATTTAGGACATCTTATGGACAAAATATTCTAAAGCACTCAGTCGAAGTAGCAAATCTTGCAGGTATGCTTGCAGAAGAAATAGGTGCAAATCCACAAATAGCAAGACGTGGTGGCTTGCTCCATGATATTGGTAAGGCTATCGATCGTGAACAAGAAGGAACTCACGTTAGCTTAGGTGTCGAGATGGCGAATAAATATGGCGAGAATAAATATGTCATAAATGCCATAGAGTCCCACCATGGCGAAGTTGAGCCTAATTGTGTTGAATCAATTTTGGTACAAACAGCAGATGCTATATCAGCTGCAAGACCTGGTGCAAGACGTGAAAGCTTAGAAAAATACGTTAAGAGACTTGAAAATCTTGAAGGAATTGCTAATTCTTTCGATGGAATCGAGAAATCATTTGCTCTACAAGCGGGTAGAGAACTAAGAATTATGGTTAAACCAAATAAGGTTTCTGATGATGAGATGATTGTAATTGCTAGAGAAATTGCAAAGAAAATAGAAGAAGAATTGGAATATCCTGGAGAAATCAAGGTTAATGTATTAAGAGAGTCTAAAGTGATTGATTTTGCTAAATAAATATTGTATTTTAACTGACTACCAATAATTTGGTAGTCTTTTTATTTATATATTTATATTAAATACATTATGGAGAGTAAGTAGTTCTATATTAAATAGGTTTATAATAAATCGTGTTGGTATAAGTAAATGAAATTTCTATAAGCCAGAGCTTTTTGTAAAAAATTGAAAGTAATGAATCAAGGTATCAACTATTGAATCATATATTAACATGAATTTAGGAATACTATTATATGCCTAATTTTTTAAAAAGCCTTAAATCGCAAAATAGGAGCTGGCATTTTTGAAAATTTAATTACTTTATAAATTTCAGCGTAAGTTAGAATAGAGGATATTATACTCTAAGGCTAGAAGGTGGTTACTAATTTTCAAGATCTTACTTCAGAAAATTGAAAAATATAAATATGATATTAAGAACAAAATTTCACTCGATTATATGGATATAATGGAAAGCTATTGTCTTTAAATTTCTAAATATAATATAGTATTAAATAAATGTTAAGTTTAGAAAAATACAGAATTTGATAAGTGTATAAGCAATCATTTAGAAAACTTAACTATAAAAAAGATTTAGAAGCTGTCTTAGAGATAGGTAAGAATAAAAGTATTAGCTATAGAATAAAATCTTATAAAAAGAAAGAAATTTAAAAAGAATCACTTATTATTTTAACGATTAAGGAGAAATGTGATATCAGAGAGTAGGAGGTAAAAATAAATTATTACACAAAATAGTAATTTTGTGCAATAATTTGAAAATATAGATAATACTAGTATAATTTTAATGTAAGAATAAAAATTTACTAGATTAAGGGATTTTATGAAAGAAATTAATGAACCTATTATCATAACAGACTATTTAAATTATTTAAAATCGATAAGAGGCCTATCCTCCAACACGATCAAAGAGTATCAATATGATCTTATGCTTATGATCAGATATATGATTATAAGAAGAATATATTATGGTGATGAAGAGAGTTTTAATGATGACTTCAAAAATATAAAAATTAATAGAATTGTCAATCCTAAGTTTTTTGAATCTCTGACACTCCAGGATTTCTATGCTTTTCTTAGTTTTTTAGACAACGAGAAGAATGACTCTTCCACCACTAGATCAAGGAAAATATCAGCTATAAAGTCCTTTTATAAGTACTTATTTTCTGAAATAGAAGTAATTGATTCAAATATTAGCGACAAGCTTTCCAACCCTAAAATAAGCCAAAGACAGCCTGTTTATTTAACCTTAAATGAGACTGAGTTGTTGCTTGATACTATAAAAAATGAGCCTAACGAATTCCTTAGATTTAGGGATCTAGCTATAGTATTTACCTTCCTGACTACAGGTATGCGTTTATCGGAACTTGTAAGTATAAATATGGAAGATATAATATACGACCATTTTAATATTATAGGTAAAGGAAATAAAGAAAGAACCGTTTATTTGACTAATAATTGCAGAGAACTTCTCGATCAATATATATTAATAAGAAATAAATATATTAAAGATTTAAAGATTGATGCCCTATTTATCTCAACTAGAAAGAAAAGAATTTCAAATAGAGCAGTACAGAGCACTATAGATAAGTATTTAAAAAAAGCAGGATTTGATACTTCTGTATATTCTACCCATAAGTTAAGGCACACAGCTGCAACGCTCATGTATAAATATGGGAATGTTGACATAAGAGCTCTCAAGGATATCTTAGGCCATGTAAATATTTCTACCACTCAGATATATACTCATCTTGATGATGAAGATCTTAAAAACGCTGTAAACAAAAATCCACTCTCAAATCTTAACATATAAAATAAAAGCGTTCTAGATAAGTATAAAAGAAGATATTGTAATATAACTATAATCCTTAATCCCTATAATAGAAACGCTTTTTATTTTTTATATGAAATTCTCTTTTTTAAATCTATCTAGCACAAGTTTTAGAGCTAATTTACCATGAAAATAATTTAAGCCACCTTGTAAATACACTACATAAGGCTCTCTTAATGGTCCATCAGCAGATAATTCAGATGTAGCACCTTCAACAAATCCTCCAGCCGCCATTATTACAGGATCTTCATAACCTGGCATTGGAAAGGCTTCTGGTACGAAGTTGGAATCTACACTACAAGCTTCTTGGATAGCCTTACAAAACACTTTCACCTTTTCGGCATCTTCTAGAATTATAGATTGGACTATATCAGACCTTGGATCATCAATTTTTGGTATCACTTCGTAAGATAAGTTATTAAATGCATGCGCAAATAACAAGGCCACCTTAATAGCTTCCTTCACAATGTGAGGAGCAAAATATAAGCCTTCCGCTACAAGTCTGTTGGTACCGAAACTTAAGCCCTCATCCTTTCCTATGCCAGGTGCTGTTAAGTGATTGGCACAATATTCTACTAAATCTTTCTTACCACAGATGTATCCACCTGTAATGGCTATTCCCCCTCCAAGGTTCTTGATTAATGATCCTGCAAGAATATCAGCTCCAACCTCAATGGGTTCACTTGTTTCGGTAAATTCTCCATAACAATTATCTACAAAAATTATAGCATTAGGATTAGCCTTTCTTATATATTCTATAGCCTTTTTTATTTCTTCTATAGTGAAGGCTCTTCTTTGAGTATATCCTGTAGATCTTTGAATAAGGACAAGCTTAGTATGAGAATCTACATGACTCTTTATTTTATCATATTGTATTCTATTAGCTGAATCTAGGTCGAGCTTATCATATTTGATTCCTCTTTCAATAAGATTTCCTTTTTTATTACCAGCAATACCAATAACTTGTTGCATAGTATCGTAGGGATCATCTGTGATAGCGACCATCTTATCACCTGCTTTTAGCAGAGCAAATAAGACGATTGATAAGGCATGGGTTCCAGATACCATGCTTGGGCGTACCAGGGAATCCTCAGCCTTAAATATATCTGAAAAAATAGCCTCTATCTTATCTCTGCCTGTATCCGCATATCCATATCCCGTAGATTGCATGAAATCAGAAGTTTGAAGGTCATTTCGCTTAAATGCCTTTAATACTTTTAGCTGATTGTATTCAGATATTTCATCTATTCTTGAAAATTCATCTTGTAATTGTTTTTCTATTTCTTTTATTTCTTTGTCAAAATTATTATCTATTTTAAAATTATCATATATTTCTTTATAGTTCATATACTTCCTTAACAATACTTAAAATTATATCACTTGCGTCTCTTTTATTTAATTCATCCATCTTTATTTCATAAGTAAATGGATAATTTAAGTATTTTTTCATCCATGTTATCTGTCTTTTAGCATAATGTCTAGTGTTTTTTTGAATTAAATCAATCATCTCATCTAAGTTTATATTATGATTAAGATAGTCTAATACTTCCTTATATCCAATAGCGGACATAGACTGAGACTTATTATCTAGGTTAAATCTTTTGATTAATTCTCTAACTTCATCTACCAAGCCCATATTTACCATATCTAGCACTCTTTGGTTTATCCTATTATATAGTAAATCTCTATTATCGTAGTTTAAAAAGAAAATTAAGGGATCTAACTTATCGTTTAGCTTTCTCTCACCCGTTCTTATCTTTGAAGGAATTTCTCCGCTAACTTTATATATCTCAAGTGCTCTTATGACTCTATTAACCTCATTGGGGTGATATCTCCTACTAGTTTCAGGGTCTAGTGATTCTAGCTTCTTGTAGAGATATTCATTACCTTTTTCCTTTAATATTACTGCGAGTTTTTCCCTATAGGCCTGATTCTTTTCGACTCTTCCATAGTTCATATCATATATTAATGAATCTATATAAAATCCAGTACCTCCAGTTACTATCGGTATTCTAAGATTTTGATTTATTTTCTCTACTAAACTCTTTGCCTCCTTAGAGAAATCATCTACTGAATATTCCTCATCGGGATCAACCATATTTAGCATAAAATGATCTACTTCAAAAACATCACTAGTCTTATTAGTACCTATATTCATATATCGATATACCTGTTGGCTATCTGCTGATATTATCATTGAGTCGAGATTTTTAGCCAAGTTAATTGCTATATCGCTTTTACCACTCGCTGTTGGTCCCGTTATTACAATTAATCTATCTTTCAAAATATTTCTCCACATCTTTTTCATTTATCTCTATAAGAACTGCTTTCCCGTCATAAGTTGTATATGGATTATCTAGTTCTTTTATGTTTCCAATAAGTTCATAAGCCTCAGCTTCATTTATCTTATCTCCTTTTCTAAAAGATAAAGAGAGATTTAATTTCTTAAGTTTTTTATACAAATAATCTGTATCCTTGCTATAATCAAGGTCTAATAAGTCGTAGAAGAACTTATCATCTTCAGGTACAGAAAAGATGAAAGGAACTGAGCGAATAATTATTGACCTATCTCCAATTATTTCTGCATCGAATCCTAGTCTATTTATTACATCTTTCTTTTCAATGAACCTGTCAATATCAAATTTATTCAAGTTAATTATTAATGGATTTAAAAGAATTTGTTCATCCATAGTTTTATTTTCAAACTGATTTAAGAATCTACTAAAATTAATCTTTTCGCTAGCTCTCCTATGATCTAGTATGAAAAGTTTATCTTTTCTTTCAAATATAGAATACCTAGCAAATATTGAACACTTATAGTTCAGATATTCAAAATCTTTAATGTAACTATTTTCTTCGATTTCTTCTTCTAGCCCAGTATTGTTATTTTCTAGACATTCTTCATAGTTTGATTTTTCCTTAAAACTTATGTCTATATTACTATCAAAAAAGTCTTTAGCTTCTTCTTTGTTAGAATCATTATTTTCAGATTCATACAAATTGTCAAATGAACTTTCTCTTACAAGAGATTTACTATTATTATAGTTATTTAGTATTTGAGAATAATCTGAAAAATCCATTAAATCATTCTTATTATTTTCTTCAATACTAACTTCTTTTACTCCATTAGAAGCATTTATATACCTACTAATGCTTGAATCTATAAGATTAATCAATTGGTCTTCATAAGAAAACTTAATCACTCTCTTGTTCGGATGGACGTTGACATCTATATTTTTAGGATTGGTCTTTATATATAGAAAGAAAACCGGAAATCTTCCGTTTGGTATATTTCCCCTGTAGGCCATCTCTATCCTATCTCTTATCAATTCACTTTCAACAAGTCTATTGTTAATATAAATATATTGCAAAGACCTATTTCCCCTATAATAATTATTATTAGATATAAATCCTTCGATTTGATAGATGTCGTTGTTATCAGAAATTTTTATTAGATGGTCCTCTAACTTATCATCCAAAAGTTTAGCTATTCTCATTTTCAAAGCTTCATTTTTTATTGTAGAAAATTCAATATTTTCGTTTTTGATAAACTTAAATGAGATTTCAGGATATCCAATTGCTATGGCATACATAAGTTTGCTTATATGATTAGATTCAACAATATCTGACTTAAGAAATCTCCTTCTTACAGGAATATCTCTAAATAAATCCTCAACTATGATGCTAGTTCCAACATTTGTGGCAATACTGGTAAGAGTTTTATCACCATTGTTAAAATTAATTTTACTTCCTACAAGTTCATCTTTTGTTTTGCTTATTGCAGTAACTTCACTGACACTTACTATACTAGCTAAGGCCTCACCCCTAAATCCTAGCGAGTATATATCATATAAATCATTGAAGTCACGAATTTTAGATGTGGCGTGCTTACTAAAAGCAAGTTCGATTTCTTCGTTACTTATACCTGATCCATTATCTGTGACTCTTATATAAGTCTTGCCACCATTTTTAATCTCAACTGTTATCCTATCAGCTCCTGCATCTATAGAATTTTCTACTAGTTCTTTTACAATAGATACTGGTGATTCAATTACTTCTCCAGCAGCAATTTTTTCAATTGTTTTATCATCTAGTTTTAGTATAGTCATCAAAGTTCACCAATCTTATTTAATAAATTGCTTAAAGAATTGATTGCTTCCATAGGAGTCAAGTTATTTATATCAATATTTGATGCCTCTATCTTAACTTCTTCTAGTTTTTGATCAGAAATCTCCTCCAAGGAAGTTGATATTTCCTTTTTCTTATCAAGATCATAGAAATCATCAGTTGAAAGCTTGTCCATAATTATTTTGGCATTGTCGATTATTTCATTAGGGAGACCACTTAATTTAGCTACTTCTATCCCATATGATCTATCAGACTTTCCTTCGCTAATCTTTCTTAAAAAAACTAAATTATTATTCTCTTCTAATATTTCAATCTTAAGATTCTTCACATTATCTAGTTCTTTTTCTAGTATTGTAAGCTCATGAAAGTGTGTAGCAAAAACTGTCTTTACTTTTTTTCTCTTGCTAAGATATTCGACAATCGCCATAGCTATGCTTAATCCGTCATCAGAAGAAGTCCCCCTACCTACTTCATCCAGGATAACAAAAGAATGTTCTGTAGAATTTTTAAGAATACTACTTACCTCATTCATCTCAAGCATAAAAGTAGATTCGCCTTTTGAAATATTATCACTTGCACCAATCCTAGTAAAAACTTGATCACATATTGAGATTTCTGCTAGAGATGCTGGTACAAAGCAACCCATCTGTGCAAGAATTATAATGATTGCCATTTGTCTCATATAGGTGGATTTTCCTGCCATATTAGGTCCTGTTATAATCTGTATTAAATTATTCTCCTCTCCTATATCAGTATCATTAGGGATAAATTCATTTTCTTTGAGTTTTCTTTCTATAACAGGATGTCTTCCATCTTTAATTTTTATTATATTATCTTCACGAATTACTGGTCTAACATAAGAGTTTTCTAAAGAAATCTTGGCAAAGGTATTTAAGGTATCGACCGTAGCGAGAATCTTAGCTAAAGCTTGGAGTTTGATAGTATTCTTCAAAACTTTTTCGCGAATTTCCTGAAATATTTTATACTCTAAGTCGTTTATCCTATCTTTACCACCTAAAATCAAACTAGATATTTCTTCTAACTTTTCGGTTGTATATCTCTCCTGATTTTTTAGTGTTTGTTTTCTTACATAAGAATCTGGAACTTTGTCTAAGTTTGATTTAGTTATCTCGATAGAATATCCATTATTTTTATTGAAAACTATCTTATAGTTTTTAATACCAGTTTTTTCTCTTTCCTTATTTTCATATTCTATCAAAGCACTTTGTGCACTAGAGGATGACTCTTTAAGTTTATCAAGTTCATCGTTATATGAGTCTTTAATTATGCCACCTTCGCTTATAGCAATAGGTGGATCTTCCACTATAGCCTTATCTATCAAATCAAATATATCACTAACATCTGGTATGTTTTCACCTATATTACTGATATTTGTATCTGAATAAGATCTTAATATATCCTTTAGCTTAGGAATGTTAGCAATAGAATTCTTCAGTGATATAAAGTCACGTCCGTTTGCTCTCTTATAAGATATCTTAGCTATAAGTCTTTCAAGATCATAGACATCCGACAATAGATTTGAGATGTTACTAGCAAGAATTCTATCATTAAATAGGACTTCTACAATATCTAACCTTCTCTCTATCTTCCTTTTGTCTATTAGAGGTCTTTCTAGATACTCGCTAATCATCCTAGATCCCATAACTGTATCAGCCTTGTCAATTATACTTAAAAGTGAATTTTCCTTAGTATTATTGTTTAAATTCTTACTTAATTCTAAGTTTTTCCTTGTACTTGCTTCAAGCTCCATATAGTCATTAATTTCAAGTATATCTATATTATTAATATGGACTAAATTGTCCTTATGATATTTATAGATATAATCAAGAAGATTTGCAAGAGAAAGAATAGATAGTCTCATATTTTCAATCTTTTTAAGATTATCATCTCCCAAATGATCTCTTATAAGGCTTGCCCTATTCATATAATCTTTAGGGTTTTGTATATAATTTACAAATATTTCTTCGTCCAGAAAATATCTTCTTAAGTTTTGATCGTTAAAATCAGAGTTAATTAGAATTTCTGATGGGTTAATTTTCTCTATCTGATCTATTGCTTTTTTTCCTATAGAAGAGCTTAATCCTTTTATTTCAAAGCTTACAAGCTTCCCAGTTGAAATATCACAATAGCTAATTGATAGACCATAATCGTTTTGAAATATTGAGAGGAGATAATTGTTTTTTCTATTATCTAAGGACTCCATATCAGTAATTGTCCCTGGAGTTATAACACGCGTTATAGCTCTTTTGACGAGTCCTTTAGCTTCTTTGGGGTCTTCTACTTGATCACATAAAGCCACTTTATAGCCTTGTTTTACAAGTTTAAAGGCATAATTATCTATAACATGATGTGGGACACCGCACATAGGAGCTTTCTTTTCGTGACCACACTCTTTACCAGTAAGCGTAAGAGAAAGAGCTTTGCTAGTAATAATTGCATCATCAAAGAAAGCTTCATAAAAATCTCCTACCCTATATAAGAGTATAGCATCTTTGAAATCATTCTTAACGTCCACGTAGTGTTTTAACATAGGAGTAAGTTTATCATATTTAAAATTGTTTTTCATTTTGACTCCTTTTTATTAATCCATAAATAAAATGAGACTACTGCAAAATTAATCTGCTAACTTACAATAATCTTTAAGGCTTTGTTTAAGTCTTAATGAATTACGTAGGTTTTACCAGTTGATTTTAATTTGCAATAGCCTTATTATTTAATGTTTAAAACTTTTACATCCTTAATCCAAGTTTCTTTACTGTCACTATTAGTATCTATTAATGAGAGAGCTCCCATAGAATCATCATAATCCTGATTTGGCTTGTTATTTATCTTATATACTAAGAGAACCCTATCTACTTCTAGGGCTACAGACATTGGATATGTAGTATAATTACCATCTGAGTCTTCTATTATTAGATCTGGTGATTCTTCTAATTTATATCCTAAATCGCCTAAGAGCTTCTCCAAAGCTACTCCAGTTAACTCTACTTCCTCTAAGCCCTTTTCAAGTTTAACTTTTTTCTTGACAGATTTTAACTTTCTAATTTCTTTTAGAGTGTAAGAATGTTGATTATTCTCACTATCTTTGATAATTACAATTTCATTATCATGTTTTCTTAAATTATAATCAGCAATTTTATTTTTTACAAAGAAAAATATAAGTAATAAGACAATAAATCCTATCAAAGCTAAATAAATATTATATTTATTCTTTTTAAATCTTTTAAGTGCATCTCTTCTCATTATCTACCGGTAGAACCGAATCCATCCTCTCCTCTAGCAGAATCTTCCAGGCTATCTACAAGTTCTATATTACATCTTAAGTAAGGCTGAATAACTAACTGAGCCAGTCTATCACCGTTTTTAATAACTTGTGTCTCATTACCATAATTATAGAAAAACACCATTATTTCGCCCCTGTAATCGGAGTCAATTACCCCAATGGTGTTTGCAAGCATCAATTGCTTTTTCACTCCAGTAGATGATCTTGGATAAACACCTCCAAAACAGCCTTCTGGAATTTCTACTTTAACCCCGGTATGTATCTTCACCGTTTCTCCGGGTTTAACTTCAATATCTTCTTTTGTATACGAGTATAAATCAATACCAGCAGCATGGCTAGTGCCATATGCTGGGATTTTATCTTCAACAATCATTTTGAGTTTCTTATTATTCATAATCCCACCTTTTCCTTAATTAATATACCAATTTTCCTTATTTTTACAATCATAAGAGTATAATAAAAGAGAAAGAAGGTAAATTATGGATAATATAACGAAAAGATTTCTTAAGTATATATCTTTTGATACAAAAAGTGACCCAGAGTTAGGAAAAACTCAAAAACCATCAACTCCAGGTCAACTTCTACTTGCGAAAGAACTTAAAAAAGAACTAGAGGAATTGGGACTAGAAGCTAGTATAAATAAAGAAGGATTTGTATTTGCAAAATTAGCTTCAAATACAGACAAAGAAATACCAATTGTTGGGTTTTTATCTCATATGGATACATCTCCTGAAATGTATGGTAAGATTGATGATCCTCAAATAATTAATTACGAAGGCGGAGACATTAAGCTAAATGACGAGAGATCTATTAAGGTTAGTGAGTTTCCAATTCTTGATAAACTTAAGGGCTTAACGCTTATTACAACTAGAGGAGAAAGCTTATTAGGCGCTGATGATAAAAGCGGTCTAGCTTCAATAATGAATGCTGTTGAGTACCTCGTAAACAATCCTGATATAGAGCATGGAGATGTTATGATAGCCTTTACTCCAGATGAGGAGATTGGTACTGGATGCGATACTTTCGATGTAGAATCTTTTGGAGCAGACTTTGCTTATACAGTTGATGGTGGCTATCTTGGAGAATTAGAATATGAGTCTTTTAATGCTGCAAGTGGTCTTGTAAATATAAAAGGTAAATCAATCCACCCTGGTTCTGCAAAAAATACTATGGTTAACTCTATGAGCCTTGCTCGTGAATTTGATAGCTTACTAGGTGATGTAAGAAGACCTGAACATACTGAAGGTTACGAAGGATTCTTCCATTTATTAAGTATTAATGGAGATATTGAAAATACAAAAATGGAATATATAATTAGGGAACATGATAGGGAAAAATTTGAAGCTATGAAAAAAGAATTCTCCGATAATGCTTCTTATTTAAACAAAAAATACGGAGATTATATTAGTGTAGATATTTCAGATTCTTATTATAATATGGGTGAAGTAATCGAGAAAAATATGAAGATTGTTTATTATGCCAAAACAGCCATGGAAAATCTTGGGATAAAACCTATCATTGAGCCAATCAGAGGGGGAACAGATGGGTCTAAACTTTCATTCATGAATCTACCTACCCCAAATATATTTACTGGTGGAATGAACTATCATGGAGTCTATGAAATTATACCAATAGAGCATATGAAAAAGGCTAGCGAAACGGTTATAGAAATAATTAAGCTAATTGCAAACGATAATTAATGAAATTTTTTTAAAAATCTGTTATAATATAAATGTAAGGAAATTTGAATATATAAAAGGAGATTTATATGACAAACGACAAAAAAGTATCTAATGAAAACCAATACAGAGGAAATGCCGAACTTGACAAAAAAGTTAGGGAAGAAAACAAAGAAACTGGTGGAGAATCATTAGACAAAAAACTAGGTCCTGACCAAGAAAATCTTAGAAGCATTAGCGATGAAGCTGATGAAAACTCAAACGTTGGTGCAGAATCACGTAGAACAAGAGCTGATTTTTCTGAGAATCCTTCAGAAGACTAGAAAATATTACATAAACCCAGGTGAAAAGCCTGGGTTTTTAAATTACTAATCTTCAATTTTTCTTCTAAGCATGTCACCTTTTTCAAGAGGAAGACCAATCTTAATCATAATCTTCTCTTTCGGTTTATTAGCAACTTCTATGTCCTCTCCCTTAGAGTTTTTCATATTATCAATTTTAAATTCGTAATAATCAGGAGAGTTTGAGAATATCTCTATCTCATCATTTAGGAAAAATCTATTTCTTTGCTCAATTGTTGCAATTTTATTTTCCTTATCATAATCTACTACTACTCCGATGAAATCATAATTTCTTATATAGGAAGAATTTTCATATATTTGATCGTTACTGTCTGGCTTTTTATAGAAAAATCCTTTTGTAAAATGTCTATGACTTGCCTTAGTGATTTCATCATAATATTTTTTCGCTACATCCTTATTGAAATTACCCTCATAATAGGCATCAATAGCCTGTCTATAGCTTCTTATTACTGTTGCCACATAAAAGGCTGTTTTCATTCTTCCTTCGATTTTAAAGCTATCTACGCCTGCTTCTATAAGCTTATCAATTTCATCTAAAAGACAAAGGTCTTTGGAGTTCATTATAAAGGTACCACCCTTGCCGTCTTCTTCAATTGGATAATACTCACCTGGCCTTGTTTCCTCTTGAATAGAATATTTCCACCTGCATGATTGGGCACAATCTCCCCTATTCGCATCTCTACCAGTCATATAGTTTGATAGTAGACATCTACCTGAATATGAAATACACATAGCACCGTGGATGAAACATTCAATTTCCATATCTTCTGGAGCATTTTTCTTAACTTCTTTAATTTCTTCTAGAGAAAGCTCCCTAGCAAGTATTACTCTCTTAGCTCCCATATCGTGCCAAAACTTAACTGTTGCTGAGTTAGTTACTGAAGCTTGTGTACTTATATGAAGGTCAACATCGGTGTGCTCTTTTGCTAAGGCGAAAATGCCAGGGTCAGAAATAATTAAGGCATCTACACCTATAGAGTCTAAAAACTCTAGATATTCAACAAGACCCTTCATATCTTCATCATGAGGCAAGATATTCATTGTTACATGGACCCTTACATTATTATCATGAGCAAAGTTTACAGCCTTCTTTAGTTCATCTTTGTCAAAATTCTTAGCATTAGCTCTTAAACCAAAACTATCTCCTGCAAGAAAAACTGCATCAGCACCAAACTTAATAGCTGCTTCTAATCTTTCCATATCCCCTGCGGGAGCTAGAAGTTCTACTTTATTATTTTTCACTTATCCTCCTTAACACTAACACTTATTCCATCGCCTATAGGTATAATAGAAGTTTGATAATCATCTCTTCTAGTAATATACGCTAGGAAATTCCTTAGTCTTTTTATTATTGTAATCTTTCTTTTCTCAACTAAATCATCATTACAAACTTCGCCTCTAAATAAAATATTATCTGCTACAATTACTCCTCCATTATTGAGGAGATTTTTATCTATATAATCAAAATAGAATTTGTAATTAGATTTATTTGCATCTATAAAAACAAAATCAAAGCCTTGATTCAATTTAGTCAAGGCTTTTTCTGCGTCATCATTTATTAAATTTATATCTACATTATATTTATTAAAATTTTCCTGAGCGATATGAGCCATATCTTCTGATAACTCTATTGTAGTTATCTTAGCATCAGAATACTTATCAAAGACCAAAGAAGAATAGCCTATTGCTGTTCCTATTTCCAGTATTGATTTTGGTCTTTTAATAGCAAGTAGATTCTTAAGAAATTCCTTAGACTCAAGTTTCATAATAGGGACATTTTCTTTTTCCGCAAACTTTCTTAGTTCAAGGAAGTCACAATCTATTATTATATCTTCAATAAATGATGAAATGTATTCATTATTTATACGATTCATTACTCTCCAACTCAGATATAACTGGTAGTATCATTGGATCACGACCTAATTCGTTATAAATATAAGATTTCAAGTCCTCTCTAATCTTGTATTTAATCTGACTTATAGCTCGAATTTCCTTATCCGCACATTTTTTAATTGATCTTAATACTATATCCTTTGCATTTTCTATGATATCTTGATTTTCTTTAACATAAACGAAACCACGAGATACAATATCAGGACCAGCTAGTAATTGTTGAGTATGTTTATCAAAGGTTATTGAAACAACAACTAATCCATCTTCAGATAAGTGTTTTCTATCCTTTAGAACAATGTTACCAACATCGCCAATTCCAGACCCGTCAACTAGGATATTACCAGCTTGAACTCTGCCATTAATAGCTCCATGTTTTTTTGTAAATTCATAAACATCGCCGTTTTTACCAATCAAAATATTTTCCTTAGGCTGACCCATATCTTCAGCTATTTCGGCATGCTTTTGTAACTGTCTTACTTCACCGTGGGCTGGAATAAGGTATTTTGGTGTAACTAATTGATACATCAATTTAATTTCTTCTTGGCAAGCGTGTCCTGAAGCATGTACTTTAGCAAGAGAGGAATAAATAATCTTACAACCTATTTTTGTTAGATTGTTTATAGTATTATTAATTGCCATCTCATTTCCTGGAATTGCTGATGATGATAGGATTACAGTGTCAGTTTCATTTAAATTTATTTGTTTATGTTCTCTATTAGCCATTCTAGTAAGTGCTGATAGAGGTTCACCTTGGGTTCCTGTTGATAGAACTACAATTTCATCGTCAGCATAGTTTTTGATATTTTTCATATCAATTAGAGTATTGCTTTTTACTTTTAGATATCCTAATTCACTGGCAATTCTTACGTTATTGAGCATTGACCTACCAGATAGGGCCACTTTCTTATTGTATCTTTCTGCTGCATAGATAATTTGTTGAACCCTATGAAGGTTTGATGCAAAAGTAGCAACGATTATTCTTGACTTAGCTCTTCCAAATATTTGTATAAAGGTATCCCCTACAGTTTTCTCACTTAGGGAGTATCCTTCTCTTTCAACATTTGTACTATCCGCAAATAGGGCTAATACTCCTTTTCGTCCTAATTCTGCAAGTCTTTGAATATCTGTTGGATCATTATCAATCGGAGTGAAGTCCATCTTAAAGTCACCAGTAAATATTACTGTTCCAACAGGAGACTTCACAGCTATTGAGCAAGCATCAGGTATTGAGTGGCTCACTCTAATAAATTCAGCACTCAAAGATCCAACTTTTACAGTATTATTTACATTTACCATCTTAATTTTGTTAGGATTTAAACCGTGCTCTTTAAATTTATTTTCTAATAAGCCCTTAGTTAGCTTTGAACAATATACATTTGTATCAATGTTCTTTAGGAAATATGGTATAGCTCCAATATGGTCCTCGTGACCATGAGTTACAAATATTCCTCTAAGTTTATTTTTATTTTCTTCAACATAGGTAAAATCTGGAATTACTATATCTACTCCCAACATTTCAGCATCAGGGAAGGTCAATCCACAATCTATCATGATCATATCATTTCCATATTCTACCAATGTACAGTTTTTACCTACTTCTTGTAACCCTCCAAGAGGGATTATTCTTAATTTTTTGTCATTTTGCATTATTACTCCTTGTTTTTTTGACAATCGGAGCAAGTACCAAAGATTCTTAATGAATAATAATCTAAATCAAAATTAAATTCCTTTTTTAAAGATTCTTTCATTTCATCTTTAGATAGAAATTCTTCTTCTATTATCTTACCGCAAGTAGTACAAATTATATGATCGTGGTGATCATTTTTAGGATCGATAAGTTCGTAAGTATAGGCTTGGTCGGTAAATTCTTGTTTATTTACAATTCCAAGTTCTTCAAATATATTTAAAGTTCTATAGATAGTAGCAATACCTACTTGCTTATGTTCTTGATGTACTATTGAAAAAAGTTCTTCTGGCGTAATGTGTTTTGCCTCAGAATTTTTTAATGCGTTAAAGATAATCTCTCTTTGTTTAGTAAATTTTTGGTTATTTTCTTCAAAAATTTTTCTAATCTGATCAGTATTCATCGACATCTTCTTTCATTTCTTCATAAATTTCTATGAGCTCATCTAATAAATCCTGGTCTTCTATGGATCTTAGTTCAATCTCGTTATTTTTTTCAATAACTTCTACAATTAAAATAAGCTCATCTTCTACTTGTTTTAAGGCAGCATAATTCGCCTCATCTACTCCGAATGTATCTAATATTTCAAATTCGACTTCATTATTTTCTTCATCAAGCAAAATAATATTATCCATTTTTTCTCCTATCCAAATATGTTTGAAGTATGAAAGTAGCCGCAATTTTATCTATATATTTTTTACGATTTTCACGTCTAACTTCCATATCCATAAGAACAGCTTCTGATTGAATAGTAGTCATTCTTTCATCTTCATAGACAACTTCGACATCTACTTGTTTTTTTAGTAAATCTACAAAACTTATAACTCTCATAGCTTGTGGGCCTATTGTATTATTCATATTTTTAGGTAGGCCAACTACTATTAGATTCACATCATTTTCTTCGACTAATTGCTTAATTCTTTCGATGTCTACACTTGCCTTTTTTCTTTTTATTGTTTCCAGAGCATTTGATAATAAAAACATAGGGTCACTTAGAGCAACCCCAATTGTTTTATTACCAACATCTAGACCCATTATTCTACTCATTGATATACTTCTCTAGTAATTCTTCGAGTATACGATCACGGTCTACTGTTCTTATTAACTTTCTAGCACCGTTATGGGCAGTGATATAAGTTGGATCACCTGATAATAAATAGCCTACTATTTGACCAGTTGGTTTGTATCCTTTATCTTCTAATGATTTATACACTGTTGTTAGAATTTCTCTAATATCTTTTTCTTGATTTTTATCTGCCTTAAATAGCATGGTCTCATTGAAGTTATTTTTATCAGCCATAATATCTCCTTTAAATTATTTCACTGACTTTTTCTAAAGCTTCTTTTAGCTTAGAAATATCTTTTCCTCCGGCTTGAGCAAAGTTCTTCTTGCCTCCACCATTACCTCCAGTAATTTGAGCAATTTGTCTTACTATTTTACCAGCATTGTACTTATCAGTAAGTTTATCATCAACAGAAACTGTAAATACAATCTTATCACTAACTGAAGCAAACACTATTATAAGATTATCAATAGATGACTTTATCCTATTTTCATAGTCTCTTAACTCGTCCATTGAAGCATTTTCAAATTTCTTAACTAATAAATTTATACCCTTAATTTCTTTTACGTCTTCTTTTAGTTCGCTAACTATATCAGAACTATTTGTGGATTTTAATCTACTATTTTCTGATTTTAGCTTTTCAATTTCTTTTTCTAGGCTATCTATTCTATTAGTTATATTATTTGTGTTAGTGTTTAATCTTTCTGCTACTTGATCTAGTTTGTTAGCTCTATCATTGAGATACTCAAATGCTTTCTTACCTGTAAGAGCTTCAATTCTTCTTACTCCAGCAGATACAGATGATTCTTGTTTAATTTTAAACATTAAAATATCGCTTGTGTTATTTACATGGCAACCACCGCATAGCTCTATGGAGTAATCGCCCATAGAAACAACTCTAACCTTATCTTTGTATTTATCTTCGAATAAGCCAATGGCTCCCATTTTTTGAGATTCTTTGTAATCTACTATTTCTTTTGTGACAAGCTCTTGCTTAACAATCTCTCTGTTAACAATCTCTTCAACTTTGTCAATTTCCTCTTTTGTTAAAGCTCTGTTATGAGAAAAATCAAATCTCAATTTGTTTTCATCTACCAATGATCCTGCCTGTTTCACATCTTCACCTAAGACGTCTCTTAAGGCTTGATCTAGTAAGTGTGTTGCAGAGTGATTTCTTTGTATAGCCAGTCTCTTATTTCTATCAACCTTAAACTGAGCATCATCACCAACAAACACAGCTCCTTCAACAACTTCGATATAATGGAAATAAATATCTTTTTGCTTTTGTACGTCGATTACTCTAGCCTTAAAGGAATCGCTTAATATTAGTCCAGTATCAGCTACCTCACCGCCGCCTTCCGCATAAAATGAAGTCTTATCACTGATTACTATACCGTTATCTCCCTCACTTAGCGAAGAAACTTCTGAGTTTTCTTTGAACAAGTTTAAAATTCTAGCTTTTATATCTAGATTATCATAACCGACAAAGCTGGTTTTCGCAATTCCATCTGTATTTATATTATCAAGTGACCAGCCTGCATCTTTCTTTCTAGCTTCCCTTGCTGTTTGCTTTTGAATTTGCATTTCATCATTAAATGTCTTCTCATCAACATCGAGATTCTTTTCTTCCAGTATCTCTTTAGTTAAGTCTAATGGAAATCCATAAGTATCGTAGAGCTTAAATGCTTCTTTACCATCAAGTACTTTATTTTTGATTTTTTCCATTTTCGATATTAAAGATTCTAGCCTTTCTAGTCCTTGGTCAATTGTTTTCTGGAATCTTTCCTCTTCATCTCTTATTACAGATTTTATTTTTTCTCTATTTGCATCTAGTTCATCGTATTCAACTTTGTAGGTATCTATAACTTTATCTACAATATTAGTTAAGAATTCGCCTTCTATTCCTAAAAGCTTACCATGTCTATAAGCTCTTCTAATGAGTCGTCTTAGTACATATCCTCTTTTTTCATTTGAAGGCAAAACTCCATCACAAGTTAGGAAAGTCATAGCCTTAGCGTGATCTGCGATGACTCTTATAGATACATCATCTTTCTTACTTTCCTTATATTTCTTATTTGATAATTTCTCAATTTCTGAGATTATAGCAGCCATAACATCAACTTCGAATATATTATCCTTATCCTGTAAGACCATTGCGATTCTTTCAAGGCCCATACCTGTATCAATGTTTGGGTGAGCAAGTGGTGTATAATTTCCCTGACTATCTTTGTTGAACTGGGTGAACACTAGATTCCATACTTCCATAAATCTATCTGAGTCATCATTTCCTGGCCTATTGTCATTCTCATCGATAGCCCTACCTGCTCCCCTATCCACAAATATTTCTGAACAAGGACCACAAGGACCTACTTCAAGCTCCCAAAAGTTATCTTCTTTACCTTCTCTAAGAATTCTTTCGCTATCAAGACCTATCTCATCATGCCATATATTGTAGGCTTCTTCGTCTTCTTTAAATACTGTAACCCATATGTCATCTTTAGAAATCTCAAGTTCTTTGGTTAGGAATTCATAAGCCCAAGTTATAGCTTCTTTTTTGAAATAATCACCAAATGAGAAGTTACCCAGCATTTCGAAGAATGTTCCGTGACGTTCTGTCTTACCTACTCTTTCTATATCGGCAGTTCTTACACATTTTTGTGAAGATGTCGCTCTATTGTTTTTCATCTTTTTTTCGCCAGTAAAGTACTTTTTAAGTGGCGCCATTCCAGCATTGATTAATAATAAAGAGTCATCATCTATAGGGATTAGTGGAAATGATTTTAGAAGTGTATGACCCTTCTCATTTCCAAAAAAATTCAAATATTTGCTTCTTAACTCATTCATTCCTAAGTTTTTCATTCATTTACCTCAAACTTCCTGATTTATCATATTTTTTAAACTAATAGAGTCGACTGCTTCATTTATTACCTTATCTATTCTGTCAAAGACAAAATACGCATCACATTTATCATCACAAAAGTGATCTCCGCTCACACAGTCGCTCATGGTTATGTTGCCCTCGAGAACTCTTAAAACTTCACCTACAGAAATCTCATCAAGATCTCTTGTGATTTTATATCCTCCCTTAGGCCCTCTAGCGGATGTGATTAAGCCATCATTTTTAAGTAGCCTTATCAACTGTTCTAAATAATTCTCTGATAGGTTTAGCTTATCACTCATCTCTGATACAGAGATATATCCTCTATCTTTATTACTAGCTAGATAACACATAGCCCTTAGTCCATACCTGCCTCTTGTCGATAGTTTCATTATATTCTCACCTATATTGTAATCAAATCCTTTAAGGCTTCATAAAATTTATCGCCTATTCCAGTAACATTCTTAATATCTTCTATATTCTCAAACTTATTTGCACTTCTATACTCGATTATAGCTTCCGCCCTCTTATCTCCTATGTTAGGTAAGGTCATAAGTTCTTCTTTACTGGCGGTATTAATATTAATAAGTTCAGATTTGCTACTAACACTTATATTTGCAGCCTGATTAGGATCAATATTTTCTAATGAGTTCTCTTCATTGATATTAGGTATGTAAATTTTCATTTGATCATCTAATCTTTGAGCAAGATTAAGTGTTTTTTCACTTGCCTTATCTGTCAATCCACCAGCTTCCTCAATCAAATCCTCAAGTCTATCTCCATCTTTAATTTGATATACTCCAGGTTTGTTTATCTCGCCTGATATATAAACTTTTTTTGTTGTATCATTTATTGTTTCATCTTTTTTAGAGTCAATAATATTATCTTCATCAGTTAAATTATCCTCATCAACTAATGAAATTTTATCAGATTTGTCAAAAAATCCACCTATATTATTTGAATATGCGAAATTAGCTATCAAGATAAAAACTGCTATTATTAAACCGTAAATGATTTTATCTTTTTTATCATCAGACATAAAATACTCCTAGAAATCTATGAGAGCTTAATTCTCCCATAGATTATCTAAATCATAAAATTCACGTTGTTTTTGTGTGAAAATGTGTACGATTATATCTCCAGCATCCAAGAGTATCCATTCTCCTTCTCTTAGACCTTCTTTGGATAAAATGCTATATCCTTCTTTTTCTAAATCATCTTCTATATAATCAGCTAAAGCTCTCGTTTGATTGATACTTCCACCACTTGCTATTACAAATTTATCAGCAATAGATGAAGAGTCTAAGTCTATAACTTTTACATCTTCAGCTAATTTATCATTTAATGTTTTTAAAATTGTTTCAAGCTTTTCCATTTTTCTCCTTTATTAAATAATTTCTTGCCCTAAGTGTTAAAGGATCAATAAAAGCATCTGTATCTATTAGGTATTTTATGTTGTGGTTTAAACATTCCAAAACTCCTGCATCTAGGTCGATTAATGATTTACTCCTAATTTCATCTACTCCAGGATATGATCTTTTATCCTCTATTGCATCAGCTAAGAATACAATTTTTTCTAAAAGACTCATATTTTCCTTTCCGGTAGTATGATATTTGATAGCTTTTAATATCTCCTCATCTTTAATATTATACACTTTTTTAGCGACTTCTGCTCCCAAAAAAGAATGAATTACAGATTTTGATGAATCAGGGTCAATTTCCTTAAAATTGTCTACATTAAGCTCTTTCATGTATCTTTCTTCGTTATACTTTGCGCAGTCATGTAGGAAAGCAGCAGTTTTCACCTTCTCCTTATCTACATTCTGTCCTCGGCTTAATTTTTCTGCACATTCCATAACTCTAAGACTATGTTTATATCTTTTCTCACCAATATCTGAAATCAATCTATCCTTATATAATTTATAATCAAACATATAAGCCTCTTTTTTCTATAATATATCTAACATTATCTCTAACTAAATATTTAATACTTAGCTTATTTTTTACCAGATTTCTTATAAAAGTTGAGGATATATTAATGTTGAGGTTATTAATTAAAAAGATGTTAGGATTATCTTTTTTGATAAGTTCAACCTTTTCCACTAACTCACTATCTTTATCTATATTACTTCTTGTAAATACAATGATATTTTCATCTAAGATATAATCATAGTTTTTCCATGTATCTATAGTTAAGAAGGAATCCTCTCCCATTATATAAAATATATCGTCATCTTTGAAGGCTTCCTTGAAATACCTTATCGTCTCATGAGTATATCTGACACTATCATCGGTAGATTCGAAGGTAGATAGAATAATTTTATCATTATCTTTTATGGCCTCACTAACCATCTCAACCCTTATATTTGTATCTGTTTTCTTCTTGTGCTTTTTGTGTGGAGGATTTGAACTAGGTAAAATTATTACTCTATCAAGCTTCATGAAATTGATAGCATTTTCTATCACTATCAAGTGACCTACATGAATCGGGTCAAAAGTCCCCCCATATAGTCCTATTCTCATTATAGCTCGTATTTGTTATCGTTGTTTTTTCTGTAAATTGTAAATATTGAACCTAAGTGAGAAATAAATTCAGAACCAGTCTTTTCAATAATAGTATCAATAATTTCTTCTTGGTCATCCATATTATTGTTTAAAATTTTTATCTTAATAAGCTCACGCGCTTCTAATGCTTCATCTATAGCCTTAATCAATTCGTCAGTAACTGAAAACTTTCCAATATTAATTACTGGTTTGAAATCATGTGATTCTTGTTTCAATTTTGCTCTTTGCTTACCTGTTAACATATATTCTCCTATTCATAGTATTCAAATACCAAGTCTCCAAAGGCAACACTGTCACCTTCTTGGATTCCCATTTCTTTTAATTTATCAAAAACTTCCATCTCTCTCAAAGTTTTCTCGAAGTACATCTTGCCATCGTAATCCTCTAGATCGACCTTTTCTAGTAATTTATCAACTCTTTTCCCATCGACAACAAAAATATCATTTTCTTTTCTAAAGTTTAAGTCGTATTCAATTTCTCTGTCGTAATATTTTTCCAAGAATTCTGTGTCAACTTCTTCCATAGGATCAAATTCTTTGATATCACTTTTCGCCAACAGCTCTGATATAGCATCTACTAATTCCTTGATTCCTTCAGTTGTAGCTGCTGATATCTTGTATATATCATACTTATCAGAAAACTCATTGATGAATTCATCCGAGTTTTTATTAAAATCAAGATCTGACTTATTCATGGCTATAATCATTGGTTTTTGGGCTAGCTTTTCGTTGTATAATTTCAATTCTTCATTAATCATTTTGAAATCTTCTATAGGATTTCTACCCTCTATTCCAGAAATATCTACAAGGTGAACTAAAACTCTACATCTTTCGACATGTTTTAAGAAGTCATGACCTAATCCACTACCGTCGCTTGCTCCTTCTATAAGACCTGGAATATCAGCCACAATAAATGATCTTTCACTATCGATATTTACAACTCCAAGATTTGGATCTATAGTAGTAAAGTGATAATTGGCAATCTTTGGTCTAGCCTTACTAATTACAGAAATCAAGGTTGATTTTCCTACATTTGGTAGTCCAACAAGACCAACATCCGCCAGTATTTTAAGCTCGAAAATAACTTCTATTTCTTGACCGCTTCGACCTAATTCTGCAAAGCGTGGTGCCTGGCGTATTGAGTTTTTGAAGTGGACATTTCCTCTACCACCTCTACCACCTTTGGCTATAACATACTCTTCCCCATCCTTGTTTAGGTCTTTTATTATAACTTCGCTATTAGCTTCCCTAACTAAGGTTCCTACAGGGACTTTTATTATTAAATCATCACCCTTTTTCCCGAATTTCTTCTTCTTACCACCAGCTTCACCATTTTGAGCCTTATATTTAGTTTTATATCTAAATTCATCAAGAGTTGAAAGATTTCTTGTAGCTTTTATAATTATAGAGCCACCGTTTCCTCCATCACCACCTGCAGGACCGCCGTTTGGTTCGTACTTTTCTCGTCTCCAAGCAACAGCTCCATTTCCTCCGTCTCCTGCCTTAAGACTAACTCTCGCATAATCTATCATAATTAAATCCTCTCATTAAAAAAGGCTTGCCAATTGGCAAGCTCTGACTTTCTAAGCAATGTCTGCTTCAGCGTAAACAGAAACTTGTTTTTTGTCTCTGCCCTTTCTTTCGAATTTAACAACACCTTCACATGAAGCGTAAAGAGTATCATCAGCACCCTTTTTAACATTGTTACCTGGGTGGATTTTTGTTCCTCTTTGTCTAACTATGATTGTTCCAGCGTTAACAAATTGTCCATCGCTTCTTTTAACACCTAGTCTTTTAGCATTGGAATCTCTACCGTTCTTAGATGAAGAAACTCCCTTCTTGCTTGACAATCTTTGTAAATCTATGTTTAATATCATTTCATGTCTCCTTATAATTTAATTTTACGTAATCGCTATAGTTACCTAACAAAGTTTGTATTCCAGTTTCAAAATAGTCAAATACAACATCAACTTCCTTTGAGTTTTCACAAGTTTTAAGCTTAAGTATATCGCCATCATCTATAAAATCGACATCTGTCACATACTTATCTAAAGTATTTATGCAGGTATATGCTAAAATTGTAACTGCAGAACAAACTATGTCTGTGCCATGCTCAGCAAAATCAGCATGACCTCGAATTTCATATCCTACTGTTCTTCCTTCTTTGATTAATAAATCAACATTAATCATTAAAGGCTAATGCTATCAATTTTTACTAAAGTATAAGGTTGTCTGTGACCGTGTTTTTTTCTGTATTGTTTTTTAGGTTTGTATTTGAATACAACAATTTTCTTATCTTTATTTTGATCTTCAACTGTTGCTGTTACTTTTGCGTTTTCGATTACTGGAGAACCAACTTTAACTTCATCTCCAGAAACTAAAAGTACTTGGTCAAATTCAACGGTGTCACCAACTTCGTAAGGGAGTTTTTCAACTCTTACTAAGTCACCTTCTGATACTTTGTATTGTTTTCCACCTGTTTTAATTATTGCGTACATGGAAACCTCCTATTACTAAAATTCTCGCCAGTGTTGGGGATCAGCACCCGGACTGAGCGGTTTACTTGATTATAATACTATCTTTAGCTTATATGTCAAGCAATTTCTATAATTTCCATAGTCTCTATGGCTTGATTTTCTAACTTCTCTATATCTAAGTTTTCCTCTGACTTTTCTATATATTTTAGTTTTGGCTTTGTGACTGGTGAGTCTGGCGCAAAAATCGAACAACAATCGTCATATGGTTCGATTGCCTTTTCATAGGAATCTATTTTCTCAGAAATTTCTATGATATCTTTCTTATCCATAGCTATAAGAGGTCTAAGTATTGGTAGTTTACTGGAATCGTTGATAACAGAAACCGACTCTATAGTTTGGCTTGCAACTTGTCCGAGACTTTCTCCTGTTATCAGGGCCTGATAATAATATTTTTCAGAAATTTTATTTGCAATTCTCATCATAAATCTACGTGACAGTATTGTCGTTTCTCTTCTAGGACAATTTTTGCTTATTGCCTTATAAATCTCAGCAAGATTTACCGAGTAAACCGTCATCTTGCCCGTATAGGCTGATAGAATTTTTGCAAGATCCATTGCCTTTTGATGGGCTCTTTTTGATGTAAATGGATAAGAGTGAAAGTGTATAGCGTTGATATTCATTCCTCTTTTTGCCATAAGAAATCCTGCTACTGGTGAGTCTATTCCTCCAGATAATAAAAGAAGTCCCTCTCCACCAGAACCAAGAGGAAGTCCTCCGAGACCTTCAACCCTCTTTATGTAGATATAGGCTTTTGATTTTACATCGATAAATACAGTAAAGTCAGGCTCATGTATATCTACACTTAAGCCATTATACTTTCCTAGGATATCTCCACCTATTTTTGCACTCAGCTTAGGTGATGTTAGAGCAAATGATTTGTCAGTTCTTTTGGATTCCACCTTAAAGGTCATATCCGTATCGAAATTATAATATTTAACTAAGTTAATACTAGTCTTACTTATATCTTCAACTGTTTTCTCACATCTAACAACTTCAGATATATAAACTATTCCAAATACTTTTTTTATTTCTTTAATTAATCTATCAAACTTGTCTCTATCAGCTTTTATATATAATTTTGATGATTCTTGGAACATATCATCATAGCCTATATCTCTGATATTTCTCTTTATATTGTTTATGGCTGTTTTATAAAAGGTATTTCTATTTCTTCCTTTTAGAAATATCTCACCGAAACTTACTGCTAGAAACCAATCCATTAAAACACCTCCCTAATCATCTCAATTCCTTCTTTTAAAACTTCAACAGTTTTATTAATATCTTCCATACTTGTATCGTTTGAAAAAGAAAATCTAATAGCTCCATCTATATAATCTTTATCTATTCCCAAAGCTTTTAGTATCCTATTATCTCCTCCCTTAGAACAGGCAGATCCAGATGATACAAAAATCCCATTGTCTTCAAGATAATGAACCAAAACCTCAGATTTAATATTTTTAAAACAAACGTCTAAAACATAGGCAGAGGAGTTCTCCTTAGGTGAGATTATATAATAATCATCTATACTTTCTTCAATCGCCTTTCTAAGAGCTAGGTTAAGATCCTCAATATATTTGTACTCATTATTCATAAGCTGCTTTTCTAGGGCAACTCCTGCAGCACAAATAGCCGGATGATTTACGGTTCCTGAAGATACAATTTCTTGCCTTCCCCCATAGATAAGTGGTTTGATCTTAGATAGAATATTATTTCTTACATAAAGAATGCCAACACCCTTTGGTCCATGAAACTTATGTGCACTAAAACTCATTAAGTCTACACCAAGTTTATCAACATCACAAGAAATTTTACATACAGCTTGGGTAGCATCTATATGCATACAAATATTTGGATTATAAGATTTTATGATTTTCGATATTTCCCTTACATCTTGAATCGTTCCTATTTCGTTGTTCACGTATATTATTGATACAAGCTTGACATCTTTATCTAACTTTTCTTTCAAATCTTTTAAATCGACAAAACCATATTTGTCATTTTTTAAAAATACTACTTCTTTGTAGTTATTATTTATAACAGCATCATATATAGATGAGTGCTCTATACTTGTTGTAATGACTTTGCTATCAGCAGATGCAAAAGATGAAACGACAATATTATTGGATTCGCTTGCTCCTTTAGTGAAGTATATTTCACTTTCTTTCGCATTTATAGCCTTTGCCATTATGTTTTTACTTTTTTTTATTAAATTTTCAGAATCCATGCCAAATGAATGAATTGATGAAGTATTTGCATAGCAATTTTCTTCTACTTCAACCATTTTATCGATGGCTTCCCTATACATTTTTGTAGTTGCTGCATTATCTAAATATATCATAGACTACTCCTTAACTTATTCATTATATTATAACGAAGTCTAATTACAAATTATAGTATAGTAATAATATGATTACACTAAAGAAAAGATATGAAGCTAAAAATTTAAAAGAAGATGAAATTATTTTAGATATAGAAACTACGGGCCTTGACTCTTCTATAGATAGCCTTGTATTGTTAGGTATAATTGAAAAAATAGATGGTAAGGCTTATATTTACCAATATTTTGCCCAAGATGATAGTGAGGAGCAAAGATTACTTGAAATTTATAAGAGAAAAATATCAGATAAAAAAGTAATCACCTATAATGGTGATACCTTTGATATACCTTTCTTAAATAATAGGCTTATAAAACACAAAGACTTCCCTCTACTACCACAAGATTTGGACTTACTTAAGCTAATAAGGCCCTACAACAAGTTTTTTGATTTTGAATCACTTAAGCTTAATGATATTGAGAAACTTGCAGGTTTCTATAGGAATGACCCTTCACGTTACAAAACTTTCAGCAAATTAACTAATGATTTGAAAAGGCGTACAAATCCTTATCCTATAATGAAGCATAATGAAAATGATCTTATTGCAACCGAGAAGATTGTCTATATAGAAAAATACTTTGAAGATAAACTTTCAATTGATTCTAATTTATCTCCTATAACTTTATTAAACTGTGATATAAATAACGACGTTGCAAGAATTTCTCTAAGGTCTCAAAATCTTCTAAAAGAATCTTATTTTAATGGAGAAAATTATGAATTAATAATAAAAGGAAGAACAATTATAATCAATTTACAAGTTTTATATGGAATTCTTAATAGGGATGTTAAAGGCTATGTAAGTATAAATAATTTTGAGATCAAAAATGAGACAAGTCTCAGTATTGACGAACATTTCCTAATAATAAGAGAAAATTTCAAATATAATCACAAAAATCTTCTTACTTTAGCAAAAAAAATAATCGAGAGTCATCTCTGATTCTCGATTTGCCAGTCAATTTCTTCCATATTATTTGCTTTTAAGAACTCATTTGTCTTAGAAAAAACTTTTGATCCAAAAAATCCTCTATAAGCCGATAAAGGCGAAGGATGTACTGATTTTAAGATAAGATGATTTTTATTGGTAATTAATCTTTCCTTTGATTTTGCATTTGCTCCCCAAAGAATAAATACCATAGGCTTTTCACGTTTATTCAATAACTCTATTATTCTATCAGTAAGTATCTCCCAGCCTTTTCCTTTATGGGAGTTAGGAGATTTTTCTCTTACAGTAAGAACTGTGTTTAAAAGCAAAACTCCTTGTTCAGCCCACTTGGTTAAATCTCCATTATCTGGTATAAAAAGACCTAAATCATTATTAAGCTCCTTATATATATTTAATAAGGAAGGTGGTATGGGCACATCTTCTTTTACAGAAAATGAAAATCCATGAGCTTGACCCCTACCGTGATAGGGATCTTGTCCTAGAATTACGACTTTCGTATCCTCATAACTTACATATTTTAGCGCATTAAAAAGATCATACATATCGGGATATATATTATAATGCTTATATTCATTAATCAAAAACTTTCTGAGATTTTTGTAGTAAGGCTTCTCCCACTCCTCTTTTAGTAATTGATCCCAATCATTTCCAATTTGTACACTCATTATTTATCTCCATGTAAGAGAATATAAATAATCATTAGAGCGCATCCTGCTGTTACCAAAATATCTGCAACATTAAATACTGGAAATTGTACAAAAGAAAACTCTAAAAAATCTACTACATATCCTTGGATAAGCCTATCATAGAAGTTACCTATAGCTCCAGATATAATCATCGCTAGCGATAAATTGAGGATCATAGGGCTTGTCTTTATATTTTTAATAAAATAATAAAGCAAATATATAACAATTGCAGTTGTAAGTATAATAAATATCAATCTCTTATCTTGTAAGATTCCAAAAGCCGCTCCTCTATTTTCAAGGTAGGTTAAATTAAAGACCTTTCCATCAATATTTTTTCCCATTAAGTTGTTAACTGCATAAATTTTTGTGAGCCTATCAATTACAAGACCCAATATTATAATTACTAAATATATCATATTAATTTCCTATATTCTATGTGATAGTTCCCCTTCTTGCTAAGTCCTTTTATCCTATCAAAGATAAATCTTCCTTCTTTTCTAATCGATAAGATAGCTCCTTCATCTACATTATAGCTCGGATCTGTTATCGTTTGATGATCAACCTTCACAAGCCTATTATTTATCAAATCCTTAGCCTTAGACCTGGAAGTATTTACTAGGCTAGATACTATATTATCTAGTCTTAATGAAGAAATAAAGCTAGTAGATAAAATATAGTCTTCTATTGCTTTATTCAATTTACATTCCTCTTTAATTTCAATGTCTATGCCTTCTCTTTTTATCCTACTTAAATTATACTTAATAAAATCTGCTTCTTCTTCCAATACAACAAATTCTACGGAATCTTCTAATATAGATATATCACCAATACTATTTCTATCAATTCCCATATGGATTAAGGCACCTAATACATCAGGATGCTTGATATCACTACTGTCAAAACTAAGAACTTTTATATAATTACTCTCTTCTATAGGGAGATAATAGTAATTTGCTACAAAGATTTTTCTTTCACATTTATCATTAGCACCAACAAATACTATATCTATATTATTAATTCTGGCTATATCTTTTATAACTTTCCTCTCAAAGGGGTCGAGAAAGAAACTAGAGACTTCTTGCTTGGTGTAAAAACCTCTCTCCAATATAGATATAGCCTTCTTAATGTTGGATTTCTTAGCTTTGTCCTTAACAAAGTTCAAATTATATTCTAAACTCATAAAAAGAAAGATCGATATATTAGATCGATCTATAATTGATTATAATTTCCTTCAGATATTTGATCAGTAACAGCCGGATCTATTTGTATGCCGTTTGGGCTAATAACAAATATTCCTTTTGTAACTTTTTCAACCGTACCGCTTAAGGCATATACAGCACCACTTACGAAGTCAAAGATTTGTCTTCTTGTATCTGATTCAACCATCTCTAAGTTTAGGACAACTACCTTCTTGTTAAGGATATCATCAATAACTTTTGGTGCGTCTGTTTCATAATCTAATGGTTCTTGAATCGAAATTCTCATTGAACTTGATCCAGCAAAATTTTTATCACTCATTTTTACTACATTGTCTCCTCTTCTTGATGATTTAGAACTCTTGAATGAAGAATTATCCTTGAAGCTATCTATAAAAGATGGCTTAAAACTTTCATCACTTTCTTCGCTCTTATAGCTTGAGTCTGAAAAATATGATTTATATGTTTCATTCTTCTCAGATTTATCTTTACTCTCTTCTTTTGTTTCTTCTTCTAGATCGTCGTAATACAACTGATCCTCATCGTAATCATCGTATTTGTCATCAATACCTATAAATTCTTTAAACCTATCTAACATAATTACTTCCTTTGCATTTTTTATCTCTCTATTACATTATATCTTAATAAGAAGAATATTTCGAATTTAATATTCATTTTTTAAGTCTCTTCCCATCAAATCCTTAACAGATTGATGAGCTGACTTTCCTTCAAATAAAACCTTATAGATTTCATAAGTAATAGGCATTTCAATATTTTTTTCTTTAGAAAGTTCATAGACTGCTCGAGTAGTAGGTATACCTTCTACGACCATATTTACCTTAGCTATGCTCTCTTCAATGCTATATCCTTCACCGATAAGTCTTCCAGCCCTATTGTTTCGAGAAAGATTACTAGTAGCCGTAACAATAAGATCACCAATTCCAGCAAGACCGTTTATAGTCTTCTCACTCGCGCCAAAGCTAGTGGCAAATCTTTCCATTTCATGAATCCCCCTTGTTATAAGAGCAGCCTTAGAGTTATCTCCATAAGATAAGCCATCGGCCATTCCTATGCCAAAGGCAAGTATATTCTTGATACTTCCTCCTATCTCTACTCCAATAACATCTGTAGATGTATATACCCTAAAGTAATCTCTATTAAAAATATCTTGAATATCCTTGGCTAGATTTATATCATTTGATGCACAAACAAGTGTAGTTGGCATCTCTTTTATTACTTCTTCTGCATGGGATGGACCGCTCACAATAGCGTAATTAATATCTCCTAATACATCTTCCAATATTTCTGATATCCTAAAGTGAGTTTTAAGCTCAAGTCCTTTAGATAAATTGATTATAACCTTACTCTCATCAAAGAAAGGGCCTAGATTTTCGTAAACATTTCTGATACTTTGAGTTGGAATTGCATTAATTATATACTTGTTTTCTAAAGTGTTTTTGATATCCGATGTTGCTCTTACATTTTCATTTAATATTTTTTCTGGAAAATATTTTGAATTGATATGCCTTGTATTAATAGCATTAACTACATTATTATCCCTGGCATACATGAGAATATCATAATTGTCGCTTAGAAGATTTGCAATAGCAGTAGCCCAGCTTCCTGAACCTATTATCGATATTTCCATAAGACTCCTTAAAATATTTTCTTCTCTTCTCCGAGTTTTAACCTTCTAATATTATCCTTGTGTTTGTAAACAACCATGCTAGCTATCAAAATAATAGCTAGAGAAATATAGCTTAACTTGTAGGTGAAAACTGCAAGAATTGCTGCAATCACTGCTGTTATTATTGATGATAGAGAAACAATCCTAAATATAAGTACCAATACAATAAATATTGTCAAAAGAACTAGGGCAAATCTATAATCTATCTGAAGAAGTGCACCAAAAGATGTAGCAACTCCCTTTCCAGACTTAAACTTGAGTATAAAGCTATACATATGTCCTATAACTACGAAAAACATAGCTAAAGCTTGACCTAGTTCTCCCCCGAATTTTTCTCCTAAATAGCAAGCAAGGCTTCCTTTTAGAAAATCAAAAAGAAAGGTTGTAAAGCCAGCAAGTCTACCAAAATTTCTTAAGGCGTTAGTGGCTCCAACATTACCTGATCCGAGCTTTCTTAGATCAGTCTTAAAAATTACCTTTCCTATTATAAAACCAAAAGGTATTGATCCTAATATATAAGATAATATAACAATCAGTGCAATCATTTTTGTTCACCTTTTTGTTTGAAAACAAAACTGAATGGCACTCCTACAAGGCTGTAATTTTGTCTGATTTGGTTTTCTAGGTATCTAGTATATGAGAAGTGAACAAGGTCCCTATCGTTTATTGAAAGCATAAACTTAGGAGGTGCAGTAGATACCTGTGACATATAGTATATCTTAAGCCTCTTACCCTTATCTTGTGGTGGTGGGTTAAGTAATATAGCATCTTGTAAAATATTATTTAACACACCAGTTTTAATTCTTGTATGGTAATTATTAGATACAACTTCAAATAAGTCTAATAATCTATCAATTCTTTTATTTTCTAGGACTGAAATAAAGACTATTGGAGCATAAGGAGCAAAAGAGAGTGTATCTCTAATATCCTTTTCCAAATTTCTCATTGTATTTGTTTCTTTATCTACTAGATCCCACTTATTGACAGCTATTATTATGGCCTTTTTTTGATTGTGAGCATATCCTGCAATTTTTGCATCTTGCTCGGTAACTCCAACATTTGCATCAATGAGGAATAAGCATATCTCTGAACTATCGACAGCATCAAAGGTCCTTTGATTAGCATAGTATTCTACATTTTCCTTAACTTTGGATTTTCTCCTAAGTCCTGCTGTATCAATCAAAACATAATTGTGGTCATTGTATTGCCAGTAGCTATCTACGGCATCCCTTGTTGTACCTGCAATATCTGTAACTATCATTCTCTCTTCGTTTAATAGGAGATTGACCAGAGATGATTTTCCTGCATTTGGTTTTCCAATAATAGCAATTCTTGTTTCATCTTCTATCTGATCAAATGAAGAAAAGTCGATGAAAGAAACTATCTTATCTAATAAATCTCCCAAGCCCTTGCTTTGCTCAGCAGATATCATTGACATATCATCAAAACCAAATTGGTAAAAGTCATATATATCATCAGGAATTTTGAATGAGTCTAGCTTATTTGCAACTATAATAACTGGTTTATTATACTTTCTAATTTCGTTTGCTATGTCGACATCGTAAGGATTGACTCCCTCCTTGCCATCCACAACAAAAAGAATAAGATTTGTCTCTATTAGGGCCTTTTCTACTTGGGCTTTGATCTCAGTATTCATTACTTCTTTGTTAGATATATCAAGACCTCCGGTATCTACTAGCAAAAACTCCTTGTTTTGCCACTCAACCTTATCTACAATCCTATCCCTTGTAACTCCAGAAATGTCTTCAGTTATTGATTTTCTCTTGCCTACAAGTCTGTTGAACAAGGTACTCTTTCCTACGTTCGTCCTTCCCACAAGAGTTACTATCGGCATTTTCATATTTTTTCTCCATATATCGGGAATCTATTAGTAAGATTTACAACTTCCTTTCTAATATTTTCCACAGTATCTTCTTTCTTCAAAGTCTTCTTAATCAAGTTAACTATAGTTTCCATTTCACTTTCCTTCATTCCCCTCGTAGTAACTGCAGCAGTTCCTATCCTTAATCCACTTGTTATATTTGGGGATAGTTCTTCGCCAGGAATAGTATTTTTGTTAGTTGTAATATAGACTTCATCAAGTAAGTTTTGAGCTTCTTTTCCAGTTATTCCAATATTTCTTAAATCTATGAGTAATAGATGGTTATCGGTTCCTCCAGAAACTAAGTCAAAGTTATTATTCTTAAAGGATATTTCCATTTGTTTAGCATTCGCCTTTATCTGTCTGGCATAAGTTAGCCAACTCGCATCTAGATTTTGCTTAAATCCAATAGCCTTTGCTGCTATAATATGTTCTAATGGCCCTCCTTGAAGACCAGGAAATACTGCCTTGTCTATTTTTTTGGCCCATTTTTCCTTGCAAAGAATAATACCTGACCTAGGCCCCCTTAGTGTTTTGTGGGTGGTAGTTGTAACTACATCACAGTAATCAACAGGACTCATGTGCTCACCACAAACGACAAGGCCTGCAATATGAGCAATATCTGCCATAAGAAGGGCACCGACTTCGTCAGCTATTTCTTTAAACTTCTTAAAATCTATTTCTCTAGGATAAGCGCTTGCCCCACAAACTATAAGTTTTGGCTTAATATCTCTGGCAAGCTCTAAAACTTGCTCGTAGTCTATACATCCAGTATCTAGATCAACACCATAGTGATAGAAGTTATATCTTTTTCCCGAATGGTTGACCTTAGAACCATGTGATAGGTGGCCACCTTCATTTAAGTTCATGGAAAGTACCTTATCCCCATCTTCTAAGAGGGCAAAATAAGCCGCAGAATTTGCATCTGAACCTGAGTGAGCTTGGACATTAACATGATCAGCTCCAAATAGGGCCTTAGCCCTATCTATAGCTAATTGCTCTATGATATCAATGTTCTCACATCCACCGTAATATCTTCTTCCCGGAAGTCCTTCAGCGTACTTATTTGTTAGGATACTCCCATCAGCTTCTAATATTGCTTTTGACACATAATTTTCAGATGCTATGAGTTCAATATTTCTTTCTTGTCTTTCAAGCTCTTTTGTCAAGGCATGATAAACTTCTGAATCGAACTTTTCTATTTCTGAATAATTCATTATGCCTTTCTCACTCTCATCATATTTCTATTCTTTACATTTTTATCTAGTTTCTTCATAAAAATAATTGATATAGCGAAAAATATTGCTACTGATATTAAAGTCAATAGGTTAATATCCATAGATGTGTTTTTTAGAAATATATTAGGAATAAGAGCTCCCACCAACATCATAACTACTGGGACAATATAGACAGTAGCTGTTAATTTGCTTACTTCACTTGAAGATCCTTCAATAATTACATGATCGCCTCTTTTTAAATCTTCATATGAGAAAAGTTCAATTTCTGTAGTTTTCTTCTCAGCACAAGAGCCTTTGGCAGCACATGCTCCACAGGCCCCATTTCTAAAAATCTGTACTTTTAGATTGCCTTTGTTATTATCGATCACTATTCCTTCTTTTCTAACTGTATCCATAAAACCTACCTTAATTTTATATTGAGTTCTTCTAAAGCTTTCTCATCAACAAGGCTTGGTGCCTCTGTCAATGGACATGTAGCAGATTGTGTCTTAGGGAAAGCAATTATATCCTTTATGTTATCTGTTTTTGCGAAAAGCATTACTAGCCTATCAAGACCATAAGCAAGCCCTGCATGTGGAGGTGTTCCATATTGAAGAGCTTCGATGAAGAATCCAAATTTGTTCTTTATATCTTCATCACTTAACTTAAGCGCCTCAAATACTTTTTCTTGGAGGTCAGAATTGTTAATTCTTACAGATCCTCCTCCCATCTCATCTCCATTTATAACTATGTCGTAAGCTTGTGTTCTTACTTTTTCTGGTTCAGTTAATAGCAAGTCTATATCCTCTTCATTTGGCATGGTGAATGGATGGTGTTGGGAAACGTATCTATCTTCTTCTTCGCTATATTCGAACATTGGGAAGTTCACAACCCAGCAAAGAGCGTATTCTTTTTCAATTAGATCATTATCTTTTGCTACTTTTCTTCTAAGAGCTCCCATAGCTTCAAGAACAGTCTTGTTCTTGTCTGCTCCAATTAAAATTAAATCTCCATCTTCCATTTCAAGCTTATCTTTTAGCCCAGCAATTACATCATCTGTTAAGAATTTCTTTATTGATGATTGGATATCTTCTGAGTATTTGATATAGGATAAGCCCTTTAAGCCGTAATCTTTAACAAAATCTGTTAATTTATCTAATTGTTTTCTTGAATAATTATCTGCAATATTCTTGAAGTTAATTGCTCTTACAGATCTGCCATCACTTGTATTATCAGCAAAAACCTTAAAATCGCTGTTTTCAAACACACTGCTTACATCTGTAATCTTATAGCCGTATCTTAAGTCTGGTTTATCAGATCCGTAAGATGTAATAGCTTCTGAATAATCCATCCTATCAATAGGAAGTTTTAGGTCATAGTCAGTGTATTTGTCAAACAATTCCTTCAATAGGCCTTCGTTCATCGCTATAACGTCATCTTGATCAGAAAAACTCATCTCAAGGTCAAGTTGAGTAAACTCAGGTTGTCTGTTAGCTCTTAAGTCTTCGTCCCTAAAGCATTTAACAACTTGGAAATATCTATCCAAAGAACCAATCATTAGGATCTGCTTTAGAAGTTGTGGCGATTGAGGAAGAGCGTAGAACTTTCCTTCATTTATTCTTGAAGGTACAAGATAGTCCCTTGCTCCTTCTGGGGTTGGCTTAGTTAGGAATGGAGTTTCTACTTCAGTAAAGTCGTTATTATACATATACTCCCTCATTGTCCTAACTATATCACTTCTTAACTTTAAATTTCTTTGAACAGATGGTTTTCTCAAATCTAAGTATCTGTATTTTAATCTTAAATTTTCACTAACATCATCATCGTCTTTTATATATATAGGAGGTGTCTTAGCCTTATCTAAAATATTTATTTTATCTGCTATTATCTCGATATCGCCTGTAGCTATATCAGGATTTTTAGATTCTCTTTCGTTTACCCTTCCTTTAACTTCTATGACGTATTCTTGAGTTATAGATCTCGCCTTTTCATAATTGTCCTTATCGTCTTCTCTTACTACAATTTGAGTGATCCCTGTTTTATCTCTTAGGTCAATAAAAACTAGGGATCCTAAGTTCCTTTTCTTTGCAACCCAGCCCATCAAAACTACAGAATCTCCAACATTTTCGATTCTTAGGTCACCACACATATTTGTTCTTTTAAATTCCATACTACCTCCTATGCTAAAAATGGATTGTTATTAAGTTCATAGCCTATATAAGTTTCATCTCCATGACCTGGATAGACTATTGTATCCTTATCAAATCCACCTAATTTATTTTTTATTGAATCAATTATTTGAGGATAACTTCCACCCGGAAAGTCGGTCCTTCCTATTGATAGCTTAAATAAAGTATCTCCAGAAAATATCATATCTTCGATTTTAAAAGACATCGAATCAATCGTATGACCTGGAGTCTTTATAGCTATTATATTATACTCGCTAAAGACTTCGCCATCTGTTAAATATTCATCGATATCGACCTTGACATCATATGAATACGCTAGATTGTAGTCTTTATCGTTGGCAATGCTTAATGAATCTTCCGAAGCATATGCCTTAACCTTGTAAAGATTTTTAAAATGCTCTAGACCTAAGACGTGATCAAAATGGGTGTGGGTTTGTATGATGAATTTAATTTTAATATTATTTTTACTTATATATTCCTCCACAGCCCTACTAGGATAGGCACAATCAACGATAAAACCTTCTTTATTCTCATCGCTTACTACATACATATTGGTCATTACTGGTCCTTCAATAAATCTTTTAACCTGCACTAAAGTATCCTTTCGCTATCTAAAATTATTGTTACAGGGCCATCATTTACTAGGATTACTTGCATATGAGTTTGGAAGATCCCAGTTTTTACATTAAAACCTTCTTCCTTGAGCTCGTCTATTAGTATTTCATAATATTCTTTAGCCTTATCTGCTTTAGCTGACTGAGTAAATGATGGTCTGTTACCTTTTCTCGCATCACCATAAAGTGTAAACTGAGAAACCATGAGGATTTCTCCTCCTACATCCTTGAGTGATAGGTTCATTTTTTCATCATCGTCCTCAAATATTCTTAAATTTGAAATTTTCTTTTTTATATAAGCTAAATCATCTTTATCATCCGTATCTTTGACCCCAAGAAGAACCATAAATCCTGGTCCAATCTCGGATACCTTTTCGTTTTCTACTACAACACTTGCTTTACTTACTTTTTGTATTATTGCTCTCATTAATTCTTTATCCTATATACATTCTCCACAGTTTTAATAGATTTTAACTTAGTAATTACATCTGATAATTGGTCCATATTATTTACTTCAATCAGTAAGTCTATTGTTCCTTCGTCCTTATCAGTTCTTGCATTTATAGCCAATATATTAACGTTTACTGTTGACATAAGCTTGGTTATCTCAAAGAGTATAGAAGGAGAATTTGAAGTTAAAAGCTGAATTTTAACAGGGAATTTATCTTCCTTTGTGTTTTGCCAATAGACATCTATAAGCCTTTCAGGAGATTTCAAGTTTATAATATTTGGACAAGTTTTTACATGAACAGATATCCCGTTTCCCTTTGTTATAAAACCTATAATTGGATCTCCAGGGACTGGTGTACAACATTTTGCAAGTTTGACTTCGACATTTTCGTCTAAATCGCTTACTCTAATTTCTCCAGATCCAGTATTTTTTATTTCTCCCTTGCTATAATCAATTGGCTTTTTAGCTTCTTCTTCCTTTTTCTCATCAACTTCAAATTTGATAAGTTTTTGTGTGATTTGTTCTACATTTGTCTTTCCATAACCAACGGATGCATACATTTCATCTTCTCCAGGATAGCCCAAATCACTTGCAATTTTCTCAAGCCATTCTTCTCTTAAAAGAGATTTGTAGCCTTGCCTATATTTTTTGATTTCCTTGATTACAGAATTTTTACCAATTTCTATATTTTCTTCTTTGTCATTTCTCTTGAAGAATTGCTTTATCTTGTTTTTAGCTTGGTTACTTTTTACAATGTTAAGCCAGTCTCTAGATGGACCATGGGAATTTTTGCTAGTTATAATTTCTACTAAATCCCCAGTTTTAAGCTTATGTGTTAGAGGAACCATCCTTCCATTAACCTTAGCTCCCACACAACTATTTCCAACTTCTGTATGGATTTTATAAGCAAAGTCTATAGAACAAGCATCCATAGGTAGAGAATATACCTCACCTCTTGGTGAATAGACGTAAATTTCTCTTGAGAAGAAATCATTTTTCAATGTATCCATAAATTCTTTGTTATTTACGTCTTTCCCACCTTCTTGTTGCCATTCAACAATTCTTCTTAGAAAACTCATGGCATCATCAAAGTCAGATTTGGTGTTGTTATTTTCCTTATATCTCCAGTGGGCAGCAACTCCATACTCACATTCCTTGTGCATCTGTCTTGTTCTGATTTGAACTTCAAATGGCTTAGAATCTTCGCCAAAAACTGTTGTATGAAGTGATCTATAACCGTTTGGTTTAGGCTGGCCAACGTAATCTTTAATCCTATTTGGAATTGGCCTCCATAGGGAGTGGACCTTACCTAAAACGGCATAACATTCTGCAATTGTATCTACAATTACCCTAATGGCAGTCAAGTCGTAGATCTCATCAAAGGCTATACCATTTCTTTCCATCTTCTTGTTTATAGAATATAAAGATTTAGGTCTACCAGAAATCTCGAAATTTATGCTAGTTCCTTTAAGAGAGTTAGTCAAGGTATTAATTATTTCATTAATATAGGCTTCTCTCTCTCGTCTTTTAACATTTACCATCTCAGCGAGTTCATAGTATTTTTCAGGTTCTTGGTATCTAAAACATAAATCCTCAAGCTCCCACTTAAGCGAGTATATTCCTAGTCTATGGGCAAGTGGGACATATATTTCTAAAGTCTCATCGGCTATTTGAATTTGTTTTTTTCTAGTCATATACTCAAGTGTCCTCATGTTGTGGAGCCTATCTGATAGTTTTATCAGCACAACTCTAACATCATTTGACATGGCCATGACCATTTTTCTGATATTATCGGCTTGTTTTTCTTCTCGTGAGGTATAATTCAAATTCTTTAGTTTTGTTACACCATCAACGAGAAAGGTTATCTCTTCGCCAAATTCTTCAGCCATTTCTTCCCTTGTTACTGGAGTATCCTCTAAGACATCATGCATTAGTCCAGCACAAATTGTCTCATCATCAAGCTTCATATCAGATAACTTCCTAGCAACAGCTATTGGATGAATAAAATAATCTTCACCAGAATTTCTCTTTTGACCTCTGTGGTGAAATTCACCAAAATCGTAGGCTTTTTTGATTAGATTTACATCAGCATTCGGATTATTTTTCTTTATATCATCCTCAAATAATTCATATTCTTTATTAAAATCAGTTGCCATATCATCACCTTATATCAATCAATTTTATTTGTAAAGTCCTATTACCTCTGAACTCATTTACATCAGGATAATAAACTATATCAATTTTGTTACCCTTAATTTTCCCATCAAACTTTAAAGATAAATACTCATAATCATCAAGAGCATTGAACTTGATAGCATTATAATAGTTTCCGTTTTGGAATAATTTCATCCTCATGGTCTTTTTATCTTTTCCTATCATTGCAATGTCGGCTATATCTACACCCTTATTAGCAAAAATAGGTCTCGGATTATCCTTCCCAAAGGGGCTTAGGCTTTCAAGACTTTCTGCAAACTCTAAAGAGAGATTTGATAGTTTGATTTGAGTGTCGATATTAATGACTTCCTCCAAATCCTTTTTGCTAAGATTTGAGTTCTTATTCAAAAAAATTCTAAACTCATCCAAAATATCAACCTTAATTGATAAGCCGCACGCCATAGGGTGGCCTCCGAATGATTCCAATTTATGATCGAAAGGAACAATTGCATCGTGCATATTATAAGTCTCTATAGACCTGCCAGATCCTTTAAGAACTCCTTCTTTTGAAGAATTAGTAAGGATTATAGTAGGCCTATAATATTTTTCCTTTATCCTGCCTGCAACTATCCCACATATGCTTTCATCAATAGAAGGCTCATAAATAACAATAACATCATCTTTATCATAAGACTTATCTTCTGCAATCTTTATACACTTATTAATTCCCTCTTCAGTTAGGGACTTTCTTTTGTTATTTAGATTTACAAGTTCATTTGCATACTCATGTATCTTATCGATGTCTTCTTCCATCAAGAGCTCTATAGCCAGTTTTGCGGTGCTTAGTCTACCTGTTGCATTCATCAAAGGTCCTAGGATAAATCCTAAAGTGTACTCGTTAATTTCCTTCCTCCATCCTGCTTCTTCAAGTAGGGCTTTAATAGCATATTTTTCTGTTGCATTTAGTCTTTTTAATCCCTCTATAACAAATATTCTATTTTCATCAGTTAACGAAACAATATCGCAAACCGTTCCCATAGCAACATATTCGAGGAGAGAAAAAAGATATTCAAAATCTCCTTCAAGTTTCATATACAATGCTTGCATTAGCTTAAAGGCAACTCCTGCTCCACACAAGTCCTTGAAGGGATAGCTGCTATCGAGCCTATGTGGATTAATTACACAATCAGCATCAGGCAAAATTTGGTTGACCCAACCATCATTATCTTCCTTTTCTATCTGATGGTGGTCAGTAACAATTACATTAATATTATTCTCTTTTAGTTTCTTTACTTGGTCAAAACCAGTGATTCCATTATCACAAGTTATTACCAAACTTACCTTATCAGCTATAGCCTTCTCGCTCATATTATTTGAAATGCCATAACCATCTTCTACCCTATGGGGTATATCATAACTTATATTATCATAGTAAAATAATAAGCCATCAAGGAGAGTCATTACAGAGGCGATGCCGTCTTGGTCATAGTCTCCAAAGATTCGAATCTCTCCATTATTTTGTATTGTTTCAATTATTAAATCTATAGCCTTATCCACATCTTTTAACATAAAGGGGTCATGGAGTTTATCCAAGCTTGGATTAATAAACATATCAACGACAAATGGATCTACAATATCTCTATTGGCCAAGATAAGGGCTTCTAACTTAGTTATATCTTTATTTTTTAAATTATTAATATAGTTTTCTTTCTTATTATATATATACCAATTAGCCATAGCCCTTCCTTTCTAATTATATAAACTATACTTCTTTAATCAATCTTATAAAGAAAAGAGGCCAAAGCCTCCCTCCTTAATTTGGTCTATCAATTATCTTTTTGATTGAATCTTTTTCTATTCTAAGATAGGATCTATGCTCTCTATTTCCACTTACAATTATTACAGTCGACTCATCAATATTTATAACTTCACCAATTATTCCTGACATAATTACAACATAAGAACCAATCTTAAGGTTTTCTTGAATAAATTTCTTGTTTTTGGATTCAGATATACTATCTTTTATACTTATTTTATAAAAATATACGATTAATATTATGAGTGTTAAATATTCTATCTTCATTAATATCCGTATTTATCGTAGAATTCTTTCTTATAATCCAAGAACCTGTCTTCCATAATAGCTTCCCTGATATTTTCGCACATTTTTAATAAGAAATATAAGTTGTGATAAGAGAGTAATCTTGCCCCAAGAATTTCATTTACATTCATGAGGTGTCTTATATAAGCTCTTGAATAGTTCCTACAAGTGTAGCAATCACATTCATGATCAAGGGATGTGAAGTCTTCCTTATAAGCGGCATTTTTTACAACAAGCCTTCCTCTAGAAGTAAGGGCTGTTCCGTTTCTTGCAATTCTTGTTGGAAGGACACAATCAGCCATATCAATTCCTGCTTCGAATGACTCAAACAGATAATCAGGAGTTCCTACTCCCATATTATACCTAGGCTTATCTTTTGGTAGAAAAGGTGTTGTAAAGTTTAGTATATCGATCATTTCTTCCTTAGTCTCACCTACGGAAAGCCCTCCAATTGAAAATCCATCAAAATCCATAGCTGTAGTTTCTCTTGCAGATCTCTCCCTAAGGTCTTTAAACATGCCACCCTGAACTATACCAAATAAGGATTGGTCCGGATGAGAATGCTCTTTATGATAATCGAGACCGCGTTTCGCCCATCTCAGAGTTCTTTTCATAGAGTTTTCTACATAGTCATAATCAGCTCTTGCATCAACACATTCATCGAAGCTCATCATAATATCTGAATGTATGTCGTTTTGTATGCTTATTGATTTCTCTGGAGTAAAAAGATGCTTAGATCCATCAATATGAGATCTAAAGGTTACTCCTTCTTCAGTTATTTTTCTGTTGTCCGATAGGGAAAATACTTGAAATCCACCAGAATCAGTAAGGATTGGCTTATCCCAATTCATAAATTTGTGAAGACCTCCAGCCTTTTTCATAATATCCATACCAGGTTTTAGATAAAGGTGATAGGTATTACCAAGAATAATCTTTGCTCCCATACCTAGGAGATCTTCTGGTGTCATAGTCTTTACAGTACCCAAGGTTCCTACCGGCATGAAAATAGGTGTAGGTATATCTCCGTGGGCAGTGTGAATGACTCCAACCCTAGCATTTGAGTATTTATCTTTTTTTATTAATTCATATTTTAAAGCCATATTTCTCCTTAACAAATAAACATACAATCGCCAAAGCTAAAGAATCTATATTTTTCTTTAACTGCGTATTCATATGCGTTTAAAATTATTTTCTTGCTAGTAAAAGCTGCTACCAACATTATAAGAGTTGATTTTGGAAGGTGGAAGTTTGTTATAATTGCATCTACTACCTTATATTCAAATCCTGGATATATAAATATATCAGTCCATCCAGAGTCTTCTTGAATCTTGCCACATTTTTTATAAACTGACTCCAAGGTTCTTATACTAGTTGTTCCTACAGCTATTACCCTATTTCCTTCTCTCTTAGCTTGATTGATTATATCCGCTGTTTCTTGACTTATAGTGTAGAATTCTGAATGCATCTTATGGTCAGTAATATCATCTTCGTTTACAGGTCTAAAAGTCCCAAGTCCAACATTTAAAGTCAAAAAGGCAAGTTTTATCCCTTTTTCTTCAATTTTCTTCAATAACTCTTTCGTAAAATGTAGTCCTGCGGTAGGGGCTGCAACAGATCCTGGGTTTTTAGAATAAACAGTCTGATATTCTTCAGGGTCTTTAAGCTTTTCCTTAATATATGGTGGTAGAGGCATATTACCGAGTTTATCTAGGATTTCATTAAATATTCCCTCATAGGTAAACTCGACAACCCTATTGCCATCTTCCTTGATATCAATCACCTTAGCCTTTAATTCATCTGAAAAGATAACTTCAACGCCAATCTTCATTTTCTTGCCAGGTCTAACAAGAACTTCCCATTTTTTTCCTTTTATATTGTGTAGGAGAAAAACTTCAATCGACTCATCTTTTCCTTCTCTGTGACCAAAAAGCCTTGCTGGAATAACCCTAGTGTCATTCATAACTAGAACATCACCTGGCTTTAGGTAATCTATTATATCGAAAAAGTGCTTATCTTCTATATCTCCAGTGCTTTTATCTAATAACATCATCCTAGCTTCATCTCTCTTATCTGATGGATGTTGGGCTATCAAACTTTCTGGCAATTCATAATCAAATTCTTCTGTTCTCATCTTACTCCTCTATCTTAAGTCCATAATGTTCATAAGCTTTTCTAGTCAAAACTCTTCCTCTTGGAGTTCTTGAAATAAAGCCAATTTGTAACAAATATGGTTCGTATACATCTTCAATTGTCACATTTTCAATTCCAGTAGAGGCAGCTATAGTATCTACTCCAACAGGACCTCCGCCAAAATTATCATACATTGTCATTATTATTTTCTTATCCATAGTATCAAGGCCCATAGGATCGATTTCTAAAAGTTCGAGACCTCTTTTACTAGTTTCGAAGTCGATTTTCTCATCAGCCTTAACTATAGCGAAGTCTCTGACTCTTTTTAGAAGTCTATTGGCAATCCTTGGTGTACCCCTAGATCTTCGAGCAATTTCCAGAGCTCCCTTATCATCTATAGGAATATCAAGTATCTGTGCTGACCTTTTAACTATTGTAGTTAGATCTTTAGTATCATACAAGTTAAGGGCAAGAAGGACTCCAAACCTATCTCTTAGTGGCGCTGAAAGCATACCAGCCCTTGTAGTTGCTCCGATTAGAGTAAACTTAGCTAAATCAATCCTAATCGATTGGGCATTTGGGCCCTTACCTACAATAATATCTAGAACAAAATCTTCCATGGCTGAATACAATATTTCTTCTACTGACCTATTTATCCTGTGGATTTCATCTATAAAAAGAACATCCCCTTCAGCTAAATTTGTAAGAATACTTGCAAGGTCTGAAGGTCTTTCAATGGCAGGCCCACTTGTCACTCTTAAATTAACGCCCAATTCATTAGCGATAATAGTAGAAAGGGTTGTCTTACCTAAGCCTGGCGGTCCTTGCAGCAAGACATGGTCTAGGGGTTCATTTCTAGAAAGCGATGATTGTATAAAGATATCAAGCTTTTCTTTTACCTTATCCTGACCGATATAATCCTTTAACCACCTTGGTCTAATGCAACTTTCTTCTTGTAAATCTTCTATTTGTTCGTTGCTTCCAACTATTCTTTCATTTTCATCATACATCTAATCACCTATATCAATCTCTTAAGACTTTCTTTGACAAGTCCTTCAAGGCTTAAGTCTGTATCTTTAAGCTCAAATAAAACTTTCTCAACATCATTTTTCTCATAACCAAGGTTAAGGAGAGCTTCTCTTGCGACATCAATCTCTTCGTTATCCTTACTATTAAGCTCGATGTTTTCTACAGGTACAAAGTCCATCTTCTTAACCTTATCTACAAGCTCTAAGATAATCCTTGAAGCAGATTTTTTCCCTATTCCTTTTGCAACTGTTAGTTTGTCTATATCGTTGTTAATTATTGCAGTTTTTATTTCATTAACAGAAATGGACGATAGGATTCCCATAGCAATCTTTGGCCCAATTGTAGAAACAGAAGTTAAGAGAGTAAACATCTCTAGCTCATCTTTTGTAAAAAATCCAAACAAAGATATATCATCTTCTCTGACTTGCATGGAAGTATAAATCTTATATTCGTTATTTATCTCTATATTAGACAAGGTTTTTAGGGAAGAAAATATTAAATAACCCATATTGTTATTTTCAATAATAAAACTATCTTCTTTAATCGACCTAACATGACCTATTATATATGAAATCATTAATTTAACCTGTACCTTTCTTTAAATCTCTGGCTTAGAGCATGGCATAGGGCAACAGATAAGGCATCTGCAGCATCATCTGGTTTTGGGATTGCTTTTAGATTCAATAATTGGGTAATCGTTAGTTGCATCTGACTTTTGCTAGCCCTACCATAACCAGTTATAGCTTGTTTGATTTGTAGGGGTGTGTATTCATAAATAGGAAGTCCCTTCTGTTGAGCGCAAAGAACCTGAATTCCTCTTGCGTGTCCTACAATTATGGCTGTCTTCACATTTGAATTAAAAAACAACTCCTCAATTGCAAACTCATCCGGCTTAAACTCCTCTATAATTTCGTGCAAATTATCATACAAGAGTTCTAATCTTTTGCCTGTTTTAGTCTTAGATGAAGTGGTTACAACTCCATTTTCCAATACTTTAATCTTATTTTCTTTAAATTCAATTACCCCGTATCCCATAATGGCAATACCTGGATCTATTCCTAATATCCTCATAATCTTCAAAATAAAAAGGGCTCTATGCCCTATTGATACCTTTTAAACACCTCTCTAATTAAACCTCTAAAATAATACTCTGCGTAGGTATCTACGATAGATTTATACAAATAGTTAAGAGTTTTTTCATACATTTTCTTCGATTGTTGGCTTGTTATATCTTCTGTATAAATAGAATCAGTGTCAAAACTTAGCTGCTTGTGGGTCGTCGTATCTATATTATAAATCTTATCCCTTATAATCATATCAGCATAGACTTTAATATCTTTATTAAGTTCTTTTACTAATCCCCTATTATTATAAATATTTCTCTTAAAATTATCAGAAATTTCAATAATTTTAGGATCAAATCTATTGTAGTGAAAATTCGTACTTTCAATCAGGTAATTCACACCCAAATCATCAATCAGCTTGTACTCTAGTTTATCGACTGCCTTCTTATCTCTAAAGGCCCTATATTGAGCTTTTATAGATATAATATATTCATATCTATAAATATCTTGACCAAGCAACCTATCTAATGAGTCAATGACTTGATCAATATCTCTTAGGTTCCAAAAATATTTTTTAAGGTTCTTTAGAACATAATCTTTAACATAAAAACTATTTTTAGAAAAATAAACAAAGTTTTTATCATGTAACAAAGACATAAGCGTATTCAATGAGTATATATCTTCATTTATTAAAAAATTATATTCAAGTTTTTCAATTATTGGATAATTTTCGCTTAATTCTGCCTTCATTACTTCCTTACCTCATATATTATTTTACCATAAAATCAGATGAAAAAATCAATAATTTTTCTACTAGGGAACAAAAATAGCTAAACAAAAGAAATAATATTCATGAAAAATTTATCTTTGTATATTTTTCTTTCTATTTAGCCAAAATCAATTTTATAATAAAATAATATTCATTAAACTCTTAAAACTTATTGAATTCTACGACCATATCTCCTAGTCGAAAATTATAATTCACATCTTTTCTTTCTATGTTTATAACTGCTTTTTCTTTAAGCTCTTCTCTAGACAATAGCTTGTTAATAAGCTCGTAGCTTGGATTTATTGCATGAGGATTGCCAACCATTTCAAACATTGTTATATCCCCATTTGTATCTCCATAAGAGAAAGAATTTTCTAAGTCTATTTCATATCTATTATCTAAATCTTTTATAGCTGAAAGCTTACTATTGCCATCCCGCATAGGAATTACTTTACCAGAAAATTTATTATTTTCATCAAAAACATAGTCGGTAGATATAGATTCTGTTGCACCGTAGAAATTAGCAAAATGATCTACTAGAAAATTTGGCGAACCAGAGATGAAAAAAATCAAATCACCTTTCATCTTGTGTTTTTCGACAGCCTTTCTCGTCACCATATAAACTTTATTTTTATTTTCTTCTATAACGAGCTTCGAATATTTCTCTATAATATCCCTATCAAGCCCTATCATACTTTTTTGATAAACTAAAGCTGCCTTATCTAGATAGTCCTCATAGGCGCCAAGTCTATTTTGATATTTATCGTATAATGGACCAATCTCATTAGTCCAAATTTCTTTGGGAAGAATTCCATCTTCTGTAAGTTTTATGAAATGCTCAATTAGGAGGGAATTTCTAAAAAGAGTTCCATCAATATCAAAAAACGCTGCCGTTCTTTTTTTCATTTTACTTTTCCTTCTTATCTGATTTTTTCCTAAAATTTCTCTTCTTGGCTACTCTTTCTTTAGATGATCTTTTCTCATCATTGGATTCTATGTCTTCTACTTTATTTCTTATATCTACAACAAGTTCTATAAGAAAACAAACTATTATACCAACTATAGAGGCAGATCCCAAAAATATGGCAATCCAAGCCATATTCAAGCCAGAGTTACTTGTGAAAATCGTAATAGAAATTATTCCAATAATTAATGCCAATCCACCTACCGCTAATGAAGGAATGAATTTGACAATCCTTTTTTTATTAATGAAATAGATAACTATAGATATCGCTGCCATTATAAAAGATACAATAGGTACTATTGCAAGCCTAGATGAGTATTGGGAAACTAAATTTATTAATCCAGTCATAATTCCTTCCTTAATTTAACTCAATCCTATTTAACTTTATTTTATCATCAATCTCTAATATTACAAAACCATAAAATCCATCTCTAGCTAAGTAAGGAGATCCAGGGTTTAAAAGCAGTATTCCATTTTTTATTTCGTTTACATATTTGTGAATATGACCAAATATAATGATATCACAAGATTCCTGCTTTGCTTTTTCCAAGATGTTTTCATAGGTAAAGTCAATATTATACCTATGGCCATGGCTTAGAAAGATCTTTTTGTCTCCTAAATTTATAACTTTTTCATAATCTTCTTCAATGAAATAGTCATTATTCCCCTTAACAGCATAATGAGCTATACCAGTTTCATAATAAATTTTTTCTACGTCTTCAAGACCATCTCCAGCATGGATTAATAAGTCGATGTCATCATGTGAAAGTATATAATCACTTATTGCATCATACATGCCATGAGTATCACTTGTTACTAGAATTTTCATATCTCACCTAAGTATTTCTTGAACTTTTCCATGGCCCTTGCCCTATGTGAAATTTGGTTTTTTTCTTCTATAGTTAACTCGGCTAGGGTATTTTGAGAATCTTCAGGTATGAAAATTTTATCATAGCCAAATTCTCCTTTACCCCTCTCTATCTCGCTTATATGTCCATAAAGTCTTCCAGTAAAATAAAGCACTTCTCCCTTTGGGTCTATATATGAAATAACAGTCTCAAAGTAGGCACTCCTATCATCTTTATCAGATAATTCTTCTAATAACTTCTTACGGTTATCTTCATAAGTAGCGTTGGCTGACGCATACCTATGAGAATGTATGCCTGGCCTATTATCTAAAGATTTTACAAAAAGCCCTGTATCATCTGCAAAAACTGGTTTGCCTGTTAATTCATGAAGCTCATGTGCTTTTTTATATGAATTTTCTTCGAGTGTATCTCCATCTTCAATAACATCAAAATTCTCAATTCCAATATCTATAGGCATTTTAATCAAATCATTAGCTAGCATTTTTTTAACTTCTATTAATTTATCTTTGTTAGCTGTTGCAAATAGTAATTCCATATATTCTCCTTATAAAATGATAACAGAAAAACTTATACTTAGTCAAGTGAATTAACGTTGCTCTTCTATTATTTCGTTATAATTAGTAAATGCTGACTCCAAATTTTCAGCAGAGCTAGCAGACTGTTCATCGATAGATACAATTGTTGTAGAATTCATAGTTGGTATAGAAAATGTGGGATTCTTATCTATCATATTATCCCTTATCTTATGGATTAAAATCTCATCTGGAGTTTGTATTAGGATGTATTTCCCATTAGATATTATATGATAGTCTTTAAATTGCGCATTAATATTTCTAACCTGATCTCTTGTTAGGGAATCTTTTGTATCTTTGTTAGACTTCTTATTTAGCATTTGGCTACCAATTGCTATTTCCATAGGAAAAAAGTTTTGTTCAAAGTTCTCTCCATCTCCTGTAAAGATAGAAGATTGGAATATCCATTGTCCCTGATTCCTTACTATACCAAAATTCGTATTATCAAAAGGAATATTTTTTTCATCTAAATTCTTAAAATTAGAGTTAGCCTCGTCCAAAACTCTTTCCTTAAATATCAAATCCGAATCTTCCTCACCCGTGAACTCTTGAAGGGATAAAAACTTGCCGTCTTTTAGATTTTTTGTTTCAAGAATAGCATATTTTCTTATAGGATTATCATTTACTAGGCTAGTATAGTCTATTGATATGAATTCATTAGAAACATAGTTTAGTCGCATATTAAGATTAATATCTTTGAAGGAATATCTGCTTCTTGTAGAAGGATTTCCTATTTTATCTCTAATTCTAACCGGAAAAGCTACAAGTTCATCATAATTGTTTGTAATGTTATTGCTATTAGTATTGATTGACCAATACTCGTCCTTATCGTTTACAAAGATATTATAGGCTTTTTTGTAAGAAATATTCCCATTATCTTTGATTCTAATTAAATATGTATAATAATTATATGATACATAATCACTACTTTCATCAACCCTTTCTCTAACACCTAAGGTGATTGCTTGATCTTCTGCTACATCCTCTCCTTCTGGATTGGTCGTCCTTTCCTTGCTGGCCTTTTTAGAATAGCTGTTTAAGATTTTTGAATCAACTTTGTTAGAGACTTTCTCTAAAACTACTAAGCTGTCATTTATTATATAAAACATAGATAAATCGCTTTGTTTTATAAAATCTTTTGAAAATAATTGCCCTTGGGAAGCATTTATTATTACAGAGTTCTTGTCTTTAGATACCTTTATATTATCTATTCCTCTATTTTTGAGATATTTTGACAAGTTCACATACTTGGATGAAAATACCGGAGGAAAAGCATATGAATCATCTATGGCTACAAGGTTTTTGTCAATATAAATCAAGTCCCCTTGATTCGGTATTTGATCTTCAGACGAATCTTTCTTGCTTTTTACCTCTTTTACCCTCCAAGTCCCTGTAATAGATGGCGATTCTTGCTGAGGCATTTGGATTAGATTATTTAATTCTTCGCTTTTACTATTAGTACATGACGATAAGACGATAATCGATACTAAGAGTATCAGCAGTCTATACATTTTCTTCATCTTCATACCTCGGTATCTGTACAGTTACTGATGTTCCAACACCATATTGGCTTTTGATCACAAGCTTTCCACCGTGAGCCTTAACGATTTCTTCGCATATTGATAGGCCTAGACCGGTTTGCGATTTTGAAGAAGAGCCCTTATAAAATTTACTTGCTACAAAAGCTATCTCGTCTTCTTTAATCCCTTCTCCATTATCCTTGACTGTAATAAGGACATTTCCGTCTTCTTGATCAATTATCAGGTCAATTTGACCAGATTCAGAAGTAAACTTGATTGCATTGTCAATTATATTAATCAAAACTTCTTTCATCCTATTTTTATCAGCAAATACTGGAATTTCCTTATATATAGTTACAAAGTTGAACTCTATATTTTGACTTTGCGTCCTAGGGAAAAGCTGGGTGTGAATTTGCTTTGAAAGTTCAACTATATCTAGTTTTTCCTTATCATACTTAAAACTTGACGAAGATAGTCTAGAAAAGTCCAAGAGATCTTCTACCATCATAGAAAGTCTGTCCCCCTCATCTTCAATAATTTTAAGTCCTTGGCCCATCATATCTTCATTTTTTTGCATTTCTGGTGCCTGTAGGGTAATAGCCCATCCTTTAATAGATGTTAGTGGAGTCCTAAGTTCATGAGAAACTGATGAAATAAAGTCGTTTTTCATATCTTCTCGTTGAATAATATTATCGCTTAGACTGTTTAAGGTGTTTGCAAGCTCTGTTATCTCATTATTTCCTTTAATATTTGCCTTTGCTGTATAATCTCCTGAAGCCAGTTTCTCAGAAACCTTAATCAAATCATTTATAGGCTTTACAAAACTTGATGCTGCGAAAAAAGAAACAACAAGGGCTAATAGACTTACGATTATACCAAATATGACATACCAGAAAGTATCATCACTAATTCTTTTATCTACCTTGTCCATAGAAGAAGTTAATCTAATAATTCCTACTTGCTGGTTGGCTGAGACTAGAGGATAAGATAGGGAGAGTAAACTCTCCCCAGTAGATTCTCTCTTAGATTTTGTAGAATCTTGTTTGCCTTCTATAGCAGATTTAACGTCAGAACTCTCTAATGTATTGCCTACCAAATCTGAAGCCATTGAGTCGAACAAAACCACTCCAGAATTGTCAAGTATTTGCACTTGGGTATCATTTGATCTGTAGAATATATTCTTATCACCAATAATAATATCACTTAGGTCGTATCTGTTCATATAATTACTAAATTGCAATTGATTAATCCTCGCCTGATTTTTCATGGAATCAGTAAGTGCTGATTCGTAGTATGATCTTATACTATTATAGGCAAATATCTCAAATCCAATTACTACTGTAATTACAAAAAACATTACTATCTTTATAACATTAAATTTAATACTATCGTTTGGGCTTTTATTGTTATATGATTTTATTTCTTTATCTATAAACTCATCGTTTCTAATTACTTCCATCTATAACCTGTACCCCAGACTGTTTCAATAAATTCAGGTTTTGCGGGATTATCCTCAATTTTAGCTCTTATTCTTCTGATGTTTACATCGACAATTTTTGTATCGTTGCTATAATTTTCTCCCCAAGTTTGAGTCATTATCTCATCTCTAGTCATGGCTTTGCCTTTATTTTTGATGAAATTCTGTAATATTGTAAATTCCGTTGGGGTTACATCTATTTCCTTATTATTTTTATAAAAGCTTTTGGCATAAATATCTAGAGTAAATGGTCCATCCGTTAAATTTTCCTTACTATCATCTTTTGGCCTAGCTTGACTTAGGTTAACTCTTCTCATAAGCGATCTAACTCTTAGAATTAACTCCTGTGGGTTGAAAGGCTTTATTATATAATCATCAGCCCCCTTTTCTAGGCCCAAGATTTTATCTATATCTTGGGATTTAGCAGAAACCATAATTATTCCTGTCATAGGGGATTCATCCCTTATCTTTTCACATACTTCATATCCACTCATTCCAGGAAGCATTATATCAAGTATTGCAAGTGCAGGTTTTTCTTTTTCAAAAATTTTAATTGCTTCTTCACCACTAGCAGCTTCTACTGTTTGATAACCTTGATAATCAAGATTTATCTTCATAAACTGTCTAATTGGATCTTCATCATCAACTATTAAAATTTTCTTATTTTCCATGATTTACTCTTTCAAAGGCAATCTTAGCTGCACCAATTACTCCAGCGTTATTTAAAAATTTGGCAGGAATAATGTCGACTTCACTAGGTTTATTGCAGTATTCTTGATATTTTGATACCATGCCGTCCCAGAAAACGTCCTTAGCATGGATTACGCCTCCACCAACAACAATTACATCAGGATCAAAAATATTTCTAAGTGATGTCAAAAGATACCCTAGGTCAGATTGGTAGTCTTCCAAGACTTTCCTTGCATCATTATCAGTTTCTACTAAATCAAAGATTGCTTGACCACTCAATTCTTTACCTGTAAGCTTTTTGTAGCCTTTAGTTAGTGCAGTTCCAGCACAGTAGCTTTCGGCACATCCCTTTTGTCCACAAGTACAAGGATCTCCTCCAGCATGTAGAATCATATGACCAAGTTCAGCTCCTTGGAAATGTGATCCTGATAGTAGGCCAGCTTCTTTCGTATAAATAGCACCGCCAAGTCCTGTTCCTAGGGTAATCATAACGACATTATCGTAATCCTTACATGCTCCTATCCATTTTTCTGCTATTAATGCAATATTAGCGTCATTTTCAACGAAGACAGGAACGTCAACGAATTCTTCAACTGCTTCTTTTAAGTTAAGTCCTGTCCATCCCTTAATATTTCCTGCAAAAGTTACAATCCCATTCTCTGAATCAATAAAGCCTGGAGTACCAATACCAACAGCAATAGCCTCTTTATATGATAAGTCATAAATAGCACTTTTTATATTTTCTAAAACTACTTCCCTACCCCTATTAGCATTGGTAGGAACTTCTTTTCTTTCTAATATTTCGCCCTTATCATCAATTAAACATGCATTAATTTTAGTTCCACCGATATCAATTCCTATTACTTTTCCCATTATAACTCCTTAAATATTTTATCCTTTAATTTTAAAATAGATTCTTTTCTTTCAGAATAGAATTCTTTACCTTCCAAATATTCCAATCCTTCTATGTTTGAAAATCTAATCTTATAGGCCAAAAGAATTTGATTATTTATTCCAAATTTTCTTAGCTTCTGATTTGTATTTCTATCGCCATATTTTCTATCACCAATTATAGGTGTGGAATTTTCTTTTAACGAAAATCTTATCTGGTGAGTTTTGCCAGTAATTAATTCACACTCAAGTAAACTAAACTTTTTATTTGTTTCTAACGGCTTAAAATTAGTTTTAATTCTCTTTCCATTCCTCGATTTACTGACACGATTACGATTATCGTTTTTACTTATATGAGTATCTATTGAAAATTCCTTTTCCACATAACCTTTTACAATTGTTAGATAAAACTTATCAATCTTATTTTCCCTAATTGCCTTGTTCAGACTCCTAAGGCTCTCAGCATTTTTTGCTCCTATAACAAGGCCTGCTGTATTTCTATCTAGTCTATTAACTACAGCTGGCTTGAAAGTTCTATCTGACATGTCAAAAGATTTAGTCTTATACAAATAATGTAGCATATTATCTACTAGATTATTGCCATAATCTTTTTTAGAAGAGCTATGAGTTAAGAGACCTGACTTTTTGTCCATAATTATTATATTATTATCCTCATAGACTATATCAAGATCGAAATCACTAGGTTTATAGTCGATTTTTGTAATCCATTTATCATAATCCTCATCTTTTATATACATCTTAACTATGTCATTAGGATATACAAAATCATCTTTTTTTGCTCTCTTATCATTGATTTTAAAATTTTTCTTTCTAATATTTTTTTGAATAACTGACAGAGGAGCATTTTCGAAATACTTCCTCAAAAACCTATCAAATCTCTGATTTCCGTCATTCTCACTTATTCTAACTTCTTTCATATTAATATGATTTATTCACATAAGAATCAATTAATGATTCTCTTGCAATTTCACTAAATACACCCTTTTGTTTTAACTTATCCAGTATTTTCTTATTTTTCGAATGCAATATAAGCTTTTCTCTATCTAGAATATGAATTTCAAATATCAAGCCTTTAAGTCTTTTAGACTTTAGACTTATGTAATAGCATTCCAAATTTTTATAATCAATCATTTCTAATAATCTTTGAGTTGCAATATCTTTAAGATAGTAGTAATTCTCCCTATCATTTATAAGCTTATTGTATATTCTTTTTTTCTTCTTCAAATTCTGGTAAGTTTTTGCATCAAAATTAGATTTCTTGGCCATAACATTATAGTATTGGTAATTGTAAATAGCCTCTTTAGTGTTAGTGATTTGAGAAAAAGGCTTGAGTTCTAGTTTTTTTAAAAAATTATAATTCAAATCTAAAAACTCATCCTTATTAATCTTAGCATTATCTAATAAATCAATTGATTCCTTTCTCCAATCCTCAAAAATTTTCAGTTTTTTTTCTTCTATATTCATAATAAAAAACCGTCTCCTTAGAGACGGTCATAACTAATCTTCTAGTTTTAATTCAATAACTTCTGCATCTAGAGAGCTAGGAACGTCTTCTTTTGTCCAATCTAATCCTAGGTATATGTCAGATTTTGAATACTCAGATAAATCTTTAAGTCTTTGACTAAGTTCTTCAATATTATCTTTATTAATGTCAATTATATCATAAATCCCATCTAGATAAATCTTTCCAATATCGTAGTCACGTGCAAGAATTCCTCCTACAAATCCTAGAAGCCCATCAATGTTACAAATCTTGTAGCTTTTTGCATTGATTAGTCTTACTTTGTGATCTAATGTGTTGATTTGGCTATCATCAGTGTCAACAAATACTATATTGTTATTTCCTTTTTCTTTCTCTTTGTTTGCTTCCTCAACCAAGTATTTTGTTTTACCAACACCTTGTTCACCCAAAACTAAATTAATCATATTAATCCTCCTTTATTTTATCAAAAATTATTTTTTTGCTTTTATCGCCTTGAACTATTCCTTTGTCGTTCATAGTTTGTATTATCTCATCCCTAATTTTCCACCAAGAAGTATCCCAATTGCAAAATATCGTTTCTTCTTCTGGAGCTCTTCCAACAATTCTTGCCACCGCGACATCTTTATCGATATATCTTAGAAATTCAATAACATTGTTTTCATACTCTTCCTTGCTAATCATCTGTATTTTATTTTCTTCATACATTTTGGCAAGTTTTGTATTTTTAACAATAAACAAGGAATGAATTTTTATCTCTTTTACACCTAACACATTGACAATTCTTGCTGTTTCTACTACGTCTCTTAAATCATCCCAGGGTAGGGATAAGATTAGATGGGTACAAACTCTAAACTTATATTCATTTATCATCTGTACTGCCAAAATATAATCTGCCAGGGACTCTCCCCTATTTAAGATATCTAGACTTCTATAATTGGCTGTTTGAAGACCCAATTCAAATGTTATATCTATTCCAGTTTCTCGACTAAATTCTTCTAAAAATACAAGCTTATCTCTGCTTACACAATCACTTCTAGTGGATATTGAAATTGCAACGATATAGTCTTTATTACATGCACTGATTACTTCTTTAAAATCTCTGAGACTCATGTAGGTATTAGAGAAGTTTTGAAAATAGGCTATAAACTTTTTAGCTTTATATCTCCTACCTATATAACCTTTGTTTTTTTCCAGCTGCTGATCAACTGTAAGGAAACTTGGTAGATTTTCAAAAGAACCACCTGATTCCGAACAAAATATACATCCGCCTACTCCACAAGCTCCATCTCTATTGGGACAAGTTAAGGATAGTTTGATAGGAAGTTTATAGACTTTTTCTCCGTAAGTATCCTTATAATACTTACTTACTGAATAATATGGGTTATTATTCATCTATCACATCATTATCATCCATATCACTTTCATAATCATCTACTAGATTATCTAAAGCTTCTTCATCCCAATAATGGGTGAATAAATGGAAAACTTCATCCATTTCATCTTCATCTTCAATTATTTCTAAATTTATTTCATCATTATCGAAGGAATCGTTATAGTAGAATAAATAAATTTGCGAGCTATCACTTGATAATAAAGCGACATAATCTGTTTTATCAACAGTGAATATATCAATTAGATAACATTGGTCAGTATTTTCGTCAAAACCAATCTCTATTATGGCTTTACCTTTATTCTTTCCAAATTCTACTTCGTGACCATGTAGATTAAGTTTTTCTGTCATAGTCCCTCCTATTAATTAATTTCGCTTAGTACCGTCTCAAGTAAAGAAATGAGCTTAGAAAGGTCATCTAAACTTGAATAATAGATACCATCACCTTGTTTATATTTTACCCCAATTGATATGATTTTCACATTTAAGTTATTAAATATAATACTGCTGTCAAGAGAAAATTGTGTCTTTATAGCCTTTAATTCCTCTCCTTCTAGCTTCATATATGACTTCTTAAATACTTCAGTCAACTCATCATCTGTATTTTTCCATTTATCTATGTTGAATCTTTCGGTAAGAGTTGATGATGATATTGTAGATGCAAGTTTAATCTTATCTTCCATGTTTCTCATGCTTTCTTCAGATAGTGATCTCAATACTAAAATCATGTTAATGTAATTTTTGAGACTCCTTGCTGTTGCTAGAGAACAAGAACTTATGGTTTGTTCATCAACTGAGTTTACAAAGTAGCTACCTGTAGGAATTAGTTCTATGAAAGAAGCTAAGTGATTAAAAGACTCACCACTTATAGGAAGATGCTTTTTGCTCTCGATTTTTTTTATAGATAGCTTCATTTCAGGTTCATACTTAAGATTTTTTTCTATAATTTCATTTTTTACTATCTCAAATATATTAACCAGCTCAGCCTCAAAGTCCTTATTTACAATAAAGTCAACTTGAGCTTGTCTAGGTATATAGTCATATCTAAAGCCACCAGTCAATGATACAATATCTATATCAACCTTTGCCCTAATTTTTCTGATAATCCCTATCATTAACTTAATTGAATTAAGCTTTACCTTATCGACCTCTTCTCCCGCATGTCCTCCACTTAGGTCAGATAGCTCCAGCCTGTATGTTTGATACTCATAGTCAGGAGTAAACCTTTCAACTTTAACTTGGTTTAAAAATAGCTTCAAGGCTGAAAATTCATCCGCTATACAATCGCTTTGCAAAAGATTAAGATTGACTACCTTATCTGTCCTAATCATTTCTCTTAATTTATCATATCCCGCATCTTTTAAGTGGATATTATTCTTTGTAAGTAAGATATCGAAATTACAGTCGCAATATTCAATCATATAGTTAATAATAAATGCACTCATCAAGCAATTTACATTCACTTTTGACTTAATAATCTTAGAATCTTCACTATCATCAATATGAACTTGGATCTTATCCTTAGCATCATCCAAATTAAGATGGAGAATTATTTTAGCTAAGCCTGTATTTTTAATATAGCGAGAACTGCCAAAACTTATAATATCTAGTTTTTTTGCTTCAGCTTTAGATAGGATAAAATCTTCAATTGATTCAATTGAAAAACTGTCTACATTCATCCTATCTATAGATTTTATATAATTATCGAGATTATTGTAAATATTTTTATAATCCATAATTATTCCTAGTAGTACTTCTTAACTTCTACATCCTTTTTTATTTTTCCAAGCTTTTCTAAGTATGCTTCTTGTCTTTTGGCCATTATAAGCCTTTGGCCTACTTGACTTTTAATCTCTTCGAACTTTGGAGTTTCAACATTTTCTTTATTTGTTAGCTTTATAAGGTGATATCCAAATTGAGACTTAACTGGTGCTGAAATTTCTCCTACTTCAATAGCATCAAGTCCTTCTTGGAATTCTTTAACCATAACACCTTTCGGAAATTTACCTAATGAACCGCCATTTTCTTTTGAAGGATCTATAGAATATTTTTTAGCTGCATCTTCAAAGGATAATCCTTTTTCTATTTCTCCCCTCACTTTTTCGGCTGTTTCTAGATCTTTTACTAAAATATGTGATGCTTCATAAAGAATTGGTGGATTGATGGTTTCCTTGTTTTCTTCATAATATTTTTTAATCTCATCATCATTTATATTTACTTCTTCAAATATTTTATGCATAGCGTAGTTCTTGAGCATATTTGTCTTAACTAAATCTAGCTCTTTAACAAATTCCTCATCTTGGTCAAGGCCCTCATCATATGCATCTTTTAGCAAGATTTCTTGATTTATCATCTCATCAGCTAGGATTTTAATACCCTCTTCGCTATTAAATCTTTCCCTATCCTCAATGCTATTCATCAATTGATAAACATCGCTTGTATATATTTTTTTGCCATTAACTTCTGCTAATAGCTTATTATTATCTTCTGTCATATTTATCCTCCTTTAGTTCAATTCTGTCTTTATATATAATTATATCATTATTCTTATAAAGTCTTCCTAAAGCTCGTTTAAAAGCAGATTTGCTCATATTAAAAACCCTATATATATTATCAGGCGAAGACTTGTCTGAAAAATATGCAATTCCATCATTTTCATAAAGATAATCAAGGATTTTGTCACTATCATCATCCATCTGTAAGTAAGCCCTTTGCCTCAATGAAAGCTCAAGCTTACCATCATCTTTTACTTCCTTAACCCTAGCTTCAATTAACTCGCCTTCTATATGAACTCCTCTAAGTTCAACAATTCTAAGTAGGGAGTCATATTTATTATCAACTGCAATAAATGCGCCTATAGACTTATTTATGGAATAAATCCTACCGCTTACTTCGTCATTTTCCTCGTATGAGTGATCATTTCTAAGCAAGTCTCTTATCTTGGAAGTTAGGTATACATAAGCGTTTCTGTCTTCTTTGAAAGCTACTGGATAAGTCATATCCATTATGATTTTGTATGTTCTTTCAGTAAAAGGCATGAAGATATTTTGATTATTTTCTATTTCAAAATAAACGCCTTTTTTATCAATATCTACAGCCTTAAGCGAGTGAATAGATCCTATTTCATATGGGAAATCGACAGCTGCCCTCAAGACTTGATTTCTATCGTGATATATAACTGCGCTTACCTTATCATTAACCCTCATGTCCTTCACATATTTTTTATCTATTACAGCATCTCCTAATTTTGTTTTAAGATATGCCTTATTTTTGCTAAATCTTTTTATAGTAAATTCTTTGATAATATTCTCCTAATTAATTACTCAACTGATCGAAAGTAAATCCTTCACCAAGAACCTCTGATACCTGGTAGGTGAAAATAAAAGCTCTATCATCTATAGATATTATATCTTCTCTGATTATAGGAAACTTTCTAACAGAGGTTACAGTCATTATTACATTTTTATCCTCTAGGGAATATCCTCCTTGAGCCTTAAGTAAGGTAACTCCCTTTTTGTGTTTTTCTAATATTAATTTGTTTATATCTTCGTATTTATCAGATATAATCAATATGGCAATTTTTCTACCAAAACCTTGTATAAAATAGTCAATCCCTAGTGATTGAATTAAGATTGTCAATACAGCATACATGGCTAGTTCTATGCCAAAAACCTTAATAGATAAGCTTACTACGACAAAATCAGCTATAAACATACATATATGTATGGGCATGTTGGTGAGCTTTTTGACAATTGCCGCTATTAAGTCAGTGCCTCCAGTAGAAGCATCGTGATAAAATACTATGGAAAGTCCCAAGCTCATAACAATTGCCCCAAAAATAATATTTATTATTTTATCATGACTTAAAATCACATTTGGAAATATTCTTTCAAATAAAATAATAAAAGCTGATAAGGCAAATGATGCAAATAAGGACTTCTTCGCAAAATCATAACCTAATACCAAAATTCCAAAGGCCAATACCAGTACGTTTAGTACAAGGTTGATAGTCCCTATACTCCATCTAGGAAAAACAGTCGATAGAACCAGTGAAAAACCCGATATTCCTCCTGCAGCAATATCATGTTGGATCAAGAAAAAATATAAGCCTGCTGATAGCAGGAAAGTCCCTAAAAGTATCCACAAATATTTCTTCATATTATTCCTCCGATTTTATATAATAAAATGTTATCACAAAATAGATTTATATTCAATCAGAATGTTGATAAAATAAAGCAATGAAAAAGGAAGAGAACTTACGAACTAGAAAAATATTTAGTCTAAGTATAATTTAGCCAGTAAAGCTTCTTAATCTAAACATTAGATTACTAATTACAAGTATACTTAAACAACCAATCATTCGTAAGTTGACTCATTCCTTATTTATCTGGCCCATTCAGGAAGCAATTCATTAAAATCATCATACATTTCTAGAATTTGTTTGATCTCTTCTTCATCCAAACTATGGTCTTTTTTGCTATTACTATCAACTTTATTATATAAAATAGTATATGCTTGATACAAGCTTAGGAGCCTAAAAAACTTTCTAGATGGCTTATTTCCTTCAAAATACCCTTCCAAAACACCTCTAGCAAACTCCTCAGAATATAAGGCAAGCTTGTTAATATCAACAAAGTCAAAGACACCATCTCCATAAGATATATCCTTTATGCCTCTTAGATCAAGTTTATCATTGTCGTATATTCTAATATTCTTTTCATTAATTTTCCCGTGCATGAGATTTATAGGGGTATTTTTAGTTAGATGTATATTAGCCTCAATATAATCTATTAGTATATAATCATTTTCCCCAATATCTTCTGATAAACCATGTATATAAAATAGGTAATTTGATTTGGTGAGGAATTTCTTCTCCCAGTCGACAGCTTCAGTAGGTTTTACTTGGTGAAAATCTTTTAAGACCTTTCCAAAAGCTATACCAACATTCCTACAATCACTATTACTATTATCTCTAAGAAACTCTCCTAGGGAAATCTCCTGTCTATATTCAAAAATTTTGTAAGCCTTGTTTATATCAGGCATTATTCCCTCCTCATATATACGAAGAGGAGCCAGCCCTATATCTTCTAGACGTCCTTGGATAAATTGTTCGCTTTCAATCGCTTCATGATCTTTGATGTCATAATAGGCAAAGACATAATCTTCTCCAAGCCCGTTTGTTATTTTTAGTTTATTTTCTGATATCTTATCAATAGCAACTATATTTTTCACATCAGAAAATAATTGTGTATGTTTTAAAAAATCATAGTTCTTTATCATTTTTTAATTATGCTCTTTTACTAAATTCTCTACTTCCTCAGTTAATTCGCAGTCAAGAACCTTGTCAGCAAATTTCGCTTCTTCTTCTTGGCTGGATGTTATAATTGTATCTTTAATCTCAGCAATCTTAGCTGATGATCCAGAAAATTCATCTAAGCCTAGACCAAGAAGTAATTTAGTTGCTTGTGTATCTGATGCGAAAGCTCCGCACATGCCAGTCCATTTACCAGCCTTGTGAGAAACGTCTATTACATGCTTGATTGCTCTTAAAACAGCAGGGTTAAAGTTTGAGTAATAGTCTGCTATGTGCTCATTTCCTCTATCTACTGCCAATGTGTATTGAGTTAAATCGTTTGTTCCTATAGAGAAAAAGTCAGCGTACTTTATAAATTTATCAGCCATAATAATAGATGATGATGTCTCAACCATTATTCCAACATCAAGGTCTTTGTTGTAGGCGATACCTTTTTCGTCTAGTTCTTCTTTGATTTCTTCAATTAGATTTCTCGCTTCCTTTAATTCATCTATATTTACTACAAAAGGAATCATAATCTTAAGATTTCCGAAAGCAGATGCTCTAACTAGGCCTCTTAGTTGGTCTTTAAACATTTCTTTTTTGTCTAGACAAAGTCTTATAGCTCTGTAGCCTAAAAATGGATTATCCTCTTTTGGGAATTCGAAATAATCAAGTCCCTTATCTCCACCAATATCAAGTGTTCTTATAATTAGAGGTTTATCTCCAAGCATTTGTGTAGCTTCTTTGTAAACTTCAAATTGACTTTCTTCTGATGGGAAGTCAGAGTTTTGCATGTATAAAAATTCTGTTCTAAATAAACCAACTCCATCACAACCATTTTCTATAGCAAGCTTTAAATCTTCAATATTTCCAATATTGGCAGAAACTTCAATCTTCTTGCCATCTGTACTGATTGCTTCTTTATCTTTTATTTCTTTTAATCTTTCTTTCTTCTCTTTTTGTTCTTTGATTAATAGTTCATATTTAGATATTTCTTCATCTGATGGATTAACTATTAAAATTCCCTCATTTGTGTCGAGAATTGCTTTTTCTCCACCTTTTACATTTTTAGAAATATCTCCCATTCCTACAAGTGCTGGAATGTCGAGTGTTTGTGCTATTATCGAAGTATGGCTTGTCTTACCACCAAGGTCTGTTGCAAAACCTACTACTGCTTCTTTATCCATATTTGATGTGTCAGATGGCGTAAGCTCTTTTGATATAACAATACTTCCCTTATCAAGATTTGATAGAGTCTTTGGTGTGATACCTTTTAGCTTATACATTACTTGGAATCCTATATCTTGGTAGTCGCTTGCACGTTCTCTCAAGTAATCATCATCTATTTGACTCATAATCTCAACCATTTCTTTGATAGTCTCATCTAGAGCCATCTCGCTATTTTTTAGCTCATTTGTTATTTTAGATTCTATAGTATCTGTAAAATATGGATCAGAAAGAAGCTCTGTATGAGCCTTTGCTATATTTGATTGAGCTTCGCTTGCTCCTTCTAGCTTTGCTAAGTCTTGTATATAATCATCAATCGCCTTTTTTACTTTGGCGAACTCTTCTTTTGTATCATTTTCTCCGATTTTGTTATCGCTTATTACAACTTTATCTCTAGTAAATAAATACAAATTGCCTATAGCAACGCCACTACTGGCAATTAAACCTTTATATTTTTCGCTCATAATTATTACTCCTTATTTTAAAAAAAGGATACTGTAACAGTATCCTTAATAACAATCGTATTATTCAGATAAGTTATTGATAAATTCAACTAATTCATCTGCAAATTTTTCTTCATCTTCACCTTCTACTACTAAAGTAATTTCTGTTCCTTTAGCAATTCCAGGGCTCATAACGTTGAAGATTGATTTAGCATTTGCTTCTTTACCTTCTTTGATTATCTTAACTTCACCTGGGTAGTTTTTTACAAATTGTACTAATGATGCTGCTGGTCTAGCGTGTAATCCAGTTTCATTAGCTACTACAACTTTTCTTTCTGCCATAATTGATTGCCTCCTATTTTATTATTACAATTCTATTTTACTATTTTTTTATGAATTAACAATAAGATTATAATTATTGTTAATTAATTGACTTTGTTGACTCTCTTTCTACAACTTGACCGTCTATAATCCAATCGTCTTCAAGTATATCTTCTTCTTCCTTTATCCTTTTTATTAAGGCACGAATAGATATAGCCCCAATATCATAATATGGAATAGATACTGTACTTACTTTTGGTCTATATATACTTGCTATATTTGAGTCGCCAAATCCAGTAACTGATAAGTCCTTAGGTACATCTATACCGTTATCTACACAATAGTTCATAAAACCAATTGCTACTTCATCATTTACACATGACACTGCTGTTATAGTTTCTTCTTTAACAAGCTTTAGGGCTTGTCCACCTATATTGTATCCATCATCAGAGCTTATGCCTTTTGTATTAATCACAAATTCTTTCTTTCCAGACTCAGATAATGCATCCCTATAACCCTTTAGCATGTTTTGGTTAAGTATGTTGTTTTCTTCATGATTTATATATAAAATATTCTCATGACCATTTTCTATTAAACTTTCGATAAGCCTTTTTTCTTCTGCAGCATAATCAACCTTTACAGATTTAACGTTCTTATAGGTATGATATTTATCTAAAAGAACAAAAGGAATTCTCCTATCTCTTAATTTCACAAGAACTTCTGGTGAAATATTTTCAGTTATTATAACTAGGCCTTCTACTTGTTTTGTCGCAAGGAAGTCAATTGAGTTTTCTAGAGCTTCTTCATCACCATAAGAACTAGACAATAGAATATCATACTTGTATACTCTACCAATCTCTTCAATCCCTCTAATAAGTTGAGCCATGTATTCTATACCTATATCCTCGACAATTACACCAACTAGGTTCGATTTACGCATTACAAGTGATCTTGCTAGCTCATTAGGCTTAAAGTCGAGTTTATTTATTGCATCCAAGACTTTCTTCCTAGCTTCAGGACTAACAGGCTTGGAATTATTCATTACTCTAGATACAGTTGAAATTGACACTCCCGCAAGCTTTGCTACATCTTTAATTGTTGGTTGACCCATATTTCCTCCTTAAATAAGAAATAATAAAGGCCATCGCTTGATGACCTTAACTTTATCTACCTGATATTACATTTCTTGCTATATCAATTACATCCATAATTAATGTTGAATAATCAGTTATAGAAGCAACCCCAGCACCTAATGTATCGACACTATCAACAGCAGTAACTCCGACATAATTTACAGTATCTCTTAAGTCATCAGTAATGCTATTTACATTTGTCATTGTATCATTTGCTTTGGCTATTGCCATTTTTAGATTAGGATCAGCTACGATTGTGTTAACATTTGCTACAAGCGTATTTGCTTGATCAGCTATATTAGGCAATTTGTCTATTACTTGATCAAGATTGTCTGAGTTCTTGTCAAGCACTCCTTGGACCTTGGTCACTAATGAATTTAGATTCTTTAGGAGAAGCACTAAAAACACTAGGGCAACTATGCCTAAAATCGTTAAAATAATATTTCCAAGAAGATCTACATTTATTGTTAGCATCTAAATCTCCTTAGTTTTTCTTTGTATCTTTTTTAGCTTTTTCGTCTTCTTTTTTTACTTCCTTAGCGGTTTCTTTAGCTTCTTTTTTTACTTCTTTAGCGGCATTTTTTGTATCACTAGCAGCATCTTTCGCGTCTTCTTTGACTTCTTTTCCTGTTTCTTCTGCTACTTCTTTAGCCTCTTTAGCACCTTCTTTTACGATATCTTTAACATCGCTTGCTCCATCTTTGATGTTTTCTGCAGCATCTTTTGAGGCTTCTTTAATTTGACTTCCAGTTTCTTTTACTATTTCTGTACCATATTCAAAACCATCTTTAATTGGTTTTAGGTCAGTGTATGCTCTGTATCTAAGATCTTCGTAGCCGTCTTTTGCACTATCAACGGCATTGATAGCTCCATCTTTTACAGTGTCAACTGTATCGTTGAAGGCATCTACTATATCTTCTCTAGTTTCTTTTCCAGATTTTGGAGCAAGTAATAATCCAGCTGCGGCACCAACTAATGTACCTAAGATTGCTCCTTGAGCTCTCATTCTGCTGTCATGATTCTTTGCTTTCCAAATTTCGTATTTTACTTCTCTTTTTTTAGCTTGTGCTTTTTGTTCGATATAATCTGATATTGACATATGTTCTCCTTTATTATTTAGTCTTACTTAATTTATACCCAAAAATTGGCAAGTAAACCTAATTTAATTAAATCCTAAGGGGGCCCTATCTTTAAGACCTTCGCGTATGTGAAGGTGGGCAAGCTGTCTAGAATCTCTGACTTCCCCTCAAAGGAGGCTTGCCATCAAAGCTAGAACTCCGCAATCCCTTATAAAAGTTGTAGGTTTAAATTTGGACCGACACCTCAGGATAGTTTTATTATATAATATGAAAAGGATTTATGCAAATAATATTGTTTTCATTTTTCTTAAAGAAATCCTATAAATTTCGGATAATCATTTAATTTGATGTTTTCCTCATTATAAAAACTAGTAAACTCAAGCCTATAAGAATGAAGAAGAAACCTATCGAGATTTTTATCTGAACCGTATAGCTTATCGCCCCAAATAGGATGTCCCAAATCTGTAAGACTTGCCCTGATTTGGTGAGTCCTTCCTGTTAGTATTTCACACTCAATTATTGAGAAATCACAATTGATCCTTATTGATTTAAAGTAAGTCCTAGATATTTTCCCCTTGTCTGAAGGCTCATAATTTTTCTTTTTCTCGTTATATGAGAATTTATTTTCGTACAAAGAATCAATATCTAACATTCCTTCCACTACAGCTAAATATTTTTTCTTCATAGTATTTTCTTCTAACTGTTTTTGATAATAAGCATGTGAATACTTATTCTTAGCTATTAGCATAAGACCTGATGTATCCATATCAAGCCTGTTAACAAGCCTTATCTTAGATTCTTGGCCGCTATCAATAAAATAATTGGCTATGTAGTTAGATAAGCTTATCTGGTTTTTAGAATTCACAGTTATGTTAGCTTCCTTACTTATAACTAAACTGTTGTCGTCTTCATAGACTATATTAATACCACCTTTTTTCGGCTCATAGTCGACTCTCTCGTCTTCTATAATAATTTTCAACTCATCACTTTTTTTAAGATTAAGACTTTTTCTTTGCTTCTTCCCATTTAAAATGTAGCCTGTCTTTAAAATATCCTCTATGCTCTTTTTTGAAAAGTTTTTAGCTTTTAGGAACTGCCTTACACTTGTATTTTCGTGAACTTCATATTTTATATATTTCATATTCCTTCCTCTATGATATAATAATATATTATATGAGAGGAGGGAAAAATGACAAATAAAATCAATGTTTTTAAAAATAAGTCTAAATTTTCTAGATCCATTTATCAAAAATGCAAGAAGATTTTTTACAAATACGGTTATACCTTAACTACTACTTATGAAGAAGATGCTGTTTTAAATCTTGTTATAGGAGGAGATGGTACTTTTTTAAATGCGGTTCACCTATCTAACTTTTCTTCTATTCCTTTTATTGGAATAAATACTGGTCATCTAGGTTTTTATCAAGAAATAGAGGTTAATATGTTAGATAACTTTATCAAGTCTTTTAATCAAGGCAATTACAACACAGAAAGCCTTTCTATTCTGGAAGCAAAAGTTAACAACAAGGTAATTAACTCTATAAATGAAGTTGTTATTAAGAGCGATAGGAACCAAATCGTTAGATTAAAAGTCTTTATAGATGGTAATTATATAGAATCATTTTCGGGAGATGGTCTAATTATATCTACCCCACATGGATCTACTGCCTATAATTTATCAGCTGGCGGAGCGATCCTTCATCAATCTCTAAATGGATTCCAGCTAACGCCTATAGCTCCGGTTTATTCAAATATGAACAAGGCCTTAAGGTGCCCCGTAGTCTTACCGAATGACGCCACTATTGATATTTCTGTTTCTAAAAGAGATAACTACCACACTTTATTTATCTTTGATGGCAAGGAATACTCCACAAAAGATTATAAAATTAGGATTAAAGTATCAAATACGAAAATAAAAAAACTTATTCTCAATAAAAACCACTACTGGAATAATATCAAGAATAAGTTAATGTAATTATTCTATTGTCTGATAAATTTCACTTATTATATCCCTTGCAATCGGAGCGGCTACTACACCTCCCGTATCGTCACTATCTTCGACTACTAGAGCAATTGCAAGGTCTGGATCATAGGCAGGAGCAAATCCTACAAACCAAGCATCCAACAGATTATTTTCTTTATCTGCAGTTCCTGTCTTTCCTGCTATTTGTACAGAGTCCAGATATGCGCTTGTTCCAGTACCTTCATTTACAACTGATACCATCATATCTCTAATATAGTTTGCATTTTCAACACTTGTTACTTCGCTTAGGACTTTATCTTTCTTCTCTTCAATTATTTTTCCGTCCTTATCAATAACCTTTGTCACAAGTCTTGGTTGCATCATCTTTCCTTCATTTGCTATAGCAGAGGTAATCATAGCCATATGAAGTGGGCTTATCTGTGTCTTACCATATCCAAAGCCTGTCATTGCTAAGTCAACTTGGTTTAGGTCATTGAAAGGGATTATGGCATTATTCTTATCCATATCGAATTCATAGTCCTTATTGATCATAAACTTCTCAGCAAGTTCCTTATATTTATCTCTCCCTAGATCATTAGTCTTAGAAGCGAAATAGGTATTTATAGAATTAACAAAGGCAGATCTTAGATTGACCATCCCAAAAGCTTGATCAGCAAAGTTTTTGATATCATAGCCTTGGATATTCTCAACTCCAGTGTCATTGTAAGATGTATCAATATCATAATTTAATACACCAGTTGCTGTTACAATCTTAAAGGTAGATCCTGGTCTATAGGCACCAGATGTCGCCCTATTTACGAGAGGACCATCTGTATTTTGTATAAGAAAATCCCAATCTTCATCTACACTATTTGGATCATAGCTAGGATTGGACACTAAAGCAAGTACTTCGCCAGTCTTTGGGTTCATAACAACGCAAGAACCTTTTATATCTTTAATATGTTCATAAACTATTTCTTGAATATTTTGATCTAAGGATAAATGAACATCATAACCCGTATCATTTTTTACTACCATCTTCCTAAAGTTAGATAGATTTTCTCCACTAAGGGCTAGAAGCTCCTTGTTATAAGACTTCTCTATACCAGTTTTTCCATAAGTTTTGGAAGAATATCCTGTAACTGATGAGGCTGACTTTCCGTAGTTATAAATCCTATATTGACTCCCATCGCTATCTTCCTCACTATAAGCAAGGACATTGCCATTTCTATCGTAGATAGAACCTCTTTTGATATTATCCTCATTAACCCATAACCTTCTGTTATGAGAATCATTTTCTATATCAGATCTTTTAAAAAGTTGAAAATATACTAAATATAGAGCGAGAGTCATAAAAAGAGCCACGAAAAACACCATGACAAAGACAAGCCTTTTGTTAAGTGTCGTCTTCGATATGATATTTAACTTATCGATATCTTCTAATCTCTTCTCCTCTTCAATTTGTTTAATTTTGTCAATCAAAGATTGAGAATTTTTTCTTTTTTTATCAATTCTTTTCTTCATCTAATTCATCACCATACTTAATTTCTTCCCCTGAATATTGTAAACAACCTAGAAGAATGAATCCTGCAATCATTGAAGATCCACCCTGGCTAATAAAGGGTAGTGTCACCCCTGTAAGTGGAATTAACTTTAGGACGCCCCCTAAAATTATAAAGGTCTGCAAGGCAAATAATATTCCTATACAAAATGCTAGGATAGAGTAAAATTTATCCTTTTGTATTAGGGAAATCTTAATAGCCCTATAAACAAGGATCATAAATAGCAAGACTACAGCTATTCCCATAAATATTCCCATCTCCTCACAAATAGCAGAAAAGATAAAATCAGATTCAGCGACTGGTATGAAGTCAGGTCTACCAAGTCCTATTCCACTTCCAAAAAGTCCACCGCTTGCCATAGCAAATAAGGCCTGGGTTATCTGATAACCTGTTGCGTCGATATCTGACCAAGGATCCTTCCAAGTGGCTACCCTAATTCTAACGTGAGAAAATAGAAAATATGCAATAATTGATCCTAAAATCATAGCTAAAAGGTTAATCAATATTAGCTTTCTATCTCTATCGTATACAAATTGACTTAGTATCATAGTTCCAAAAAATATCAAAGCTGTACCCAAGTCTTTTTGTAGAAATAGAAATCCTATAAATATAAATATTACTAAGTTCATATAATATTTACCGAAAGGTCTTTTGCAAAACTCGTTATAATGAGTATAGAAACTTGCTATAAAAAAGGCTAAGGGTACCTTAATGAACTCTGACGGCTGAATACTTACCGGTCCCAAATAAATCCAGTTCTTAGCTCCGCCAAGATAAGAACCGAATACAAGAGTCAGTATAAATAATACTACTGAAATTCCAACATAAAACTTAGATAATTTATGCCAAGAGCTGTATGACTTTAATATAAAATATGTTATAAAAAACATAACAAGGCCAACTAAATAATACTGTAACTGTCTCTTTCCTAGTGAGGGATCTAGCCTATAGATAACCGAAACACCTATAGAAAAAAGCATATTTACAATCATTAGCAAAATCCCATCAGATTTTATGACTTTGTTTATCATAAAACTCGATATCAAAGTTGCAACTAAAATTGCTAAATATGTTATAAAATCTGTATTAGTAATATTTTTTATATTATAAATCAATGCTAAGGAAAGGGCTAAGAATTCAAAGGCAAATAGCAAGAAAAGAGCCTTCCTCTGCGCCTTATTTTTGTTTATAGTAAGATTTCTTAACCTATTCATTGCCATCACCTTGGATGAATAAGAATTGAAGTTTACCGATATTTATTATATCGTTAGATTTTAATTCTATCGCATCCTCAATCCTTTCGCTATTTAGATAAGTCCCATTGGCGGATTTTAGGTCTTCTAAGAAAAATATTCCCTCGTCTTCTACAATCCTTGCATGAAATTTAGACATAAACTTATCTTTAATACAAATACTATTTCTGTCATCCCTTCCAATAGTGTTATCAGATGCCAAAAAATAAAATTCTTGAACGGTAAACGAGAAGTTCTCGCTTAAATTCAAAAGTTTTAGATATGTATCTGACTTAGATTCTTTCTTTAGTGTAGTTCTTACATCATAATATATGATTCTAATGATAGAATATATGAAGTAAAAAACTATAAATACAAAAATATACTTCAATATAGTTGATATCAGTTGATATAAAGTTAAACTTCCAAATACATTAACTGAAAATATTTTATCTATTACATTAAAAAAACTTTCCATCTTTATCTCCTTTTGATATATATTATTTCATTTTCTAAGAAAGTTCAAGTATTATGTATAAGTAATTTAAAAAAGTCGCCCCAAAGACGACTTTTTCTATAGCGATATCTTTTCTAGAAGCTGTGCAAATTACTCAGATTTTCTACAAATAAGATTTTATCACTAATTTTAATCAAGATTAGTTGTTGATTTATTCAATTGAATCTATAACATCTTGCATAAACTTATTTATATTTTCTAATTTCTTCTCAGAAGCCTCTAGGCTATCATCAATTGCATTAATGTAGACTTTTATTTTTGGCTCGGTTCCTGAAGGTCTTAGGGCAAACCATGAATTATCTTCAAGGTAGTATTTTAAAACATTTGACTTTGGAAGTCCTGTATTATCATTTTGGTAGTCTATGATATTTTTAACTTTTAGTCCACAAACTTCTTTAATAGGATTGTTTCTAACTTCTGTCATTATTCTAGAAATTCTTTCTTGTCCATCTAAACCTTCAAGAACAATAGAAACAACTTCATTTGAATAGTATCCATGCTCATTAAATAATTCATTTATCACATCAAGTAAGCTCTTACCCTTGGCCTTGTAATAAGCTGCCATTTCGGTAATCATCATTGCAGAGTTTACAGCATCTTTATCCCTAACGAAATCCTTGTAATTGTAGCCTATACTTTCTTCAAATCCAAATATAAATTTACCACTCTTATTTTCATCTAGCTCGTTTGCTACTGCGTAGATATTCTTAAATCCTGTTAGGACGTCATATACTTTTACTCCATATTTATTGGCAATAGGCTTAACTAAGTCTGTTGATACCAATGACTTAACTACAGCACCATTTTCTGGTAATTCATTATTTCCATCAAGTGCTTCTAGTATATAATTTGTCAATAGGGATCCAATTAGGTTACCTGTTAGGAATTTGTATTCTACATCCTTATCCAAAACTTCTACCGCACATCTATCAGAGTCAGGATCTGTTGCAAGTAAAAGCTCTGCAGATACTTTCTTGCCTAGTTCTTCAGAGTATTTAAAGGCCTTTGGATCTTCTGGGTTAGGATATCCAACAGTTGTAAAGTCAGGGTCTGGCTTTTCTTGCTCTTTAACTATATGGATATTCTTGAAATCTCTCTCGTCAAGAATTCTTCTAACTAGCTTGTTTCCACATCCATTTAGTGGAGTGTAGACAACGTTAATGCTTTTATCTATATCTTCATCATTGATTGTGCAAGATAAAACTTCCTTGATATAATCTTCTATCAATTGGTCATCAACATATTCAATGATCCCATCTTCAAGGCCCTTTGCAAAATCTATTCTTGGTATTTCAAAAAAGTCTGGGTGCTCTGCTATATGACCAAGAATTTTATCTGCAGTTTCATCTAAAATTTGGCTTCCTTCGTGGTTGTAAGCCTTATATCCGTTGTATTCTCTTGGGTTGTGACTTGCTGTTACCATGACACCAGCAACATTACCTAGCTTTCTTATTGTGTAGGAACATACTGGTGTTGGTTGGATTTCTTTGTGTATATATACCTTAATTCCATTAGCAGCAAAGACTTCCGCTGCTACTTTTGCAAACTCCTCTGACTTGTGTCTTACGTCGTAAGCAATTGCTACACCCTTTTTCTTTGCTTCTTCGCCACCTTCTGCTATAGTATCAGCAAAACCTTGACTTGCTTGAGCAACATTGTATACATTCATTCTATTGGTTCCAACGCCTAGCTTACCCCTAAGACCAGCTGTACCAAATTTTAATGATTGATGGAATCGATCTTTTATTTCTTCATCATCGTCTTTTATGCTCAAAAGATCTTTTTTTGTTTCTTCATCAAATCTATCATCTTCTAGCCACTTTTTATAAATTGCTTTATAGTCCATTTTCCTCTCCTATTTTAAATACATTTACAGATTTACCTTCTACTATTAATCCTTCTTCTACATTAGTATTTGTTTTATTTATACCCTTTTTGGAAAAAATATTAATAATTTTGTTTACTGGAACAAGTGTTTTCAATTTTTCTTTTTCTATTTTCATTTCATTTACAGACGCATTAATAGCTACTAAATAATTTTCATTATTTGACTTTATTTTATAAACTACTAAAGACTCGTCAATATCTTCCATAAAAGTTAGAGACTTTTTGATATCAGATGCTTTAGTTTTAGTAAAGGTCTTGATAGATTTTCTTAGTTTAATCAAATCCTTCGTGTAGTTAAATATATCCATATTATTTAACTTATCTTCCCATTTGATTGAATTTATTCTAAGTGGTGATCTATAGGAGTTTGCGTCGTTATTTTTACTATGATTAAATTCGTTACCCTCGTAGATAAATGGCTTTCCAAAAGATAAGAATATAAGACCAAGTGCTAGCTTAATATAAGAATCTATATCTCTAGTGTCATTCAAAGATACTGCCAGCTTATCATAGATTATAAGATTGTCGTGGCAATTAAAATAATTAATTGTCTCATTTGCATCATCAGCAAATCCAATTCTTCTATCATCGAATCTGATAGAGCCGGCTATACCGGTTTCAATCTTGGTTTTATTGGAAAAAATCCCTTGAATATAACCTTTCTCATAGCCATTTACATCGCCTTTTATAGCGTCTCTAAAGTCATCATTGAATACTCCGAATGAATTTGACCTCTGAGCTCCCTTTAGAATCTGCTTATCCAGAGGTAAAGGAGAATAAAATGCCATCCAAGGCTCTCCATATATAATAATATTAGGATTTATCTTCTTTAGTTTTTTTAGGGCGATTTTTATAGTATCCAGGTCAATTAGAGCCATAAGATCGAATCTAAATCCATCTACCTTATATTCTCTAACCCAATGGCAAAGAGAATCAATTATTAGCTTTCTTGTAAAAGCATTCTCACTTTTTACCTCATTACCAACACCAGATCCATTTGAAAAGCTCCCATCTTCGTTCATCCTATGATAGTAACCTCTTGCTAGAGTGTTAAGATTTGAATCATAAGACTTGAATGTGTGATTGTATACGACATCCATTACTACAGAGATATCATTCCTATGGAAGGTCTGAATCATCTTCTTCGCATCAACAATCCTAGATATAGGGTCATAGGGATCTGTGGCATAAGAGCCTTCTGGAGCGAAATATAATTCAGGATCATATCCCCAGTTGTAGTTATCATCATCAAAAAAATAGGAATCATCCTCATCTACTGATATAAAATCATAGATAGGTAATAATTGAACATGACTTATCCCAAGTTCTTTTATATTATCTATACCAGTGCTTACACCATTAAAGCTTCTTCCTTCTTCTGTAAGTCCTAGGAATTTCCCCTTCATCCTTACTCCACTAGACTTATCAGCGGTATAGTTTTTGACACTCATCTCATAGATTATTGCATCTTTTTCCAAGTTTTGGGGAAGTTTCTCGTCTCTAAAGCCAGAAGGATCTGTTTCTTTCATATCAACAACTACAGAACTTAGGCTATTTATAGATGCTGTAAAAGAGTAAGGGTCAGTTACTTCATACTTATTATCTACCAGATAATTATAATAGAATCCGCTATAGTCACCCTCTAAGGTAATTTCATAAATACCTATTTCATTTCTTAGCATTTGATATTTATCTTTTCTTACCTTCATATAATCATCACTTATCAAGAGATCTAGGGTATCTGAAGTTGGAGAGAAGACTCTGAAAGTTGTTTTATCTTTGCTATAAATCGCTCCTAGCTTTTCGTCTTCTATCTCCTCATAGGTCAGACTTTTGATTCTATCACTTATTTTAATTTTTGTTCCAATCATTTATACCATTCCTTATAATTTTATTATCTAATTTAAAATTATTCGCCCATAGTATATTATCGATTTCATTTTTAACCCATTTCTTCTTGTCTAGATAGTCTAGGTCAATTTTTCCTCTATTAACAACTAAATCCTCAAGGTCTTTGAATATTCTAAACGAATCGTTATACATCATGATTTGATCATACATCACTTTAAAATCATATGGGAAAATATCATAACTTTCTCTTATTAGATTTTCTATAGTATATCTTACCATATCATTGGAATAGTAAAAATTATTTGCATCGTAAGAAGCAGATTCATTATCATCAACTATTTCCCTGTAGCTATCACCTATGGTGTAAAAAGACTTGTTTTTTTCTATATTTTCGCAAATACCGCCCCTAGTAGTCAAGATATTTGTCATATTGAAAGCTGAGTTAAGCATATGGAAGTCTTGGTTATCCAAATTAGCTAGGGTCAAATTATTATATATGTCAGTTGCCTTCAAAATAATTTTAGACCTATATACATCCAGATCTTCTACAAAGACAATCTTTATTTTTTCTCTTATAATCTTATCCTTATCTATCATATGCTTTAAGGCTAGGATAAATTTAATTGTTTCCTTGGCCATATAATAACCTTCGTTTGCCTTCCCCGAAAATACATAAGTCTTAGGAGTCATCCTAATATTTGTATTTTCTTTAAAATAATAGTATTTATAGGCAATCGCCAAGGCATTTAATATTTGTCTTTTACTTTCATGAATAATAGAAAGTTGTACATCAAATAAGCTGTAAGGATTAATCTTCTCCTTTGCTAATTCTATTAGGTCGAGCTTGTTATGATATTTTACTTTTTCTAAATCATCGATGAAATCAGCATCATCTCTTAAATCTGCGATTTTAGAAATATCATATGAATGCCCGTCATAAAGGTCATTTTTTCTAAAAACCTCCATGAGTCGAGTATTATTTTTTTCTAGATACATTAGTCTATCTGTTCCAAGATTTGTGTAGGATAGCTTTCTTCTTGCTGTTTTTTCATCCTTTAAGATCTTAGATAGATAGATATAGTTGTTTGATAGGGCTAGGTTGATATTTTTGAAATATACGTATCCATTTTTGATCAAAAATATCTTTGGGTCTTCCTCCTGGAGGATTGATTGGATTGATATAATAGTTTCCAATATTTCAGGATTAATTCTTTTTATCATATCAACGGGATAGCTTTCGAGACTATCGCTAGTAATAGAAAATGCAATGTGCTCGAATATTCTCCTTGTTATAAATATTGCCTCTTTGGTATTAATAGAAAACCTCTGATTTAGGATCCTAATAAATTCAACCAAGGATATTGTTGGATGTATATCATTTACAAAGATTTTAATTCTCTCATCTATTCCTTCAATAGATCCGTATCTATTTAGGTATCTTTTAAATATATCTCTAATTGCGCTTGCTGAGTAGAAATATTCTTGTTTTAATCTTAGTAGTTTTCCGTCATATGAAGAATCATCTAAATATAGAAATTGGTTTATAGAGCTTGCACTTACATAATCGTCGTAGGCCTTAAATAAATCCCCTCTTGTAAATTCAGAATAGTTAATAGCCTGAGTAGGCTCGGACTGAAATAATCGGAGGGTGCTTACAAAATCAGCCTTGTCATTAACTATAGCTATATCATAGGCTATTGATTTATGCCTCTTACCATCTATATCTAACTCATATGAAAATCCTTTTTTGTGCTCCCAATTTGATCCTTCTTTTAGCCAATAATCAGAATACTCAACCTGTTTACCATCTACAATTTTTTGTTTGAGATTACCATTTTCATAACGAAGGGCATAGGCAACAGACCTTATTTTTTTATTAGCAAGTTCGCTTATAAGATAGCTAGATCCAATACCGATATCCCCGACACCAAGATTGGCCTCTTTTTCAAAATTGATTACATCTTCATAGGGAAATCCAATTTCTGCTAATACATCTCTAATCTCTTCTTCCTTGCCAAGTCTTGCTATATTTCTTTCAATAAATTTTCCAGGAAGGTACTCAAAACTTAATATATAGGCCTCAAATTCTTCTGTATCAGACTTGCTGTCTACCCATTTCCTGCCTATATCTTCCATCAAGGCTCTGCATAAACAATCATATACTTCGTTGATTCTGGCATTGTTCAAATCTTTAGCATAAAAAGAATACAAAAAGCTTTGTATTCTTTCTAATAAATTTCTTTCGTTTTTCTTAGTTTGCTTTAATTTCATTGTATAAATTTAAATATTTCTCACAAGACTTTTCCCAGTCATTGTTTTGACCCATAGCATTAGCTACGAGCTTCTTAAACTCCTCTTTATCTTCTTTGTATATTTTCAGAGCATCTTTAATACAGAATAGAAGTTCGTGAGCATTTATATTCGCAAATGAAAATCCAGTTCCTTCTCCTGTATATTCGTTATAGGCTATGACCGTATCCTTTAATCCCCCTGCCTCTCTTACTATTGGCAAGGATCCATATCTCATAGCTATAAGTTGACTTATGCCGCATGGCTCTGAAACACTTGGCATTAGATAAAAATCACTTCCAGCATAAATCTTATGACTTTCATCTCCACTATAATAAATTCTAGCTGCAAGCTTATCAGGGTATTTCCACTCAAAGTATTTAAACATCTCTTCATATGTGTAATCCCCTGTTCCTAAGACAACAAATTGAACGTCTTCTTGAAGAAGTTCATCCATAATGTATCTTACTAGGTCAAGTCCCTTCATTTCAGTCAGTCTCGAACAAATTCCTATCAAAGGGACATCTTCTCTTTCAGGTAGACCATACATCTTTTGAATGTCTAACTTATTTTTAACCTTATCATTGATAGAACCAATGTCATAATTTTGACTTATTAATCCATCTGTAGAAGGATCCCAAATATCAAAGTCTATGCCATTTACTATTCCTGTGAGTTTATACGAATACTGTCTAATAATTCCATCAAGACCTTCACCATAGAATGGGTATTGGATTTCTCTTGCATAATTTTCAGATACTGTATTAAATGCTGTAGAATGGATTATACCACCTTTCATAAAGTTAATAGCATCATAAAATTTAAGGTCATTTTCGTTAAAGTATGATCCATCAAGTCCAGCTAGTCTGAGGTTTTCTGAATCAAACACACCCTGGTATTTTAGGTTATGTATGGTGAATAGAGTCCTTACATCTTCATAGTAAGAATCTCCCCTTCTAAAATCATTTACAAAAACATTAACCATGGCTGTATGCCAATCATTAGAATGAATAATATCAGGATGAAAATTAATTTCTTTTCCTAAAAGGGTACATGCCTTGGAAAAGAAAATAAATCTCTCTGCATCATCGTCGAAACCATAGCATCCTTTTCTATCAAAATATTCTAAGTTATCAATGAAATAGAAAGTGACTCCATCCCATTTGAGCTGATAGACTCCAGCATATTGGTGTTTCCAATCAAGATCGACGTAAAATTCTGTTAACTTTTCCATCTTAGACCTATACTCGTCAGTTATTTCTCCATACAAAGGAAGAACAACCCTACAGTCTACGCCTTTTTTGACAAGCTCCTTTGGGAGAGCCCCTGCTACATCAGCAAGGCCTCCCGTCTTTATAAAAGGAACTGCTTCTCCAGTAAGAAAAAGAATATTCATATTACAATCCTTTCTCTAAATGTTCATCTTTTGATGTCACGAATGGATGAGACCTATTACCAAATAGTCTAGTATCCTTATCCACAAAAGTCCTCTTATCTGTGATAGCATAATTTAGAATTGCACCATCAGAAATTACAGTATCCTGGAATATTATTGAGTTCTTGATTGTAGCACCCTTACCAATATCTACACCTCTGAATATGATTGAATTTTCTACATCCCCTCTTATGATTGAACCATTAGCAATTAGAGAATTCTTTACATTAGATTCCTTAGTATAGGAGGTTGAAGGTTCATCTTTTGATTTTGTATAAACTAATCCATCTTCGTAGAAGAGTTGATCGAAGTCTTCTTTATTTAATAATTTCATGTTCGCTTCGAAGAAGGAATTAATATCAGATATTATTTCAAATTCCTTATTATGTCTATAAAAATCTATATTGGCATCTCCAGCAAAAGAAAATATAGCGTTAAGTAAGGACATTTGAGAATTTCTTTCCATTGCAGTCCTTAAGATTCTTAAGAATAGATCTCTCTTTATCATAATTGAGCCAAGGAATAGATCAATATCTTCACTCATTCCAAGATTTAGACCAACAGAGCAAGGCTTTCCTTCTTCATCAGATGAGATAATTCTTCTATTAAGATAATAACCGTCCTTATCAACAGTTTTGGAAGAAAATATTAAACAATCAAGGTTATTTGATTCCATTGTTTCCTTTGCATCAGTTATGTCTACCTTATTGATATACATTGGATTTTTAATGTAAATATAATCAGAAGGATGATCTTCAAAGTATCTAATAGTGTCGTAATATGTCTCTATCTCGCTGAGATTTCCATTAGAACTATATGAAGGAGAGTTTATTAATAGTCCACCATTTCTCCTATTTAGTTCCCAACTTTTTCCATTACCGATATGATCGAGTGTTGATCTAATCATCCTGTCCGCATACAAAACCACTCTTGAAATATCATGGTTAGCTATGTTTGATAGAGCAAAGTCTATTATTCTATATCTACCACCAAAAGGAAGCATATAGTCTGGCCTATGTTTACACAATACACCATAATTTCTCTCTTTAAATTCTGAACTATATATTAAAGCTACAATATTTGGCATATTATTCCTCCTCAATTCCTTCCTTGCTTACAAGATATACTTTTCCATCATCTTCCTTGCCAATACTATCGGTTATTGTCATATCAGATGCGACTACACAATTATAAATCTTGGCACCGCTTTTTACTTTAACCCCGTTTAGTAATACAGAGTTATAAACTTCAGCACCTTCTTCTACTTCTACACTTGAGAATAATACCGAATTACTTACCTTACCATCGATAACACAAGCCTCATTAACTAAAGAATCGCTAAGCTGTCCAGTTTTTCCTATTCTGTGAGGAGGTAAGTTAAGGGAAGCTGTATAAATCTTCCAGTTTTCGTCATAAATATCTAACTCGTTTTCAGGATCTATAAGATCTAGGTTTGCTTGCCAGAAGCTCCTTACAGTTCCTACATCTTTCCAATATCCATCAAATTTATAAACGTAAAGATTTAAACCTTCATCAAGCATTTTAGGAATAATATCCTTACCGAAATCATTAGAGGAGTCTTTATTTTTGCTATCTTCGATTAATTCTCTTCTTAATACTTGCCAATTGAATATATAAATTCCCATTGAAGCTAGATTTGATTTTGGATTTTCTGGTTTCTCCTCAAATTCAACAATCCTATCTTCATCATTGGTATTCATAATACCAAACCTTGAAGCTTCATCCCAATCAACTTCCATAACAGCGATTGTCGCATCCGCTCCATTTTTCTTATGAACATCTAAAAGCTCTCTGTAGTCCATTTTATATATATGGTCTCCTGAAAGAATCAGAACATACTCAGGATTAACCTCATCCAGATAATTAATATTTTCATATATAGCAGAGGCTGTACCTTCAAACCATCTACCGCCTTCTTCGGTGTAATATGGTGTGAGTATCCTTAGCCCTCCGAAATTTCTATCATAGTCCCATGGAGCACCTATTCCCAAGTGTTGGTTAAGTAATTGTGGCTTGTATTGGGTAAGCACACCTATATCTTTAATGTCTGAATTTGTGGAGTTGCTTAGGGCAAAATCTATAATTTTGTACTTTCCGCCAAAAGGTACAACTGGCTTTGCCATCTCTCTTGTTAAAGCTTTTAGTCTAGAACCTTGTCCTCCTGCTAAAAGCATGGCGCAAATCTTGTTAGAATTTCTCATATTTCCTCCTTGATAAGAAAATTTATCTCCTTCTATATATACCCATTGTATAAAAATATATATATCTAATGCATAAAAATTAAACTAAAGAAAAAAACCTTTTCTCACTTATATTTTAACTAACATCCTATCTTTTGACAAGTAAAACTTTAAAAGTATAATTAATTGAACGGGGGTGACTTGGTTTCGACGTGGTCGACGATCCCATGGTTGCAAGTCGTATGCTAAAACGTAAATTGGCAATTAAATATAAACGCAAACAACAATAGCGAAGCAAACTTCGCACTAGCTGCCTAATTTAAGGCAAGCAATAAATATCGAGCTCGTCGCAAGCCTGATATTTGTTTCATAATTTAGCGACAACTGTTGTATGTAAGCTTTGCCATACAATTAGTATCATGAAGCTAGCATAAGGATTTTTTGTAAGGTTTTTATTCTTTATGCAAAATTATAAATCTTACTAAGCTTGTAGATGCTATGGAGAAATCTTCCGCGGACAAGGGTTCAAATCCCTTCACCTCCACCATATAAATCAAGAGACGTCAAAAGGCTTCAAATCACTGTTTTGTAGAAGTTCGAAAATCAAAAAACGTCAAGAAACATCAAACTATCGTAACAAGTTTCGTAACAAGTTATAGAAATATTTTTTAAAAAAATAAGAGGCTTCGAGAGCCTCTTTTACTTTGCTTATAATTATTCATCTACCTTTCCGAAAATCTTCATATAGTCTTCGGCTTCTAAATTTATTTCCGTCCATTCCTTAGCTCTATCTTTACTTATATGAATGTACCCCTTGCAATCACTAGTATAGGCTCTATTTTGCGATATAAGCGACTTTATATCTTTAGGCATACTATAGGTATACTAATTTAAATTATAAATAGAGACTTTTATGATATTTTCGATTATAGTGATAAAATTCTGATTATAAATTCAAATTTTGGCAGTTTTTTAAAAATATCCCTACGTATTCCGACGATTAACCGACGATAATTTTATATCGGATTCAATTTCGTAACAAAAAAAGACCGCCCTTCAATAGACGGTCTAGGATAACCCATTATTATCATTATACTATTTATTTAGGTCTTTTTCTTTCTCTTCTATCATATTTTTTAGCTCTTCTAAATCTTCTAAAGTAGCCCTATTTCTTATAAATCCTCTGGCTGCACTTCTAGCGTTTAAATATCTTGTATATTCTCTATTTTTATCTTGCCATTTTTTATTTGCTCGTGTTTGTCCACTATTTTTATTCATTTTCCCTCTACCTTTTTTTAGAATTTCTGTAAGCCATCAAAGATATTATTAATGCGATTATCGATATAATCAATGTTATAACTCTTATAGTCATTTACTTTTAACAATGGATAAAGTATTATAGTATTGACCCCATAAGGGGGAAGGATAATTATTTATCCTTCTTGCTAGCCTTGTACTGTATGATAGCTGTTGTCAGTGTTACTATCGCAGTTGCAAGGCTTATTATTTTTTCTATAATATCCATTGCTTACCTCCTTTCTATACTTATATTATACTATCGATAGTATAATATGTCAATATTTTTCAAAATAAATACAAAAAAGCTACCCGATATTGGGTAGCCTAATGGTATTGCCTTTATAACTATTATATACTAATTCTAACTCTTTTTAAAGTAGGTTATCTTACATTCTCATATATAACATGTCCGTTTATATGCCTTTAAAGAAAGATAAAAATAAAAAAGCAAGCAAAAAGGAGAGCGGTTGAGACTCTCCCTTTGCTTGAGTGGGTTTAAACCGAGGTCGAGATTAAGATGAGGTTAGAGGGACGTTAATTCTCTATTCATCAATAAGCTATACTCGTTTTCGCTTATTCTCTTAACAGGATATTGTGGATATCTGTTGTCAACTACATTCTACCACAATTTATGGTAAAAGTAAATGAAATTAAAGACAACTATTAATTCTTTAAGTTCAATTTATTTTTCTTTTAAGGAGGCGACGAGTTACCCAATCATACAAAAACTTTAAAATCACTGGTTTAGACAACAGAAATGTTACTTAATCTTTTTAATCTCTAAAGCGAGCTTTATAACTGTCATTACTAAAATAATTATTTCTAATATTTTAACAACGTCCACATTAATCCCTTCTCGAACGAAAAACCATGTTGTTTTCTTAACTACTATACCATAAATCTATACACAAAAAAGACCACCGCACGGGTGGCCATAGGTATTGCCTTCATATTTATTTTATTCTAATGCTAACTCTTTTTCAAGTAAACATAAGCACAAAAAAAGCCCCACCCTCTACCAAAGGTGGGACGACAAGAGATCACGGAGAATATTTATCCCTTCTTAATTATCGAGGTAGATTTTTTACTTGCCTTGTTAATATTTTGATTCTTTTCCTAATTATTTTCTTTGTTGTATTTTGCACTTGATATCTTGACTAGAGATCCCAAAAGCGTATTAACTGCTGCTAGTACCGCAGTAACTCTTTCCAGGTTCCCATAGTTATAAGCCCCCAGTATAGCAACTATAAAAGTGCTTACTGGTATAGCTATCAAAGATATAGTTTTTAAAGTATCATAAACTTTATCATTTTTAAAAATCATTTTTACCTCCTAAAAAAGAATCCATGGAGTAGTATCTCCACTAGTATATCTATAAGCTACATAACGTCTTTTACCTGAATCATTGCCTATATATGAGATCCATCTACAGCCGTTTTCTTCATAAACTGAATCATAGTAGATATTTTCCCACGCTCCGTACTGTGCCACTATTGGTGCATCCGTACTTGGATATGCCCTCACATTACATACGGTAGTAGTTAGACCATGCCAATCTTCATCTTTAACCTTATTCCATTTAGTAGATGAAGTGTTTTTATTTTTAGGATTAGATTCTTCTACTGCTCCTATAGGTCTAAAGTACCTTACAGGATAGTAAGAATCATCTAGATAGTACCAATACCCTTCATTCTCATTGTTAGTTGTTACTGTCCAGTTAAGTCCAGCGTTACAGTGGATGATCTCCCCTTTTCTTAAGAAAATACCAGTATGGCCATACTCTCCACCACTTCCGCCTTCTACACCTTTTACAAAGATATCTCCTTCTCTTACTTCATCGTAAGAGATTTCTTTAAGATACTTGCCTTCTCTCGCTAATCTGAATAAGTCTTCTGTGGATCCATTCCATGTTGTCTCAGGTATAAATCCACCTTTCTTGAGAGACTTATAAACAAAAGATGAACAGTCGTCTGTAGCACTGTTGTAGCTTGCTTCCTTTCCGATTCTTCCTCCGCCCATTACATATTCTGGCACATGCCATCTACTCTTTGCATAGTCAATCATTGCTTTTACACTTCCCATAATTACCTCCTTGTGAAAATGCTTGTGATGAGTTTTCCTCTAAATTTCAACGTTCTTCGTCTTTCTTGTGAATGTCCGTGTGCACATCAAAAGGACTAACTTTCGCTAGCCCTATCAACGTTTTAAATCTTTCAATTCCTTCTTAATATCCTCTGCCATCTCTTTTGTGAAAAGCTCGTTTGTGGTGGATTGTAGCTTGTCGATTTTGTCGTCAATCTTGTCCACCTTAGAGTTTAGATTCCCTAAGCTCTGCTTGCTGTCTGCGGAGTGCTTATCCAGGATAGCCTCATGAATATTAAGCATAGTAGTATTGTCAGCAATTATATTTGTGAGCTTATCATTAATCTCATTACTCTTTTCAAACCACTTGTCTTGGTTTCTCTGCCAGGTTCTCTTATCTGTGATAGAGAAATAGAAAAATATTCCTGCTATCACAATTAAGACGCCAAAATCCGCCACTGCTTTTGTGATTTCTAACACAACTTAATCACTTCCTTTCTTAATATTTATATAAAAAAGAGAGCATAAGCTCCCTTAATTACCCTATCTTATTTAACCTCAACCCACTCGCTATTATCTTCATTTGATATATACACAGCAGTTCTTTTTCCTTTCACTTTTTCCTTAAGAAGGGTTAGATTAATACTGATGTTGACGGATTCATTAGTGCTTTCATCGTATATGTGCTTAGGATTTTCATCCTGAATCCATTTTGCGACTCTCTTTAAATCTTCCATTAAATAATTATATTTATCACCGAAAATTACATTACTTATAGATTTTAGATACTCATAGTAACTCATCTTAAAGTCTTCTACATACTCTTCTTTTAGCTGGGCAATTATGAAAATATTATATTGTAGCCCAATTTTCTTAACTTCTCTAAAAACTTTTTCTAAAGGATACACCTTACCAAACACATGTAATCCATCTACTTCATCGTATTCTAGATATTTATCAAATTCATCATTTATGCCCAGAGACTCTTTTTGGTCTTTACTTAACCTTCCGCCTGTCGAGAAACTCAAAACAAAATCATCATCTTCATATTCATTTATCTCTGTTTTTATTTCGTCATTATAATTAACCCATCTGCCCATGTCTGAAATAATAGAATTAGGCCTAAACACATCAATAAATTCGTCAATTGCTAACTCATATCCTACCTTATCAACATCGGGCTTTATCCATATATTGTCTTTATCAACAGGAGGCTTTTCACTAGATACAATCACACTTTTCCCGCCTATATCTATATAAGGTAAGTCAGTGTATCTATGCACGCCATCCCCCATTTTCATTTTAGTGGTGTCCGCCTCATAGGCTAGTTCTCCATCAAGTAGGATGTCACCCCACTCTTCCCATTCGGCCTTTGTCATCTTTTGAAACTGAAATCTCGCATTAATATTTGCTATAGCCATTACTTAGCCTCCTTGACTTCTTTTTCGTCTTCCTCTTTATTAGGGGATTCTTCTTCGCTCTCATTTTCCTTAGGAGCTCCCTCCTTGGCCTCGCTTGTATTTCCATCTTCCTTAGGCTCTTCCACCTTCAAAGGCTTGCAATCTGGACCTAGCCCATCCATGGCCAAAAGTTCTTCTACATCTTTTCTCAAAGCCTCTGGTCTCACATCTTCAATTGTCCTAAAGCCTATAATAATTCCAGTCTTATAAGCCTTCGCAAACACGCTATATCTCTTAGTCATTTAATCCTCCAATACTTTCGTAAATCTCAATTACTGCCTGCGATTGTGCTTCCTGTATTTCCTTCTTGGCCACATCGATAGCCTCGTATATCTCAACTACCGCCATTGCAGAGGCTTCTTCCTTGTCCTTGATATCTTCTTCAAGCTTCTTAGTGTCAGCCTTAACTTCAATCTTATTCATTTCTTCAAGCACAGAAAAAGGAGCGTTATATAGCCCCTTGTCCCTTAGTTCATTAATTTCTTTTATAGACTTTTCGTTGTAGATTTTAATCAAAAGTACCTCCTAAATTTGACACATAGCTTGGAGTTTTAGATTCTCCCTTAGTAATGGTGACCCTAATATTTACGCCAGCTTGACTTGCTTTTTTCTCCTTATTAGTAAAGACATAAGCCTTATTTTCAAGAACTGCACTAGTGGCATCCTCCCACTTTGGGGCTTCATCTAATGAGTTGTTACATACTTCGTACTTGACCTTAGCACCTTGGGCTACGTAGACCCCCGCTGTAGCAACAAATACTCTTTTAGCTAAGGCATCCGTCTTTATTCCCTTGTCGGCTAACTCTACAACCAACCTATCTATAACCTTGGTGAAGTTAATAGTCCTTTTAGACTTAAAGCCCTTATCGTCTTCTACTACTATCTCAAGCTTATGTTTACCTGCTTTAAGCTTTATCCAGTCTTTGCCATCAATAAGGATTCGCTTATCTTCTCCATCTTTCAAGGCTTTCTTCTTGCTATAGATTTGTCCATCAAGATATACCTCAACGCTTAGAGGGTCTTTCTCTGGATCAGTAGCAGAATAATTATAAGAAAGCTTATCCTTGATTTTTCCTAAGTCCTTGTCCTTATCTGCTATGATTGGAGGCATATTATTTCTAACAAAAGTAACACGCCTGTAAACCTTAGCCATGCCATCAGTTGCTTCTATTTCGATTGTATTTTCTTTATTTAGAGGCAATTTAACTATTTGCTCGTTGGATATAGTTATAACATGGTCTTGACCTAAGGCGGCATTGTCCATAGTTCTTATAATATTGCCGTTGATTTTCTCCACTACCTTTATGCTATCTTTTTCAGAATCGCTAACCTGGTATTTGTAAGAAAATCCTGTATTCTTAGCCCCTAAATTCACATCATTGCCAGATATTACTGGAGTAGAATTAACCCTTTGGAAAGTATAAGTCCTTACCGAACTTGCCCCTTGGCTATCCATTGCTATAATTTCTACCTTGTGACGGCCTAAATCCACACTCTTAATAGGAAGATTAAATGTTTTTCTTACACCCAAACTGGTAGGCGTTGAGGCTTGCTTGACTACTCCATCAACCTTTATCTCAACCTTGACACTATCGCCATTAGCGTCTTGGACTATATATTCAATGTTAAGGTCTTTTGATACTCCGCCCATATCTAGGTCAGAACCAGAAATGCTAGGAGCTTGATTGTCCTTATTGAAATGGTACACCCTACTAGCAGAGGCATTGCTTGAATCAGTAGCAGTAACCGTTATAGTATGCTCACCTAAACTATAATCAGATAGCCTTATATTAACCGTTTGCTCCTTATTTAAAGCAACTGCAATAGGGTATTGAATAACCCTATCATCAACTAGGATTTTAACCTTAACCTCGTCCCCATCTGGGTCTGTTACTGTATAGCTAATCTTAAAGTCAGATTTCACACTACCTAACTTCGTATTAGACCCTGTTATAGCAGGAGGACGATTAGCTAAGCCCTTGTACTCATAGAAATAACTTCCACTCTTGCCATTATCTGGATAAGCACTCCTATCCTCACTTACTACATCATCATAGTAGGAACCTTTCACGTCCCTATACTTAGTTACATACTCATAGTCTGTGTAAGGCTCTTTTTCCGTGTATTCTTCTGTAGCAGTATAAGGGATTCTTTCAGTATATGGGACTTTTTCTGTGTAGGTCTCGGTTGTTTTATAGCTATAAGTTATAGTATAAGACCAAGTACCTCCAGGACCATCCTGTATGATATAAGTGTCTTTAATTAACCATCCGCTGCTTACTGCTTTGTTAGAAGCAGCTAGCGAAGCCTTATCTCTTGTAGCATATCCACCTTGGCCATAAGCATCATTCTTAGTTACTTCCCTAGTCTTAGTCTCATTCCTATACTTAGTTTCATACCTATACTTAGTAACCTGCCTAGTCTTTTTAACGTCCCTATACTTAGTTACCGCTTGTCTTTCCTGATAAGATTCTTGTTTAATATTAAATCTCGACCATTTATAAACTTCAGACACTTAGAACTCCTCTCTGATTGATTTCATCATACCAACCCTCTAATATATTTAAGCCATCCGCTGAAAAGCTAGCTACAAATTGATTGTAAGGCATATTATTAAAGTTTTGGCCCACCAAAGTAGCGACCTGGACCTGCAAGGCTCTTACAGCATCCCCTAATATCGAAAGCTTGATATTATTAATCAAATCATTCCATTCCATCTTGGCCATATTCTCTGCATTAACTGGTGTCCCTTCTTGGAAAATTACCCCATCATGCCTTATATGCTGAATTAGAGGATTTCCAGCTTCATTCTTGCCGACATCAATCTCTTCCCTAACATCAGCAAGCTCTGCTATATGGTCATACCAACCTACAAGCTCTATCTGCTCATTAGCTAGCTTATTCTTAAATTCTTCACTATCATATAAATCTTTCTTCAAAAAATCATAGTACTTATCCAAACTATAATTATTTCTAGACATTTTCTATCCCCCTCAATTCAAACACACTAATAGGGTCCGTCAATTCTTCTTCTACAAATCTAATATAAAAACTTGATACTAAGGCATAGCCTATATTCTTTATCCTTTCACAAGGCTTAGATAAAAGCACCCTACCATCATCATCAAGCAACCTAATATCAGTTATAAGGCCCTTGGACTTAGTGGTATTTACATAAACCTTAAGCAAATTCTTATCAACATCTTTTCTTAAAATCTGTACCTTTTCTAATTTTCCATCAATTTCTACTTCCGCCTTGGTAATCTTAGCCTCTGTCTCCAGGGCGATTTTATTCAATAAATAATCACTAATCATCCTTACCTCCAAAGTTAATACGTCTATCCGAACTCATATCTTGCACATACCTAAACTCCCTATTTTTATCGTCTCTCATAATTATTAGGCCTCCCTTAGGAGCATATCCATAATAGTTTTCAGAATTATATAGGCCACTCTTAGCCTTAAGATCTATATAAGAACCTTGACCAATAGCATAAGTATAAGGTATATCTCCGCAAGGATGCTCCCCGCATAACCACACTTTGCATGAATCTATTCCGTATCTAGTCTGTAATTTAAACTGTAAAGCATAAATCTGGTCTATAAGGATTCTTATTCCTGCTGCCTTTATCCTTTCTAATATCTCATAAGGAACTATATCAGCAGTGTTCATAATTGATAACCTTAAAGCGGCAGGTTCATTATAAAGATAATCTCCATCTAAAAATCCTTCTTTTATCGATATATAATCATCTCCTAGTAGGGTACTCATTACATAATTTATAGTCGGTATATCTCCGATAGAAAGATTCGATATGATTCTGACTTTGATATACAAACGGTATAAGTCATCACTCATGTTATCCGCTCTAATTTCGCCTACATTAGCTCCTAATAGGTCTAAGGTCTTACCATATGCCTTATCTATATTATGGCTTTCCTCGATTGAGCTAAAGGCTTTTTCAAGCTCTCCCGACCCATTGTATAGTACATAATACAAGTCTTTATTAGTTTGCTTTCTGAATCTTTCTGGAAGTCTTTTCCATGCTTTTAAATACAAATCATTATACATAACTTATCCTTATTAGGTCAGGACTTGTAACCGCTATAGAGTTCCTTTCAATTTCTATAGTTTCGTCGACCATAGTAAATTTAGGGCTTGCCCCTATAGTTATATCAGCATCACTTACTCCTCCAGGACATAATATCTTTGCTATAAGCTTGTTATATATTACATCTTCGCCTAGTTTAAGTCCCGAATACTCTACATTATCCTTATCTACACCCCCTATATAATTTAGTATAGATCTCTTGATAACATCATCTCCTGGATAGTCGTCCGTCTTTTTGATTTTCGCTTCAACCTTTATTTTTACTTCGTTTGCACGAGTAAAACCTATCTTATGTTTTATTCCTTTTTTATCTTCAACAAATTTATAAGTTTCGCCATATGCTTCTATTCCAGCTGGCTTATTCTGATAAATAGTATCTACAATTTTGTCCGTATCTCCACCAAAAACAAAGCATGCTACAGACTTAGGAGGTATTCCATCTATAGTTTTCATAGTAAAATTTTCTCTTACTTCACAATCTACTACATCATCTATATCTAAAAGAGCAGCTGTCATAGCTGGCACAGTAGAACCCCCGACCCTAGAATAAGATTTTTTATATCGTAGCCTAAATTCTTCATCACTTTCTACATTCATACCGCCTTCTGTATAGTCTTTATTACTTACTTTCTCAATACCATAAGTAGGGTTAACTATTGTATTTATATCTCCAGTTTGGGCATTGGTATCTTTACCCGCGATAACAGACTCTATAGCTACATCGACCGTTCCGTCTTCACCTATATATACAATATCTTTTGTGTAGTATTCAATACCGCTTTGAGTAGCTACTCTAAAACCTGCAGGGACTAAAGTATCAGGCTTTCCGTATATAGTAACAAAACCTTTTGACTTAGTCGCTGGTCTTCTAGTTATCGTTAAATATTGACCTACAGCGTCAAGTCCTGCCCCTTCTGCAGTATTCACAAAAGGACTCATGTATACCGCTTCTGCAAGTTCCCATAAATAAGCCTCGTCCCAGGCTGCATTTCTAATCAATTTGCCTAGAAAAGAGGTCTCCGATGTATCAATCTTTACACCAAAAACCTCTCTAGCTCGGCTTATTCTCTCTTCTAAGCACTCACTATATAATTTTCTCTTAAATCCATACTTAGTTACTCCATATCCATCGTCCTTAAATTCTGATATAGAACCGTAATCCTCGTATATATTTAACTTATCCAATATTAATCACCCCCGTTAAGGATAATTCCTCATTGTATGGGTCTATTACAAGTATTGATATATTAGCAGTTCTTTTCTCGCTATTTCTATCTATATCAATGCTCCTTACTTCCTTAATTCTTTCATCTTGCAAAACACATTCCCTTATCCAATATTCAATATCACTATCTCTTATGTCTTTGCCAGTAATATCTTTATAAGATAAGCCTAGATTAAGATCTAGAAACCACTCACCCTTATTCACAGCTAAGCGATTTTCTATGTTTTGCCTCATTTCTTCTTGACCCCCTACTAAATATAGGTCATTGTCTATAATGTCTATGTCTCCGTTGGTCATTTTAAATGTTTCATAATAACTCACACTATCACACCACCTTCTGTTGTAGGGTCTCCTTTTTTAGCTATCTCCCTGCCATTGTAAGTCGCATGTCCTTCTAATTTAATATTAGGACTTAAGATATTAATTGCACTACCTTTAATTTCTATATCTCCATTCGCTTTAAGATTAATATATGAGTCTTTATTAGTCATATTCTGTAATACAAAACCCGTTTCATCTACTACTCCTAAAGTATCATTAAAGAGGCTAAAACCGCCAATTGCTACGCAATCAGATACATCGTGCATTCTTTCTGTATCAGCCTTATCTTGACCTAAGAGTATCTGGTCTGTATCTCCATCCATAAAGAGCAATACTACATAGTCCCCCTCTTTTAGTGGATAGTAGGCCACAAAATCCTTACATCTTAAGGTTACTAAAGGGACATTTATAACTAAGGAATTTTCTTCACTAGGTAAAGGCATAGCCTCAATATACATTTTCTCAGGATCAAAACTCTTAACCTTAGCAAGCTTTGCCACCATAGTATTAGCGGATAAAGTATCTGTAAAATTATCCATGAATTTATTAAAGGCGGCATTAGTATCTTTCTTACTTCTTAATACATCTTTCAAGCTTCAACCACCTCCAATTCTGTTGTAAAGTCCTTTGAATGTTTTCCCGACTTTACCCTAAATTTCCCATTGATTGACCTGGATTCAATACTTATAATAGAGTCCGTCTCAATTTGTGGATTAAGTAAACATTTGACCGTCCATGATGGCACTTCTTCTTCGTTATTCTTCTTGTCTTTCTCCCTATCAGGAGTGTCAATTTTATCTCCAGTCATATTTTTGTTTTGAGTAGGAGTATCAAGCAAACCGCTATCAGCATTTAAGAGTATTCCCGACTCATAACCCTTATCCTCTGGCCTTATAACAATACGCCCTTTATTTACAAACATTTTAGATTCAGTATCTTTAGCTAATTGTATCAAACTTTTAGATGCTACACCTTTTATAGTCTTACCTAAAGGGTAATTTATATTATTTTTAGGATTAAGTTCCACAACTGTATATCCAAGAGTATCTATCAAATCTTTCATGATAGCCTTAGCTTTGGTATCATTAGCGTAAGTCTTATTAAGTTCTTTCTTTCTCCATGACTTAGCTCCGTCTGATATAGTAATAGTCGTTACCTTATCAAGGCCACGCCATTCTGTTTTCATTTCTTCTATTTCTCCGCTTAGTATCTCGGATATATTGTGCATTTCCTTATATCCAGCGGATAATATAGCCTTACCTTCTTTTTTAATCTCAGCTATACTGTCATTAGATAAATTATATATAGTTACTGTAGCCACATCTGGCTCAGCTTTATCAGCAAAGGGTACATCAAATTCTATATCTAAGGCGTTATCTCCTATAGTCTCAAAAATCTTGCCCCCTGCTTCTAAAGTTATTTCTCTAATCCAATACATACAAGAATACATCCTCGCTTAAATTGTCATAACCTATCCTTAAAGCTCCTTCTGTGGTGTCGTAAGGGATAACTATAATGTTAGGTATATCTAAATGCTCTAAGCCGTCAAACAGAGGTTGATGAAGGACTATTTTTTCACCCATAACTACAGGTTTGTGATTCTTATACAGGTTAATCGTGAAATAGTCTTTATAAGAATTATAGAGTACCTCAAATTGAAATATTTCTTTATCTATTTCCAGCTCAAACTCATAGGGTATCCTGTCTTTATCTATATTAATAAAACGCATTATCTACCCCCAATCCTTCTTGCTCTATTTGACGTACCAGTAGTCAAAGTCGACAGCATCCTATTTCTAACCCTTACCGGATTTGTATTGCTAATACTGTGCTTGCTAGCCATAGATCCACCAGCCGCACTCAAAGACTTTTGCCCTCGACTTACACTATTAGTATTTAATATCTGCTTCCTTCCTGCATTAGTCATTTCCTTAACCTTTGCCTTGGTCTGACCTTGACTTTTACCATCCGGACTTTTAACATCTTGATTCGCACTCTTTGGCTGGGCTATCTTTACAGACTGCAAAGATAAATCCCAGTCGTAACCGTCCATGATTTTTTTGTTTTGCTTTGTAGAAAAGCTTACAATAACTACATCGTCAATCCTACGCTTACCTATATATCCTAAAAGTTCAGCATCCTTCTGCATTTGTTCTATTGTAGCTATCTTGTTATCCGCATCATTTACCATCATTCCGCTTAATCTAATTTCATATGGATTAGTCTTCATATGATCAGCTATATCTTCGCCTTTCTCTATCGGCCTCTTAGTAACGTTAGCTTTCTTAGATACTTCTTCGGTGGTTGTGCAGTCTAATAACACTGACCCTAGCCTTATCTTTGTAATCTTATTCGGTTGATTAGCCATGCTTACCCCCTTTGTAGATTAGCTGTATTAAATAGGGACATTATTCTTTCGTCTACTATATCAGCTATAACGTTACCGTCTGATTGAGCATTTCCTTGGCCATAATAATTAACGGTTATATGCGGACTAAATGAACTATTATTAGTACTTGCTGTATTATTAATCACACCACTACTAACATCACCCATGCCTGTATTGGTTGGAGTTTGACTAAATCCTTTTTCAGTCGCTCCCATAGCCCTAAGTTGTTCAGACCCACTAGCATTTACAACCATTTCGTCTTTATGGAGCATAGCTGGGAACTCATCATATGGTACACGGTACAAACCAGTTGCAAATCCAGCCAAGGATTTTATCTTACCAACTCCACTCTTGACGACATTTACAACCGCATTGATAGGCTTAGATAATAGGTTCTTAAGACCGTTCCACGCACTCTTAATCCCTTCTATCGCACCTACTGCCTTAGACCTTAACCCTTCAAACATTCCTTTGACCGTTTCTATAGCTCCACTTATAGCGGTTGCCATACCTTCAGCAAATGTATCAATTTTAAGTTTGATTCCATCGATTATAGTACCTACCCACTCTTTCATGGCGGTAAATTTCTCGATTATAACGGCTTTGGCCGTTTCAAACTTCTCTCCTACCGCCATTACAAATTCATCAAATTTGAGTTTTATCCCCTCGACAAATTCGCCTATAGTAGTAGCTACCGATAATGCTACTTCACTTATTTTAGTTGATATTCCGTCCCATACTTCACTTGCTTTCTGCTTTATTAACTCCCAATTATCATATAAAAGATATCCAACGGCAACCACAGCTGCTATACCAGCCGCAACTAGACCGATAGGACTTGCTAATAGCATTATAGCTAAGCCTATAGTCTTTATAACTCCACCTACCACCATAAAAGCAGCACCAACGGCCGCTATAATAGGACCAGCTACAGCTATAGCTCCAGCTATCTTTGCTATTTTTCCTTTAGTCTCATCGCTTAAGGAGTTAAACTTATCCGTGATTTTAGATAGTCCGTTTGAAAATTTCTCTATGACTGGAGCTAAAGCTCCCCCTAACTCTATTAAAGAGTTTTTAAGCTTAGTCTGGGCTCTTTGTAGTTTCTCCGCAGGTCCTATCATCTTTTCGTAGTTTGCATCTACAGCACCACCACTATTAACCATCTTGTTTAAAGTATCGTTAAAAGCTCCAGCACCATCAGACATCAAAGCATTAGCAGCAGACGTGGCCATCTTGTTGCCAAACATATCCCCTAAGGACTCACCGTTTTCTTCAGCTACACCCTGTAGGGATTGCAATACATCGCCCATAGATTGGCCATTTTCCATTAACTCTTTGAAAGAACCACCTAAATTCTCTCGCAAGGCTTTATCAGCCTTTGTACCGCTTGTAGATAATTCAGATATTAGAGAGCTTAGGTTAGTAGTAGCTATTTGGGCATTTTGACCTTTAGCAGTTAGTATCGAATACCCTGCCCCTAATTGGTCTATAGATACACCAGCTGCCGAAGCAAAAGGTATAACCCTACCTATAGACTTACCTAATTCATCAACCGTAATCTTACCTAGATCTTGGGTCTTAACAAATACATCTTGAATATGGCCTACTGCTTCTTGTCCACTCAGACCATAAGCATTCATGGCAGTAGTGGTTGCATCAATAACAGTAGGCATATCAGTAAATCCTGCCTTAGTTAGCTTTACCGCTTGGTCTACAAAACCTACTACATCACTACTACCTACACTAGATGATAAGGCCTCATACATAGAATTACTAATTTCAGTCTGTGCAATACCAGAGGCATCTGATATCCTTCTAACTTCATCTTGGATTTTACTAACAGGTAGTATGTCTTCATCTGCTAGGGTAGTAACCTGTCTTATCGCCGTATCAAGCTCTAAGGCACCTTGCACTCCTTCTTTTAAAGCAAGAGAAACAGGAGCCGTAAAGGCCGTAACCTTCGCTCCTGTCTTCATCATTCCTCCGCCTAGATTCATTACTTTTCCACCAAAAGCAGATACAGCAGAGCCAGCAGACTTCATAGGTCCGCCTATCTTATCAAAAATGGAGGATTTCTTATCGACATCCTCCATACTTTCTTTTACTTTATCAAATTGTTTATCGACTTCTTGTATATCCGATACCGCTTTACCAGTATCAGTTTCAAGCCTCCAGGTAAGCTCTCTTTGGTCTCCCACTCGCTCACCTACCTTTCTTTGTCATTCTTTTGACTTCGTTTGCTATCTCTTTTTCCACCTTCTCCACGGCTACAGTCAACTCCTGCAAGTCTTCTTGTGTAATAACCATAGCCTCACTATAGGTTAGATAGTTTTGTCTTATCAAAAAAAGAGCAGGTCTCCAGAACTCATTATATAAAGCTCTGACCCTACTCTCTACATGTTTTTTGAGAATTTACCGCCATATTGGAAGTTACTGGCCTGTATGCAAACTGTCATTAATTCAGACACATCATCATAGTCATCTACAGAACGCTTAGGATTAACTACGACATGTTCTAGCAATTGCTCGCACATAGTTAATTCTATAACATTATTGTTTTGATCCAACCACTTTTGCTTAATCTCTAAAGCTTTCTTAGTAGGAAGCTTTTGGAAAGTATATTCCACATCTCCTATAGTTACTTTCTTTTGTAAAAATTGTTTCTTATTATTATTAGACATTTAAAACTCCTTATCTTTATCTTGCTCTCAAATCTTCAAAATATGGGACAAATATAGGTACTTCTACTTCGTCTGGCTCTTTGAAACCAGTATTTTCGTCCATGCTCTTAAGAATGATACAATCATTCATTGCATGACTTTCCGCATTATCGTTCATATCAGTAATAGCTAGAGTAAAAGTTTCCCTAGACTTTGCTAAGTCTCTGAATAGTGGCAAAGATGGACTAGTCTGCATTAAGGTTAGATTAACAGTCGCTGAACCATCTAAGTTAATTCCATATGAAACTACTCCGTCTACTCCTATCTTAGGCATAACATTGTCTTCGTTCTTCTCAATAGTTACCATTTGGTCTTCGGAAAATCCAGTGATATATTGGCCATTTACGGTAACTGTAGCTAATTTAGGATTATATACTAATACCATTAATTATTACCTGCCTTTTCTTCTATTTCGTTCACCATATCATAAGTCAAGACTCCTGATATAATTCCTTGATGGATTGCTCCTTGTAGCTGTACAGCCCAAACAATATGGTCATACTTTCTTAATGCTACTTCGTTCGCATCCACTTCTTCTCTCTTCTTGTAATCAATCCTAATTTGGCCAGGAACTACTATTCCTTGTGTGATAGCTTCCTCTAATACGCCTCTAACTACACCCACTAGGATTCCAATACCAGTATTAGTGTAAGGTATCTTATCATTCACTACAGAGGCTCTAAGGATTCTTTCTTCCATCTTAAACCTTATCCAATATTCTGATAAGATGATATCTAGATACTCTCCAGATAATACTAAGCCTTCAGACCTTTGTAATACACCTAATTTCTCTACATAGGTATTAATACCATGCTCGTGTAAATCCTTAATTTGTGTATCAGATACATTCGCTCTCTTTACACCTTTAACCTCCTTAAACTTAGCAGTTTTCGCTCCAATCTTGTAAGACATAATTACCGCCGTACCCTCAGCACTGTAGGCCTCTGGATCGTCGTGATAGTCTACAAAGGTATTTTCATATAGCTCATCATATAAAGCCTTACAATCTTTAAAGTTATTAACTGTAACCGCATATAACTTGCTGTTAGTCTGTGCTAGTTCAGATAATTTCTTAATAGTCTCTACGCTATTATCAGTAGTTACCAGCCAAAACCAATCAGTCCTACCACCATTCAGTAATTCTTTTACCGCTTCGGCTGTGCTTGCTCCTGCCTTACCATATACTGCCACTTGTTGAGGTTGTGGCTTTTGTGCAAACAATCTAACTAGTAGTTTGTATAGCTTTCCTTCGGGATCTACCTTATTTACATAATCATAATCTACTAGCTCATAATCTATATCTTTTGTGTTGTCTACAACTAAGATTGTGCCAAATCCTCTTTCAGATACTGCCACTGTTTTTCGTTGTATATGCACAGGAAAATCTAATTTTGCCATATTCTAAAAATCCTTTCCCTTGTTAATCTTATATGTTTCAATTGTTTCCGTCCTTCTGTCGATTTCGTGTAAGTATCTAATCCTTAAGTCAAATCCATATCGATATTCAAATGATACATCTTTAAAAACCGTTCTATCCGTAATATCTCCCACATCTACCACTACAAAATTCTTTTCCCACAATTTATAGTATCCAGCATGCCTAAACCAATCCCAGGCCTTCTGTATAGATCTTTGACTCTCAATTATATCTTCGCTATAAGCATTAAAACTTATCACATAATAGGGTTGAGTAGATAGTGTTTCTCTATGGTCATACTTAAACCTTTTATCTAAAGAAGGGGGAAAATCAAAATATTCATTTCCCCTACCCTTATCATTTTGTAAAAGGCTTGTAAATTTAAAGCTAAAATAAGGATAAGCAGGCCTTCTAATATTGCTGTCAGTATCTATAACCTTTAATCCTGTATATTCTTTTAGACCCTTAACAATCGACTCTCTAATTGTCATCATCATTTCTATCACATCTTTTTAATACGTAAATAAAAAGACCTTCGTCAAAATCCGAATAGTCCCTTACTTCCATAATTTTATAAAATTTTTTACTGCCATTATTCTGTATATTGCAAATGTCTGTACCTTTTTCCATGGCCACATAACTATAAAGCTTACGATCATCACGGGAATATATACCTCCCTCGTCATTAGCTAATTCGTTGTTAGATAAAGGGACTATCGCAAAGTTAGATAACTGTAAAACCTTATGCTTTCCCTTAATAGCTAGGCCATTATCTTCATCGTACCTATCAGGCTCCCTAATCTGGGCTAAAACCCTACCTGTCTTATACTTTCTTACTAAGGCTTTAAAATTAAATAAACTCATCATCTACCCCTTACTTCATAACTAATTGCTGCCGCCAATTGACCTGTATCTACTAGTGGATTACTAGAACCCTTATGTTCTATTGTCATGCTAGATAAAGGAGGAGATTTTACATCGTTGATTAGATAATCTCTGATAGTATCGGCACATGTTTGCCCTAAAATTTCATAGAAACTCTTTGCAGACATATCACCGTTTACTACCCTTGTTATTAGTTCATCTCCACTACTGCCAACCTCCCCACTCTTACTATCATAACTTGTCCTTACGTAAGATCTCTCGGGTATCTTTATTTCCTTTGTATCTTTACGTAGATGCACATTATAGTTATAGGCTAAAAATCCTCTCATCTTCTTAGTTACAGGTATAGAACAGCCAAATTCATGAACATTTGCAATCATAAGCATTTGCCCACCTGCCTTTGAAAGAATCCCTACAGCCACACTATAAGATTCAAGCTCTCTAAGCCTAGCTAGTAGGTCAGGTACATTATTCTTATCTACGACCGTCATCGTAAGGTCTTCTATCTTTTTCAAGATTATTCATACGTCTATAAGGTTCTAACCACGCCATGATATACGCAGGTATAGCTCCAGCCCCTGCAGAGCCTCCGCTTGCAGTTCCATAAGTTACAGACATATCCGATAGTTTTTCAGACTGTATGTTATATTGCTTAGGGTCATTCTTCACTAACTCATCAAGGGCCAACGCTACTGGCCCAGGTAGTTTATTATCTTCAAAAGTAACATTACAATAATCTTCTATCCACTCTTTATATAAAGGTCTAAGTCTTTCAAATTCAGCCTCTATATTATTATTAGCGGATTCTTCATTGACTAATTCATTATCTAAATCTCTTTCCCACTTATAATCAGGTGTTAAATCCATAATCTAACGCCCCTTTCTTATCCATCGATCAATTTTATTAGTTCCTCTTTAGTGGTGTCCGACTTATAACTTATCCCTTTATTACCAGCTATCTTCTGTAATTCGCTTTTCTTTAGTTTGTCTAGATTAGTACTTTCTTTAACTAATTTCCAGCCCCTAGCTTTATATAATAAATCATAAGTCTTTTGTGTAACCTCTACTAGCTCACCACTTGGCTTAATAGCCTTCATTCAAGCCTCCTTATTGTGCTGGCTTTTCTTCTGTCTTAGGCTTTAGTAGTGCAAAAGCATCGTCTTTTACAGTTAAGAAAGCAGCGTACATAGTAACCTTTAACGCCAACAAATCTCTTTCAAATAGATTGATTGGACCTCCGTCCTCACCAACTATAGTAGTTAAAGTAGCGTCTTCTGAAATTGCATATTCCAAACCTTGTGGAATACCATAAAATAAATTATCAAAGTCTCCTACAAAGGCAACCGCTTGTTTCTTATCCCATGCCTTTCTATTTCCATAAGCAATTGGCAAACCTAATGCTTCAGCCGTAACACCTTCTCTAGGCCCATTAAATATTGGTAGATTTCTACCATCTAAAGCACCTCTAAGGTCTTTATTGTAGCTTCTAGTAGTAGCAATCGCCTGTGGCTCTAGGTCAGCATCCTCAATTAGTGCCATCATATCGTTAATGTCAACGTATGGATTATCAGATTGACTTACTACATTGCCAGCGGTAGTAGCTCTTTCTGCCACAGATATGCCTTTAGGGAATGGTGAATCAGTACCAAATAGGACTGAATTGTCAAATTTAGCTTGAAATGATTCTGCTATTTTAGGCTTAATTGTTTTAAAGAAATCACTGACTGTATATTTCAAGAACTCCTTAGATACAGGAATAATAACACCAAGCTTGTGAGCTTCCATTGTAATTTCTAGCCATTTAGCCTTATCAGTTTGAATTTTCTCCCCTTCATTTACCCAATAAGCTCCTGGTCCTTCTGCTAAGTAAGTAAATTTCTTCTTAAGCTTTGTCATAGGCTCATACTTACCTAGTTTGCTTACAAGTGATGTATCTACAACCTCCTTAATAATAATCTCTCCGCTTTCTTCTGGTACATCCCCAGTTTTTGCATCAGATAACAAAACATTCTCTGGATCAAATGTTGCTTTAGTTTCTAGTTTAGCCATAAATTCCTCCCTTAAATAATTCTTTTAGTTTGGGCATAATCTCCCATATTCTGCTTCTTTTCTTTCTTAGCTGTCGTCATGTCCGACCCTTTAGGACTCCTGCCTACTACTCGCTTTTCAACTCCTGCATTTACTGCCTTATCAAATAGCACTTTAAACCTTTGTATTCTCTCTAAGGTCTTTTCAGCATCTTCATCAATTACAAACTCCATAAAATCCATATCTAAATCTTGGTCTTGTAATTCTTTCTTTGTGTCATCTTCAAGGTCTCTACGTGCTAACTTTGCTCTAAGTCCTTCGATTTCTTCCTTATCTAGCTTAGCTTGCTCCTTAGCTCTCTCGCTTTCAGATAACTTGGACAAACGTTCAGCGTCCTCAGCCTTCTTACGCTCTTTAGCTATAGTCTTATCTATTATCTCTTGCACCTTTTCCTGACTAACATAGCCCTCGGTTGCTTTTTCTATAGCCTTGTCATATTCCTCTTGGCTGTATGTTTTTTCTTCTTGATCAACTTCTTCTTGTGCCTCATCTTGGACTTGTTCCTCGCTAGCTGTATCTTCGCTTTCAGATAGTCTTTGCAAGTCAATATCCGCAATTAATAAATCTTTCATATAACCTCCCGTTTAAGGTTCGTCAACCATATAATCCCTAGCTTCTTTAACGTCTAACCAGTCAAAGACAATAAAAAATCGCACGATTAACGCACGATTAAATTATTGATATTTACTTGTTTTAATTACTTTTTCACACGATTAACTCACGATTAATACATTAATATTTCATTAACTACTTTGATATTTGCTTGTTTAGTATAGATATCAAAATAAGTTTCTTGTTTATCTCCATTTTGTGTAGCTTCTACATATATACCATCTAAAAGATTTGTAGACATTAATATCTTGTTATTTTGTAAAGTCTTGCAAGACCAAACTATATATATATCTTCAATACCTAAACTTTTATTAAAGTTTTCTACGTAATACTTAATTAGCCATTCTTTACATGCTTTTTGAAATTTATAACTATCCATTTTTACTCCTTTATTTCCTAATTTCATAGATTATCAATCTATAAACTCTCTATGATCACGATTACCTATATAATAAACGATAGCAAAAAATCCTATAACAAGCCATAAAGGCAATAAAACCAATAACCATGGTGCTTTTATAAAACCAAAAATCTTTGCTACAATCAAAATAATCTGCAATAAATACATTTACTTTCCTTTCAGCTCATAAGATAGATAACATCTACAATGAATATCTTCCTCTGGGTCTCCAAATTCTCCTGGTCTTAAAGCCTTAGAGCCGCTAGGAGATATGAAATAATCATCAAAAGCAATCTGTGTGCCATCTAAAGAACTATGAGAACTCCTTACTTTTTCATCATGCACACTATGCCAGGTCTTTAATAGCTTAACTTCTTCATTTACTGATGCCATAGTTTCGTATTTCGTAGTTTCAAAAATCCTATGACCCTCAGTCCTTGCTAAGGTATTAGCCTTTCCTACATCTATCATGTATCTATCTGCTAGCTTATTCGCTATCTTGCTATAAGAATCTCCTTGTTCAATTCCCCCAGCCGTTATCCTTATAAAGTCATATCTAAGTACGTTAGAAGAATGCTTCATCCTATCCGCCCAATTTAGGCCCGCAATCGACTTATTAACGATATTAGTATTGTTTATAGGTTTAGCTATAGCTACAAGTCTTTCATGCCCCTTAAAAGCTTTTAGAGAGTTATTTTTGGTAGTGTCTACTATTTCATCAAATGTAGAAGATAAAAGTATATGATTTTTCGTATAAAGTTCACTCATAAGAACACCTGTCTTATGGTGTAGTAGTTGCCTATGCCAATCATCTAAATTAAGCTGACCCTCTATACTTTCAAGCTCACTTAGTATCTCTCTAACATCCTTGTCTAATTGCCTATAGGATTGTTTATAGTTAGCGTATATCTTCTTCTCTTTCGCTTTCAGGAGCCTCTCGTACTTCTTTAGCATTATCTCCCATATCATCTTGGCCATACATCAAATCCTTCTTACTATCCGTAAACAAATCACTATACATATCTTTTTCCTGCCTTTGCCTTTCAAGCTCCTCGGCTAAATCATCTATACCTTTTAGCTTAGAAAAGGCGTATTGTCTACTTGCCCCTGCATCTATTAACTGTTTAACTGTCTGAGCATTCTTCAATTCATCGTAAGGCTTATTATCTTGGAAATTGATACTTATATCTTTATAATTAATATCCATGCCTTGCTTAATTCTTAAATACTCACAAATAAGCTCCATACGCTTTGTTAAAGCTGTATGATACTTACGCTTTTTAAGTTCTATAATCTGATCAGTAGTAAAGACCTTATATTTTTGACTTTCTCCAGAGGCTACCCCAGAAAACTTCTCGTCCGTAACATTAGGAGCCTTAGAAAACTTATGGATAGCCTCGTCTAAATCCTTCTTGAAATTCTCAAATGCCGTATCATTAATATCTTTAGTCAAGAACTTAGCATCTTGCTTAGTCCCCGTTCCTGTACCATTACTAGCTAGTAGAACGCCTTCCTCTCTAAGCCTCTTATAATCCTTGTAAGTAGTATTTACCATTCCCCATAAAACTAAAAGGGCATTGATATTTTCTTCAAATCCATTAGAATTATCGGAAAATAATAAATTCATCTGATCTATAAGAGATAACTCTCTTTCAAAATCTCCTATATACTCATCATTATTGGCCCACTCTATAATAGGAAACTTATGTAATACATTCTCATACTTATCTACTAGCACAAAACCATTCTTTCCAGGTTCGTACTCGTAAATCTTATCAGCTGTATATACAGTGGCCGCTTGTTGCTTTTCATCTGATGTAAGATTATCTAGATTAATAGTATCCCTAACATAAATGGCCATCCATGGCTCAGGCTTTATCTTATCGTCCCAAACCATAATAACATTTTGGGGTAAAAGCTCGTTAAAACAGTAATTTCCTTCCTCGTCAATGTAATTAATTTCATAGCCTAGACCATTAATACCACTCATCTTTGCTAGAGCTGTATTCTCGTCTTGCTCTTGATTATTGTCTAATATTTCTTGAATAGGTCTGAACTTATCCCTATCTTCTTCTGCAATAGCATAAGTTACTGGCCTACCTACCGCCATCCCCTGTAATATATCTACAATATAAGCAGGATAAGCTAAAACTATCTTATTATTAGACTTTTCAGGATTCTTCTCCCTATCTAATATCTTAGCCCATCCCTCATAGTATTTCTGTAAGGTCGTAAACCTCTCATTATCTTTATTTTTAATCTCTATCAAAGTATCTATAAGCTCAGGAGTTAACTCCGTATCTATCGGTAAACATATCCTCTTAGGCTTTTCCATATACTCTGTAATATAACTTTCTGACTTTGCCATAACTCTCCTACAATCCTAAAACACTTCTATCCATGGTCTTAATACTTCCCAAACCTTGTTCATAACTATATAAAGCATATCTCATGGAGTCCATTACATCGTCAAACTCCTTCTTGACTTCATCTGACCTGTAATTAGTAGCCCATACATAAGAATAAATCTCTTCCTTAAACCTCTTGGCTATATACTCATATATAAAAAGCTTGTCCGTCTTATATAAAATAGACACCGCCTCTATTCCAGGAATAACCGCCTTGTCTGCCATATATGCAACAAGTCCCTCACGACTAAACCTGTCTATATGTTCCACCCTTGCCGAATCACAATAAAAGACTATGCCCTTATATCTATTAGCTATATCTTTCGCTACAGCTACCCAAAAATCTATTTCTTGATACTGCTCAGCATGCTCTTCTATCATGTAATACTTACCGTCATTAGATATGCCAAATACTACAATAGATCCGTAGTGTCCATATCCCCAGTCCACACCAGCTATGTAACTACTAAATCTAATACCATCTAAGCTCTTGACATAATGTCTCTTAGGGTCAAAGCCTTTATATACAACACCTTCGCCACTAACCCAATTCCCGTATATGTTTCGCTCGGTAAACATCCCATCAGGTGTAGTGTCAATAGTCGATTGTAAATATCTCTTATCAAGAAAGGTATTGTCGAAAATAGTAAACTTATAAGATAAAATCCTATCCGTTGGATTATCGATGTACTCTTTTTTCAGCCAATGCTCGGGATTGTCGGGGTTAGTATCACAAATAATTCTTGCCCCCTTACCTGAACATCTAGACCTTATTTCATCAAAAACCAGCTCATTAGCAAGTGAGGCCTCATTCACATAAGCACCGTATGAAGTCATACCACGTATACGACCTAATCCGTCAATCTTACCATGGCCAACTTGGACTACATAAACACCTAGCATAGTAAAATTGCCTAGCTTATCGAATTTGAAATCTATCCCATACTTAGAAGACAATTCTATAAGCACGTTTTGATAAATAGTAGACTTAGAAAAGCCAGCTAAAATATATTGAGGCTTATCCACCTTCTCCATATTAGCAATCTTTTTAACTCTGATAAGCTCCCTAAGAAACAAATCATTATTTAATTGAGTCTTACCAGATCTCTTAGCTCCATGGAGAATTAGTATAAACCAATCTTTAGAACCTACATCCCTATATATTTCTTGTTGTTTTTTAGTATAAACTTTATCGATATTACTCATCTTTTAATAGCCTATCGTCTAACAATTCGAAATATCTTTCCAAGCCTTGATTAGGCTTGCCTTCAACTTCTTTGGCCTTCCTATCCATCCATACATCAGGCTTCCTATTTTTAAGCCAAAAAATCTGAGCTGTGGTGTCTGGGATAACATGCTTAGTAATCACTGTTTTTTCAACATGTTTCTTACCATCAACCATTTTTTGAACCGTCTTAACTTCATCATAATTATAGCCAAGGGCTCTTTTTAACAATTGATTTTCCACCTCAAAATCAACTACTTCTTTCCCTCTTTTTAAGGCTGCCGAAATTGGCGGATACTTATCCCTCCAAACTCTTAAAGTTGAATAAGCAATCCCCATATTCTTAGATATTTGCTCATCAGTAAGTCCATCCCTAGCCCAAGCCTCTATTTTTATTAAATTGTCCTTCTCAAGCCATTCTTGGTACTTACCCTTAGCCAACTAATCACCTACCTAATCAGTCCCCATTCAGCGAACTTCTCAAAACCTCCAATGACATCAATATAATTTCTAGCAATATGAACTATCTCCTCATAGGGTCTACCATCGATTGTTTCATCTCCAATAGCACACGATAGCTTCACTTCTTCACCTGTCTCTTGTGCCTTTAAATGAGCGTAAATGTTTACTGATACATCCGCCTTGGATAAGTCTTTACCATGTAGACCTCCACCAGTAACACCATCTCCCATGTCTGACCCTAATTTTCTATTAGTGCAACCTGTATCCACATCAAGGCCTCCCGACCAATCCCCTATAGGGTTGATATCAGCAGTTGGAAATCTTCTTTGTAGCCTTTCAGTCTTAGCCTTTGATTGACAAATAATGAGTCTATCATCATCCAAAATATATTTGCCATCAGCCCCATACTCTTTATAGATTTCTTTAGCTATAGATGTTAGTTTTTCCTGCTCATCTGTTATAGGGCTACCTTTAAAAATCCCATTATCTCCACATCTAACTTTCCCTACTTGATTTTCAGCTAGGTACTTATCTTGTCTAGCATGGATAATCTCCACATCTTCTATACCAGCTATTCTCTTGACTATTTTCTGTATATCTCCAAAATCAAAAAAACACGAAGATTCAATAATAATATTGCATACCCCGTGTCCAACTGAAACCTCTGCCGCTATTTTAGGTTCATCTTCAATTTTATATCCTAAATCAACTATTGCCCCTGCTATCCTATCAGCTATCTTATCAGGGTGCATAGGGTTCACTTTTTCAAACATTTATTTTCCTTTCTTCCCAAATATCTCCGCTATAAAGTCTTGTTTATTTTTAGCAGTATTTATCATTTCCCCTACAAAACTTTCGTTTTTCAATCTTTTTCCGTTTATAGTGTTTTGATATAAAGCCGTAAAAACTCTTCCTGTCCCCTTTTTAGTCATGTTTTCTGTATATTCAGGCTTCTTTCCATTTATTATATGATTTAGGTTAAAAGTATTCTCTTTAAATCCTTCAAGGTTTTCGATACTACAGCAACATAAATTATCGCCTAATGCTCTAGTCCTATTCTCACCGCTAAAACACCTTAAACCTAATCTGTGGCATCCTTTTTTTATTTCTAATATATCATTCCTTATATCATCTAGTGCATATGTAAAGTCGGTGCCCACTTTTACTAATCCAGGTTTCTTTTTATTAAATTTCATTCCTTCGATTATCACCCCGTATGCACCAGCCTCTTTAAATAACTTTAAATTATTAATTATTTCGGCTTTAAACTCCCTCATATAAGGTTGTATTCTTATAATAACTCTTTTTACTCTAGGAGAAATTTTACTTACTATTTCTAATCTTTCTTTAAAAGTTGGGCACCCTTTTTCTATTTCATCGTAACTGCCACAAGCCATTGACACCTGTATAACACAGTTACATCTGCTTAATACTTCTATATATTTATCATCACCGAGTAATCTCCCTTTAGTAGACATTACAAAAGGATATTGAGTTTTAGCCAATAATTCAAGACACTCATAAGTATATCCAGTTTTACGCTCAATAGGCTGTAAGGGGTCACTCATTCCCCCAATATGTAAGGGTATATCCCAATCACACCAGTTAGTTTCTATAGTTCTTTCACCTTCTATAAACTTTTTAAGAGTGTCTACACTTTCGCCTTTTTTTATATTGTTATAAAACCCATCCTGTTTTTTAGTCGCAAAACAATATTGACACCCATGTGTACAGCCCACATATGTATCAAATCGTACAGGTAAATCACACAAAAAAACTTGACTTCCGCAATTAGGCATCCTTTAACCCCTCCGCTGCTAATATAATATCTTCTACTATTTTATCTTTACTAACTTCCTCTATATATTCATGAATAAGTTCTTCTTTTTCAACAGGGAACACAAAAGACATTGTGAAGTGGTCATTTTTCCCTTTAGTCATAGACAACCCATTCTCGTCTAGTTCGTTTATGTACGACATATCTATCACATCGTTATCTATAAACCCAAACTCTTCCATATCAAAGTCTAGGTCCATCTCTTTTAATTCTTCAAACTCAGTATCAAGTAAAGACCAATCCCATTCAGCAAGTTCCCCGACCTTATTATCAGCAAGCCTAAAAGCCTTAACCTTCGCCTCGCTCAAATCATCCGCTATAATAACAGGAACTTTATCCATATCAAGTTTTTTAGCTGCAAGTAACCTAGTATGGCCAGTAACAATCTCATTGCCCTTATCAATCACTATAGGCACTTTAAATCCAAAGTTCTTAATAGAACTAGCCACGGCATCCACTGCTCCAGCATTATCCCTCGGATTATTAACGTAAGGGATTAACTCATCTACGTTTTTATATACAATATTCATTTCTTTGTCTTTCATATATACCTCCTATAAAACCCTTATCTAAGCCACCATGTATACGCAAGCAAATGACAACTCAACGCAATATATAAGCTATAAAAAAGAAAATTACCTTTAAACAAAAAAATCATAGGAGTACATGGCAGCTTAGATAAAAGCTTTACATACACAAAAAGGCAAGCCCTATAGCCTGCCATTTTATGGAAAACAAATAAAATAGAGGTGTTCCCCAATTAAACACACTACTATAATACCATATATAAAGGCTTCAAATGTGCCAGAATCGTGCCAAAATCGTGCCAGCCTACCTAACATCTACATCAGGACCCTCAATTAAATACAGCCTCTTATATATGTAAAGCAACGCTTTATCACTCATTCTTCTAACTGTACTCTTGCTATAATGTAGCCTATCCGCTACCTCTTGAAAGCTCATAGCCTCCGTTCTAGTCTCTGCCATCCACATATTCTTGACGATAAACATTTCCTCTTTAGAAAGTCCCTTAATGGCAAAAGCAATTGCCCTAGTATCTAAATCAATCTGCAGAAGAGTACGCTTAAGCTTATCAATATCATCAAAGACATCTACCATCTTATCCTCCTGCTTGCTACCTCCACCCTTAGTAGCATCAGGAGAGGACCATGAGGCACCTATTGATAAACTATCCTCTAATATAGATATCTTGGCCTCAACGCCTTCCTTAATCACCAGATCCTTCCCATAGGTTCTAAGTCTTGACTTAGCAATAAAGATTCTTTCCTTCTTCTTATTCTCTGACCTTAACTTCTCAAAATCCATCATAACCACCTCCTTACAACAATAACAAAACCATAATCCATGCAAACATAAATAATATTTCCATAACACCCCTACTTTTTAAAGCTCATACAAACATCCCTTAGGCTCTACTGTAACTGGCTCGAAATGATACATGCAATCTTCATTCTTGCCCTTCTTGCCAATATAAATTTTGGCGTCTGCTACATCATCAAATATCTTATCGACCTTAAAAGAATTACAAACAAATTTGAAAACAACATATACAACCCTATCTGCCACTAGATACAAATCCTTTCTCCCCTCTTTTCATTCATCTTTTAGATCCTCCTTATTACCACTTAATCCTTATCCCGTATATATATTCTCTTTTTGTCAAAAAGTTTTTTGAGTATTTATATTCCACACGAAAATTCGGCAACATCTCTTGTAATTTCAACAAAAATCTATCCTTAGACATCCTACTTTGTTCATACTCGCTATAATTGTCTAAAACTAAAATATAACCAGTATATCCTTGGTAATTCGATATTTTAATCTGGTGTTCCAAGTCCTCTCTTGCCCACCATCTATCAAACCAAACATCAAAAGCTTTCTCGCGTTCTTGCCTTAAATTCTCAACGTTCAACATAAACACCTCCTAAGGTTATAAATCCTCACTCTTGATAAATTGCCCATTTATAGTCTTTCCAGTCCTTTTGCTTATTTTTTCATACGCCATAGAAAGACACTCCACAGGGTCAATCCCAATCTGATTACAAAGGATAATCAAAGTTACAAAGATATCTCCCATTTCAAGCTTGCTATAAACAGTGAGCCTTTTAGATCCCATATACATTAGTTCTTCGTCTGTGACAAAACCGCACATCTCTCTTAAAAAGGCCCAATTATCAAATTCCGTCTTAAACTCAAACACCTCTTCTATAAACTTCATGAATTGTTTTTCAGCATTTTTAGAATGTAGCAAATCCTTATCATCTGCCCATTTCAAAACCAACCCTTGTAATTCTCCAAAATTCATCTAACCCAATCCCCCTTTTTAAGGCTAAAAACTACAGCATTATCATATTTTCTTTTTTCAAAGTATATTTTTTCTATATCGTAATATTCGTATCCATAATTTTCTAAATAGTTAACGTTGTCTAGCTCAATTGAGCTTTCTTCATCAGATTGTTCTAAAAATTCAATGAGTTCTTTAACTTTCATTCTTTTTCCTCCTTATAAATGTCTTTCTTCGTATTGATATTTCTTTGTTGTTAAGCTACTACTACCATCCCTATTAACAACACGTCTCATACCTTCATCTGTTTTTAAATAGTTAAAGTAATAAACTTCTTTCAAATCTTCCTCATTATAGTCTTCCTTTGGATTAAGTTCTATCCATCTTTTGATTAAAGGCTTAGTGTTATAGCCTCTTGTATAAGCCTCCTTCTCAAATTCTTCTTTGTTCATTCTTCCACCTCCACTTTAAATTTCATTACTGTTTTCTAATTTCATTGTTGCCAGCAACGCATTACCACACGTTATCATATCCTTATCTTCTTCAAAACTTGGTATAAAAACTATTACGTCCCAGCCATCTTCTACCAAAGGTTTTTCAAACTTTTCGTATACATCAAATTCTTTTACTATTTCATATTTGTTTTCTATTGCTCTTTTTGTTTCATGGATAGGGGTTATTTTAACAACGAACTTTTCTTTGTCAAAATATTTGTTCATCTTATTCACATCAAGATCACTTTCTGATGTCACAGCAAAGTTTAGTGTATATTTTCTGCCTACTGGATTTGGTAATTTTTTAGCTAAATCACTAATTTGTTGAAGGGATAAACTTTTATTATCAAATGCTTTATTCCTATCTTCTTCATATAGTGTATTAATTGAAAATTGCAATCCTAGTCCACCATTCCAATTGTTGCTTTTCATAAGTGATGTCCACTCTAGTAAAAACTTTTCAAGTCTTTTATTATCTTTTGGTAACATTGTTGATACTACAGGATGGTATTCTTTAAAATGTTTATTTGCGAACTCTCCTACTATTTTTGCCGATTCAATAACATTGAAGTTAAAAGTAGGTTCTCCCATCCTAGCATAATGAACATTAAGCCTTTGTCCGTCTTTTACTCCACTTAAGGCTATACCGGTTGATATTTCTGAAATTAATTCAGCGACTGAAGAATTCCCATGAAATCCCAATTTGGGACAATCACAAAAATTGCAATTCATTGGACATCCTTTTTGAGATGATACAGTTACTACCAACTTGTCGTTCAAGTCGACCTCTATGTTTTCTACTCTTTCTATTTTCTCTTTGTAACCTAAGAAGTCAGCTTTTATGTTGTTTTCCTTTCCATAATCACCAACGTATAGGTATTCTAAGCTTAAATCTGTATCAGATATAATTTTTCCTGTATGTGTTTCTGTTATTTTTCTCATTATTTGGCCCATCCTTTCATCTTAAAAATCAATCTTACTAATAACTAGACATGCTATCATACACATGAAAAATATCATTAAAGCTGTTACTTGATCATCTGTCATTCCACACTCCATTCCTTTATTTTCTCCAATTCAAACTCCCAAACATTCTCATTATAATCTTCTACTGTTAACGTGCCGTTCATAACCTCATATGTTACAACGTGTCCTATATTAAATATGCCTATTCCATTTTCAGGTCTTTTTAAAATAATGTTTACTGTAGTCATTCCTCCACCTCTTCTAAAATTTCGCCACAGCTACCAAGTGGAGCATAGTATATATCATTTATTTTAAAAGCACATACCGAGTAATAGCAATTTCCATTCCCATTGTCTGCATACATATTAGCTTTACCTATAGGATTTAAGTTGTGTATAAATACAATCTCACGCTTTGCTTCAGTTTCGCCATACCAGTCTTCATTCACTTCTTCTTCAGGTTCTCCAAATCTTATATCAGTTATAACAGCTTCAAGCTTAATATCTTTAAATTCTCCACCTGCAGTAGCACAACAATCACTTTCAGTCATTTCAATTGTAATAATCGTATCATCATCTAATTTTAAATAATCTTCATCCCATTCTACAATCTTTTTGCCTATTAATTTTTTACCTAGATCTTTATCTGTTTTATAATCTTCCCAAAAAGTCATTCTTCCACCTCCATTGATTTTTCATAGCCTTGATTAAAACCTAGTTCAAAATTAAGATGAGCTGCTAAAGATATAAGCTCTACGCCATTGATTACTTGTTCGTTCATATCACTAGCTAATTGAAATTTATCCTCGATTAGTTCATTTATCATTTCAACTTGCTTTTCCGTAAACTTAAATTGATATTTTTTATCACTCATCTATAACAATCCCTTCTAGCTCTTTTTGTAACTCCTCTGCAAACTCTCCGATAAATTCGCAAATATCTTCAACCTTATATTTCACATGGAGAACTCTTTCAAAATTTATATCCTCAACCTCGCTTTGGATAAAATAAACTTTGCCGATAAGTCTTTCCATTGTATCTCTTGTCACTCTTACTCCTCCTCCTCGCAAAATTCCTTAACAGCTTCCAACATTTTCTTATCCTTATCGTCTTTTTTTCATCTGTTAGGCGATTGTATACTCCTCCCTCGGGCGTCTTAAGTAACCTTATACTTTTATTAAAAGGTTTATTTTTTCTTTCGAGAGTAATATTTATTTCCTCATCTACAACCTTATAATCGCAATCTTCAGCAATTTTCTTAAGTGAGTCAATTCTCATCTTCAACCTCCACAATCTCAAAATCAGCTAAATCAGTATCAAACTTCTCTTTAATTTCTTCGATTTCTTTAAGAGTAAATTCAGTTTGATAACTAGAATCACCATACATACTATCTAAATAATAATAATTTTCATTATCTCGGTCTAAATTAAGATAATAGTATTCCAAATCCATAGAATTAAACCACTTATGCCTCAAATAAAACTTCTCTTCCTCCCTATCCTCTGGCGGTGTTTCCCTAAACTCCATGGCCGCTTTAATCATATTAATGTCTTTTTCATCACAATGAGTATTTTTAATAAAAATGCCAACTTCACGCTTTAAACCTATCGTGATAAAATTTGTAATAAACCTTAAACTACTCACTTGTCTTACAAAAGCAATCTCTTCGTAATCTATTATTCTTTCTATTTTATAATCATTTTCTTCTGCAATCCTCTTTAACTCGTCAATCCTCATAAATTCTCCTTATCCTAAGTAACTCCATTGCCTATAAACCAAGAATAAGAACCTTAAGCATATAAGCACCAAAGCCCAACCACTAACCATCTTAGCCTTCTTCATATCTGCTATCTCACACCCCTGCTTTACAGTGTAAACCGCCATAAAGTAGGTCAAAACTCTAATCATTTGTGGACTCATGCTCTCTTAACCTCCCAATCCTGCTTATAATTCTTTATCATCTGGCAATCTCTATAATAGCCATTATCGAAAACTGCTATCTTCTCATCTAGATATATGAGCTTAGCATTTTGCTTCCCTTTAGGCTTTCTCTTATCTTCTGGCCTAGTCTGTAACTTATATCTCTTTCCTAGCTCTAAATCTGGAGCTATTATTGCTTTTGGTGCATCTGGTAATCTTGATATTTTCATTCCTTTTCCTTTTATTTAAATATTTATTAAATTTATTCATTCATTTTTTCTATTTCTATCTCCACTCTCGGACACTCTTTGTCGTACTTGACCCTTGACCCGTCATGAGATACTACAATCTTGCAATTGTCGTCCTTGATAACTCCACAATCTGAAAGGATGTCGCAAGTCGCGGCAAGTAAATTTGTGAGGTCTACCCTGTGCTTGGTCTTCCTGTAGTACACGCACTTAAGATTAATAGGATAATCAATATTTTTCTTATATTTCCCTGTAATCTGCCTTCCGCAGTCTCTCGCATAGTCCTTATATCTCTTAGACTGAGTCAAGAAAGGTTGCCCAGTCCTAGGGTTCTTGAAGATCTGCATTGAATTTTTCTTAGTGGCTGGATTGCCATATAAGACTAATTTCATCAATCCTCCATCTCGCTTGCTGAATTCTGTTCCCTAATTTCCTCGCATAATTCTAAATAATAATTAGCTAGTACTATATCTAGGTTGTCAAAAGTCATTTTCTTAAGAAATTTATTTTCCCAAGAATTTCCTAGCTTATAATCATTTATCACCATATCCATTTTAATTTTTTCAAAATTGTTTATGCCATCCATAACACCCTCTTATTTTTCAAAATGGGATCCTTCCGTCGTCTTGTACCTCTTCAAAATCCTCTTCGAAGAAATCCCCATCGTTACTAGTGTAATTGTCCCTACTTTGTCTTTTCTCCTTACCTATGCTATTCTGTGCGTTATTTTGACTACTTAAGAACTCTATATTATCTGCTAATATATCTGTAGTGTAAACGGTCTTACCTGTTTCTTTATCTTGATATGATCCTGTCTGTATTCTCCCTTCTACAGCACACTGACTTCCCTTACTTAAATAAGCACTTGCATTCTCCGCTTGTTTTCCCCATGCAACTATTCTGGGAAAGTCGGCGGTAGGCTTACCCTGGGCCTCCGCCTCCTGTTTCTTTTGTTTTGCCATCTTTTTATCTACCGCTAAAGTAAAGCTACAAGTCGGGCTTCCATTAGGCGTATATCTTAAATCAAAATCTTTTGCAATGCGACCGATTAATATCACTTTATTCATCTACTCCTCCTCTAAAATCTCTGCATCCATAACACCTTCGAATCCGCTTTCTATCAGCTTAAAGTTAGCCATTAGGACTTTATTTGATAAGCTTGTGAATGATTTTTTAGCTCTCTCAGCCATTTCTCCATCGCCCTGGTCAAAAAGACCATTTTCCACATCATCTCCTATTGCAAGAATTATTGCTGTTAGTGTTGCCATTTCGTCATTATTAAGTTTAATTTCCATAATTCAAATCCTTTCTCTTGTAACTTTGTCTTCTAAAACTCTTCCCTTCTAGCTTATAAACGTCCATAGCTTCATACATACGGTCTAATACCTGTTTAGGTGTCTTGTTATTGTTCTCGTCCTTCCACCTTTGTAAAAGCTCGCTAGAGCTATAATTAGACGTTACAAAAATCTTATTTCTTTTGTTTATTACTAGATCCATCACTTTTTTAATTTGTGATATCTCCCACTGATTAGTAGTAGTCCCAAATTCATCAATCACTACCAAATCATTATTTGCGATATTTCTAATTACATCTTCTGGAGTTTCTAAAGACCTATCGTTTATGGACCTTTTAATTTCATTCAAAATCGTTGTTTCATCTGCAAAATATAAGCTTTCTTTATACCTCTTCACTATTTCCTTACAGGTAATAGCAATTAGAGTAGTTTTACCAACGCCCATACCTCCAACTAGACCAATCCCCTTATACATGTTTTTATAATTCTTCACGTACTTAGATAAGTGATTAATCATCTGCCCATTCTCTTTTGTAGTTAGCAGGTCAGTAAAATCCATATCACGATATTTAGTCGGCATTCCTGAATACTTAAGTCCGCCTTCTCTTTTACAGAAATTTACGTAAGTCTCATTGATTTTTCTTTGAAGGTCTGACTCTCTCATTGCTAGTTCTCTTCTAGCTTCATCCTCATCATAAACAAAATTTTTGTTTATCTTTTTTCTCATGGAAATCATATCTTTCCATAATTCTCCATCTGCTATTTTTTCCATAAAATCACCATGTAAAGTCTTCTAGGAACTTATCAGTTTCTTTCTCATACTCGCTTGTGGTCTCTCTATCTAGGTAGTTACCGTCTAGAACTTTTACAAAATTATTAGGTCTTATAAACCAATCAAAAGTTATTACAAAGCTTGTCTTATACCCTTGTAGAAATTGACTATTTCCTATAGATCTAATAGCTTCTAATACTTTATCTAGGCCATTTTCATTTATCCTAGCCTTTAGCATTTTGTATCTATCAGTACTAGCATTTAAGGTCTTAATCTTAGGGATATTTTTATCTAGTTTGTTCCACTCACTAATAACTTGCTTTTTCCACGAATCGCTGTACGAATCGTTACCTGAATCGGTACTTTTATTATCATCGTTGATATTTGAACATTCTTCCGAATCGTTACCTGAATCGGTACCCGAATAAGTATTAGTATTAATATTAATATTAGTATTAGTATTAATATAGGTATTAGTATTAGATATAAGTTCTTCTCTTTTTTTTATCTCATTCTCAAATATATTCTTAATAGTCTTATCTATTTCCCTATTAGATAACTCCCACCAATCATGCATATGGTCATACACTTTAACAACTAAATTAGTATCTACAACGTCATCTAATTTTTTTGTAACCATTTCTTCTATAGGTTTTCCGCCTCTGTTGATTGTGTGCTTTAAAGTGCTTAAAATGGCTATTTCTTGCTCTTCGTAATCATAAACTATTTTCTTATACTTAGTTTCAAATCTATCCAATAAAACTCTGACCGCTTCAGGACTGTAACCAATCTCAAAAGCTATAATCTTAATCGGGATTTTGTAAATACCTATAGGGTTGCCCCTAGGACAAGTTAATAAATACATCATGAATAACTTATCCTCCGGGCTAAATTCATCTATAACTTTCTCATCGTTCCAAAAATCACGTTCTACAATTGTTTTACTCAACCAGCCTCACCTCGTTTCTTTCGTACATACTCACGCACTTACCAATCAACTTATTTAGATTTTCTTCAGTACTTTCAAACATATAATCAAAGTTAAGCTTGTGTATTCCGATTATCTGTGGATTGTAACTTCCTGTACAATTCCCATCCTTATCAGTGCAATAAGTTTTGATACACATATATCTTCTCAAAACCTTGTCCATATATCCGTATTTGTACCATAATTCAGGTAAGGAATTCGGTCCGCTAGCCTCACAAAAAGTAACTTCGATTAAAAAACTTTTATCACCTCTTAAAGGCTCTATGTCTATAAAAAATCTAGTAGGTGCCATCTTTCTAATATTTGTAATTTTAGGATTTATAAGCCTATTAATTAAATAACTATAATTTGCCATATATCCTCACTTCCTCATATAATCAAAAAATTTTTTAATCCTGTATTTATCTGGGTCAGTACAATATTTCTTTAAGTCTTCAATCTTGCAATTACCTTTTATCAAATCCTGATATTTCCCGAAACACTCTTGACCGCTAGAAAATCTAAATTCTATCCTTATATTTCCTATTAGACTAATTGCATCTTTAGGGTAAGCTGCTAAAAAATCATTTTCTTGATTAAGCAAAGGATAATCCTCATGCCAATTTTCTATCTGTATATCAATTCCGTCTGGTGTTTTATCTCTACAAACCACTTTCATTACTGCTTCCTCTTATCTATAATCGCTTTTAAAATATCTTTTCTTTCTCCCTTGTCTGATATCCTGAACCACTCTGTAATCGTATCAGGGCTATCTTCTTCTACTTCCAAAAGTGTAAGCGACTCATACTGGCCACCTTGGACCCTTATCTCTCCAGCTTTCTTATATAATTCGTCGGCACTTAACTTCTTACTAGGTCGTTTTTGGCTATTGCTTGAACCCTTGTCGCCTTTGTTTAGATAATCCATATCCTTACTATCGTCTATAGCGAAAAGCCCGTTTAATGCGTATTTACGAGCATATGAGGAGGTCGCCCCTGTAAGTTGGGATTCATCCATGCCTTTCTTGCTCAACGCTTCTCTAGCGTATGCACTAGTCGAAATCTTTCCTCCATCCTCAGTGTCTATAAAGCTTGCTATCGCTTGTATATAAATTCTATCTCCTACTTCAATAACATTGTCGTTTATAACTACTACTGCCCCTACTTCTGATAGGATAGGCTTAACGGCTTCTAGTATATCTTCACATGATCTATAGTTGTAATTTCCAAAGTTATTCCTTTGTCCTTTTGGAGCTTTTAATTTCCACTGGACTGTCATTAATTTTTCGTAAGCACTCATCTTATCCTAATCCCTTCTGTTTGTACTAGTTCAGCACCTTCTATCTCTAAGCCTTCTTTTATATCTTCTTTTAATTGCTTTTTATCTAACTTATAAGAGGCAATCTTATATTTATCTGGTATAATATTCTCATCAATAATATTTATTGATTGAGGATTTTTTTGAATGTTTATATTGAATATGCCCGCTTTCATTTTAGGCTTACCGATTGCACGCATACTAGAAAATAGATATTCTTTAAGATTCTCTTTTTTTGTGCCTATAGCTCTCCTTTTATCACCAAGCCTTATTTCTTCGTCCCTCAAAGCCTTTTCGTCAGCCTCCATATTTCTAATAACTTTCACTATATTTTCAGCCTTTACATCAAACTCATCACTAATTACATCTAAAGCCTTCTTTATATCTTCGCTTTCTTCTAATTCGCTTAAATTCTGGTAAGCTTCTACTATCTCGTATAATTTCAAAATCTTATCCTCTCATCTTCTTGCTCTTGACACATATTTAATTCATTCATATTTCGATATTTGCAAATATCTTCAAAATTCTTTTCCAAAATATTTTTATTTAATTCTTTCTCGCTTAGTTGATAATCTAAAATCTGATAGTCATTAAATTTTCTTGCATTTCCGTAATCTTCATCTTTAACAGCTTTTAAAATATCTCCATTGTAGTTAAAATCTACATCAAGCATATCTACTTCCACTTCGTCGTACTCTACAATTGACCTTTTAAAAAATATCTTCATAATGGCCTCCTACATAAGTCCTTTATAGTACTGGTCTCTTATAATTCTTTCGTCTTCCTCTGCCTCCTCGTCTATCCTCTTAAGATAAGCCGTATCTTCTTCATCAAGCTTTCCCTCTTCGATATCCTCAAAGACAACATCTTTAATCTTGCAATTTTCTGAAACTATATATTTTGCCTTAAGGGCTTCCTCTATATCTCCGTCGTAATCTTTCTCTATCGCTTTTAGTGGGATATCTACTTCATCTTCTACATATAAGACTCTGGTAAATTTAATTCGCATATATAGCTCCTAACACCTTGTAACTGTATCTTGCTCTCTCTTCTAATTCTTTATCTAGAATTAAAAAGTTTTCATCATTCTTCCTATTTTTTCCACACCTTTTCGCTAAAACTAGAATATTCACTATAAATTGATTATCAAAGTTTTTAGCTTCTTCTACCTTCCCAGCTAGACTTAAACTCTTAAATGGTATAATATTCATACGTTTAACTCTAAGCTCCTAGAGCATACTAGAAGCTTTTTTATTGTCTGGATCTATGCTCAATAGCATTTCTCTTCTGTATCCTAAGATTTTCTTATGCTCCCTTTTACGACTTCTTAAGTCCACACTTTCTACAACTCTTAGCTCTGGTCTTTTCGCTCTCTTACTTGTCTTCTTTTTCCCAAATATTCTTAATGTCATAAATTCCTCCTAATTTTCATTGACGTACTTATAATTCTTTTTAAAAAAATCTTTTACATCGTCTTTTAAGAAATAAACTTTCCTAGACCACCTATATATAGGCAATCCCTCCTCTACCATCTTATCTAAAGTGTTAACACTCATATCAAGCCAAGCAGCCATCTCCGTCTTATTAAGAAACTCCCTCTCGGCTATTGAAACTTTCATAATTACTCCTTTATTCTGAAAACTTATAGTTACAACAATTTTATAATAGTATCTTAAAGTTACTTTTCATCTGAAAAAAATATCATCTACACTTTTTTTGAAAATTATAGAATATTTTTTCATAATATTAGGTGATGGCATCCTATTACCAGCCTCATACATAGAAATCAAAGGTCTAGTTACTTTTAAAATATCGGCCATCTCTTTTTGACTTAACCCTCTACTTAATCTTAATTTTTTTAATCTATTACCAACTTTCTTATTTTTCAATCTATCAATCACCTCCACTCGTCTTATATATTATATTATATGTTACTTTAAGTTACTTGTCAAGTCTTTTTTTAAATCTTCACTAGATTATGTATCTATTTGTTACAATATAGATGTTTACATAGTTACAAAAAGGCATTATAATAATAACAAGATAACTTATAGTTACATAAAAAGGAGAAATTATGTCATTAGGTGCAAAATTAAAACAATTAAGAGAAGAACAGGAAATGAAACAAGAAACCTTGGCACAAATATTAGGTATAAATAGAGCGACTATAAGTATGTATGAAAGAAATCAAAGAGTCCCTAGTACAGAAATTTTACAAAAATATACAAAAACATTTAATGTATCATCCGATTATTTATTAGGAAATACACACTATAAAAGCAACAACATTAATAACGAAAAATATACCATCCCTGTATATGCTTCTATCTCATGCGGCAATCCTTTTGTGGCCGATGAAAATATATATGATTTTGAAGATATAGATATAGCCCTAAAAAGTCAAGGCGAGCACTTTGGTCTCCTTTGTAGAGGTGATTCAATGAGCCCAGAATTTAAAGATGGAGATGTGGCTATAATAAGAAAACAATCAGATATAGACAGCGGACAAGTTGCAGCAGTAAGAATCAACGGAGATGAAGCCACACTAAAAATAGTAAAAAAATCAGAACAAGGCATAACTCTAGTAGCTATAAATCCAGATGTTTTCCTACCTCAATTTTACTCAAATGAAGAAATAATTAACCTACCAGTAGAAATAATAGGAAGAGTAATAGAGAACAGAAGAAAATACTGATATTTAGCCGCAAGGCTTAATATATAAAAAATCAAGGAGAAATTTATGAAATTTAAAAAAATTACTATCGGATTACTCGCTATCCTAGCTTTATCTTCATGTGGTAAGAAGATTAAACCAGAAACAAAAGAAATAACGAATGGATCAGGAAACGAATCAATAGGAACAATGACAGTAACAAGAGCGAAAGAAGCAGATGTAAATGATGAATTTATCAAAGAATGGCTCGAGGAAGTAAAAGATAAAGGTTCAAACTACGACATAATCGTTTATGACGAATCTAATACAAATAATAAAGGTAAAGGAATTTATTACAATGGAGGAGACACCTACCTTAAAAACGTTGACTTTGAATTAGGGACCGACTTAGTATTTACTCTATCAAGTCAAGATAATGCTGAAGAAGTTAAAATAAATTAAAATAGCACTGGGAAACTCGACAATCCCAGTGCTAAAAAATTACCGTAGACTAGACATTGAGTAATGAACATAACAACTAGCCTACTTTTAGTGTACCACAGTTAAAAGTGAGGAGCAAGTATGAAAATCTACAACTATAAAAAAGAAAAAAGAACGTATTATGGATTCAATATATACTTAGGCTTAGATCCGATTACTGGTAAAGAAATAAGGACTAATCGAAGAGGGTTTAAAAGCAAAAAAGAAGCTGAAAATGCCTATCTCAAACTAAGGATACAAACACCAACCAAACCAGAAGCGAAACTCAAGACTTTTAATGATGCCTATGAACTATGGCTAGAAACCTGGCAAACCACCGTAAAGGAGCAAACTGTATACAAAACAAAATCTCTTTTTAAGAATCAGATAATACCTTATATAGGTAATATACCTCTAAAAGAATTTACCCAGCTACAAGCCCAATCCTTTATAATTGACGCCTCTAAAAGATACAAGAATATAAGTAATATAAAAATTTACGCAAAAGCCGTTCTAAATTACGCCAAAGACCTCCACGTAATAGAAAAAAATCCCTTCGATAAAATCAAAATCCCAAAGGAGAAAGTTAATATGCAAGCAATAAACAAAAAAAATTACTACACACCCGAAGAACTAAAAACCTTTTTAGAAATTACAAAAGAAAAAGAGCCACTCCAAACCTACGCTTTTTTTAGACTCCTATCCCATACAGGTATAAGATCAGGAGAAGCCCTGGCCTTAGAATGGTCAGACCTAAACACAAAAACCAACACCTTAACCATAAGTAAATCCATCTCAAGAGACAAAAATGGCAAGCAAATCATATCCACCACAAAAACCGGAAATACAAGAAAAATAACCTTAGATACCGAAACTACTGACACCTTAATAAAATTAAAAGAAACAAACAAAAAGTATATTTTCGAAAGAAGCGGTAAAGTAGTAACAAGATCATATCCCTTAAAAGTATTAAATAGAATAATAGAAAAAAACAACTTACACAAAATTACAGTCCACGGCTTCCGCCATACGCATGCAACGATACTCTTAAGAATGGGAAAATCAATAAAGTACATCCAAGAAAGATTAGGACATACAGATCCAACCATAACGTTAGAAATATACTCCCACATCATGGAAGAAGAAGAAAAAGAAACTCCAGAAGAATTTGTAAGCTTTTTAGACAGCTAACGTAACAAGCTTCGTAACAAAGAATTACAAAACGTTGAAATTACAAATATTACAGACTGTCGAGGTCCAATCCCTTCACCTCCACCATTAAAATTAAATAAATCTAAAAATCTTTATATCTATATTTTCAATAAACCAAATATATAAGAAGTTAATATTTGAAATTGCGTAGAAAGTTTCGTAATAGCTTTTGAATTATTTATAAATAAAAATGGAGGCTCAAGCCTCCTTTTAATTTGTAAAGTTTTAATAAGATACAAACTCAATAGATATATTAAATTGTAAATTGTAAATAATTTATATGAAACCTATTGAATCTAATGTGTATAGGTCAAAATCCAAATCCTTAGAATAAAAACCTGCTTTTTCAGAGTATACTCTACTGGTTAATACATATTCTCCTTCATTTATAAAAATTTCTAGAGAAGACTTATCAGAATATATTCTTAAATCACTAATTACATTAATTTTTACCTGTCTAGTATCTCTCCCAAACGATGAATAACCCATATTTAATCTCAATATTCCATCATCATAGGATAGACTAACGTCACTTCTTAGGTTAATCTTAAAAGAATCTTTTATATTTTTAGCCAAGGCTTCAAATACGAAATCTTCATAGTTTTCTCCCCTTTTTAGGGTGATATTATCTTTCCTAAGATTTTCCATCTCTGAAATTGGATTTTGACATAGCTTTCCGCTTTTTACAGATAGGCTTCTTGGTACAGTAAGACAATGTTGCCATTTATAATCAATCGTAGGATTTGTGTAGTTTGCGTCAGGCATACCCATCCAACCTATTAATATTCTTCTAGATTTTGAATCTTCGAATGTTTGAGGCGCGTAGAAATCAAATCCATAATCTAATTCTTTAAAGTTTCCTAGCTTATAAGTCTTTTCTGAAAGGTCAATTTCTATCGGGAAGTATCCAGCTTGGTAAATATTCTGATATCTATAGGTTTCGCTTTCTACACCTTGAGGGCAGAGTATTAGAAAATCTTTAGAATCAACCGTAAAAAAATCTGGACATTCCCGCATGTAACCGAAATCGTAATCAGTTTCTATTCTCATATGATAGGTGAAATTATCTAAGTCTTTTGACTTATAAACTAGTACCAACCCCTTATCCTCAAGACTTCTTGCTCCAATAAACATATAATTATATCCATCTTTTTCATATATTTTTGGATCTCTTACATGTTTTGTCATATCTTTTGGATAATCATCATTATCTAAGATTAATTTTTTTTCAGAGTAAGTATAGGCATCTGATGCTAGCTTGATGGTATTATGCTCTCTTCCTTCTTTTATGAAATCATATTCACCATCATGCTTAACATTACCTGTATAAAAGAAGTTTATCCTATCATCTTTAATAAAAGCAGAACCCGAATAAGCTCCGTCTTTATCGAATTTTGCATCAGGATAAATAAAGATATCCTCTCTTTTATAATTTATGAAATCTACTGTACTAACATGCCCCCAACAGGTATCGGATTTATTTTCATCTAAGGGAGAATATTGGTAGTATATGTGATATATCCCCTTGTATTCACACAGACCATTCGGGTCATTGAGCCAACCTGCTTCTGGATATATGTGAAATCTTAACATATTAGGATCTTCTTTGGCCCTATCTTTCATCTTGCAAAATCTAGCAAAATTTTCTTCAAATATTTTCTTATCAAGCATATTTTACCCTTATCTTATTTCTTGTAGTAAAAATCTTCTGCTGGCTTATCGCCCTTATATAAGTTTAAATTAACTCTTGATAGTGAATCTAGAAATAACTTATACATTCCAACCATGGTATCACCATCGATGTAAACAGGTTCTATGCTATTATATATACTAATGGCCTCATCGCTTTTTATATCATAAGCATTGATTGTTTCAGCAGAAATATTAGCTTTATCCTTAAATTTATCTACACTATTCTTATATTCTTTTAGGAATTGGTCAAGATATTCTTTCTTATCCTGGGCAAATTTCTTATTAACTATAATTACTTCTGAAACGAAATCTCCCAAACCCTCTTCTTTTTGTTTTGAAAAGAAAGGTAAGATTTCCGAAAAATCGTATAGCTTATAGTCATTATTGGACCTTAACTTATATAGGTTTGGTTGAGAAACAATAGCTATTGATGATTCATTCTCTTGCTTTAATTTTAGTAACTCATCAAAATTTTTGTAATAGAGTGTACTTATACCTAATAGATTTTTAGCTACAGATAATTTACTATCTATTAATTTATCATAACTTTCACCAAGATCTGGAATAAGAAGGGTTTTTCCCATCAAATCTTTTGGTGAGAGTATATCAGTATCGCTTATAGCGTAAAGATTATTGAGTAAGCTAATAGCCGCTATCTGGACTGTTCCTCCAGTTTCATTATACAAATTCGCAGCCATAACAGCTGGAACGACAGCTATATCAAAGTTTCCTTCTTCAATACTTTCAAAGTCACTTACATGGTCTATGTCATATGTATTGCCAGAAGACTTCTCTATATCATTAACTATAATATCCGATGCAAAAGTGGTAGTATTTATTCGTATATTTTCTGATATGGGCTTTGTTTTATCAATCTTTTCTAATTGTATTTCATCCTTTTTGCCAGGGTTAGCTTCTTCCTTGTCAGACCTGCAAGAAGTTATAGTTAATGTTGCCACAAGGATAAAAAGAATTTTTCTGAATTTAATCAACAATCTCTCTCCTATCTTCTAAGGCTCTTTCTAGAGTTAATTGGTCAAAGTATTCCAGGTTAGAGCCAACCGGTATTCCTTGAGCAAGCTTTGTTATTTTGATATTTCTTTCGGATAGTAAATTCGTTAAAAATAAAACAGTTGTTTCCCCTTCAATAGTTGATGAAATAGCTAAAATTACTTCCTCAATATTCTCTTTTTCAATTCTTTCTAGCAACTTATCAATATTGAGTTGATCAGGTCCCAGCCCATCAGAAGGAGAAATAAGACCCCCTAGAACGTGGTACTTTCCCCTGTAGGCATGTGATTTTTCGATAGCTATAAGATTTCTCACGTCTTCTACTATACACAAATACTCTTCATTTCTAGTTATATCTTTACATATGTCGCAGACTTCATCTTCAGTAAGATTCCCGCAAATCTTGCAAGCATGAATTCTATCTTTGACCTCAGTAAGGCTTTTAGAAAAATCGTCTACTGACTTATAATCAGATTCTACAATCGCCATAGCGAGTCTCTCTGCACTTTTTCTTCCAATTGTAGGTAGTTTTTGAAATTGCTCTATTAGATTTTGTAAAGATTCTGGATATAAAGCCATTACATAAGACCAGGGATGTTGATTCCGCCTGTTAATTTACCCATTGTCTCCTCGTTGTAGTCGCTTGCCTTCTTACTTGCATCATTAACTGCAACCATGATCAAATCTTCAAGCATCTCTACATCTTCTGGATCGACTACATCTGGATCGATTTTTATATTAACAACTTCTTTTTTACCATTAACAGTAGCTTCTACTACTCCACCACCTGCAGATGATGAGAATTCTTTTTCTTCTATTTCAGATTGAGCCTTTTCCATTTGTTCTTGCATCTTCTTAACTTGTTTCATCATATTATTCATATTTGCTGCACCTGGTCTAAATCCGCCTCTTGCCATAATTATTATCTCCTTTATTTTATAATTAATTCTTCTTTAAATATTTCTTTTAACCTATCTAGATTAGATAGATTTTTCTTAGCATCTTCTTTGTTAACTAGACTTTTATTTATAATATCATCATTATTTTCATCTAGTTTTTCTGATTTTTTAGTTTTTTTTTCTTCTTTTTCGAAATTTCCAGATCTTTCTATTTCTGTATTATCAACCTTATTTTCTGTGAATTTTGAGTAATTATCTACAGAAAAAATCACTTCATCTTCAAGTATTTCATTTAGTTCTTTTACAATAACATCAGTCTTGGTTTGGATAAATATTCCATAAAAATCATCTTTCAGATATAATACAAACTCTCCTGGCCTATAGGAATAATTAAAACCATCCTTCTCAAACATTGGCTTTAACATCCTACCAGCAGTGTTTATAATCATATCCCTTATATCATCAAGCATTTTTGAAGGAATATCGATTGATTGATTTTCTTCGAATTTCTCAGATGGCTCGTTCAAATTATCCTTTGTATTGGAATCATTTGTGATCTCCATTGGAGGAGATTCATTATCCGCTTCGTATGGTAAATCTATATTTTCGTCGACTATTCCTGTATTATGAGACCCATCTTCTTTTATATCGCTTATATCGTGATTATTAACAACTGTATATGATGAGTTTCTATCATTATTGTCACTGATATTTTCATATTTACTAAAATCGAAATTTGAGAGTTTATCATCAACCAATCTATTGATTATACTCATTAAGTCTTTCTCATTATTGGCTTCTAAGGCCCTAATCCTCGAATCTAGGGATTTTACATCTTTGGAGTTTATAAGTCTTATTACCATAAGCTCTACTATAAGATCAGTATTATCAGATAACCTAATCTTAGCAGAATATTCGTTTAATATATCTAATAAATCAAGCAATCTATCGATTTCAATTTCTCCTGCCCTTTTCTTAATAAAGTCAAATCTTTCTTCGTTATCGAAAAGATCCGGATCTTCGCTCATTTTATAAAGCATAATGTCCCTAAAATAGTTTATAAGAGAATCAATTATATCCTTGTTAGACTTATTACTTTCTCTTAAAGAAAATATATAAGAAAGAGCCTTTTTCTGATTAAATGAAAAAATTGAATTAGTAAGCTTATCTATATCATAGAAATCTACCACACCTAGAAGATTTTCCACGTCAGCTAGCTTATAAGATTTTGTATCATAGGATAAGACTTGATCCAAGATGCTTAGAGCATCACGCATGGCCCCCTTTGCTTTTCTAATTATAAGATCTATAGCCTCATTTTCCATTTCTATATCCTTATCTTTGAGGATTATGGATATTTGCTCTTTTATCTTGCCCTTTTCTATCTTATTGAACTCGAAATTTTGTGCTCTGGATAAGATAGTATTAGGAATATTATCAATTTCTGTAGTAGCTAAGATAAAAACAAGATGGCTTGGTGGCTCTTCCATTATTTTAAGTAAAGCATTGAAGGCCTCTCTCGTTATCATATGGGCCTCGTCTATTATATAGACCTTATACTTAAGCTTATTGGGTGGGTAGATGACATTATCCTTTAGGTTTCTAATATCATCAATCCTTCTATTACTAGCTGCATCCATCTCAATTATATCGATAGTAGATTCATCGTCAATGGCCTTGCAATTCTCACATTCAAGACAGGGAGATCCATCAACAGGATGTAAGCAGTTGATAGCTTTTGCAAAAATTTTTGCACAAGTTGTCTTACCACATCCTCTCTCGCCAGCAAAAATATAAGCATGAGAAAAGTTATTATTTTTAACTTGATTTTTTAAGACATTAACGACCCTATCCTGACCTAAAACTTCATCAAAGGTCTTGGGCCTGTATTGTCTATACAAAGCTTTTGCCATATTATTTCCTTTCTATCAGATTTATTATACCATAAGTCTCCTTTAATAATAAGTAAACATTATCATGAAGAGAAATTTGAACTTTGTTTTGCTTTATTATTTATATGGGGTATAGTCTACTAATGTAGCGAGGAGAGCTGTCCGAGTGGTTGAAGGAGCACGATTGGAAATCGTGTATACGTATTGTAAGCGTATCATGGGTTCAAATCCCATGCTCTCCGCCATGCACTAGACAGGGAGTTAGCGGTGCCTTGTAACCTGCAATCCGCTATAGCAGGGTTTAATTCCCAAGTGAGGGCTTAGGGTTTTTATTAAGACCTTTAAGATTGGTGTTGATTGTTAGAACTTACGCAACAGGAAGCTGTGAATCATGTCAGGACGGGAACGTAGCAGCATTAAGCAGTACTTTCTGTGTGCCGTAAGCCAACCTAACATGAGTCAGTCTTTCTGGACACTGTTAAATATTCTAAGTTCGACCTTGGGTGTGCTTACATATGAGCTAGTCTGAATTATCTAAGTGATAGATTTGGACTAGCTTTTTTCTACATTAAAAACACATATAAATATAATATAATTATTTAAAAGAGAATTAAAAGAATATTAAAGTAAACCTAAAGAGGTAGAAAATGATAAGTAAAGTAATCAAAGATATGTTTAATAGACCAACTGAAAACTTAATGATTCCGGCATCTGATGTTGCGACTTGTAATGAAGAAGATACCCTCCTTCATGCTGTCTTAGTCTTATCAAATTCAGGCTATCAAATAATCCCAGTCATAGATAGTGAGAACCACGTTAGAGGACTCATTTCTATATCTGATATAGTTACAAGCTTCGATAACCTCTCCTTGTTCGACGAAGAAAAGCTTAATGCAATCAAGGTAAAGGAAGTAATGAATCAAGTTGTTCCCATCCTATTCGATAATTATGACCTAGAAGATGTTCTAAGACTTCTAGTTAATAATAACTTTGTATGTATAACTCACAAGAACGGGTATTTTTTGGGAATTATTCCTAGAAAAGTCGCCCTTGAAAGATTTACCCACATAGCCCATAACATAGATTCCGAATATGATCTTGTTGAAAAAGTTAATGATTTAGTATAAATAAAAGTTCGCACTTAGTTAATCGATAACTCTAGTGCGAACTTTTATTATTTTATCCTAAAAATTGCTGATCCAAATGGCATTATATTAATATTATCGCCCTTATTTAGACTTCCGTTAATATTTCCACTTCCCTTATATTTTAAATCCTCAGTGTTAATTATTTCTTCCAAATCATATGGAGATTCAATCTTATAGTCTATATCAGTGAAGTTTATTACTACCAGAAAGCTATCCTTTTTATAAGTTCTCTTGTAAGCATAAAGACTGTATCCTTCTACGTCAAGTAAGGCGACTCCGCTATCTTCATCACTTAAACAATTTTCCTTTATAAATAAATCCGTAATGTCCTTATAGTAGGTATTGAAATCTTCTATGTTATTTTCAAATTTCTTAAAATCAAATTTGTTATATACAGAGAATGTCTTAAGGTCTCCTGAGTCATCTCCCATAAAAAGCATTTTAGGAGATTTGATTGTATACAAGAAGGTAAGCAAAGTTTTAAGTTGTTCTAATTTCTTATCGTCTGAGTACATCTTCATAGCAAGACTTGCCTCATTTAAGAAAGAATCAACATATGAAAATCCTAAAAGGTTTTTGCCTGTAGCTTTATTTATCAAATCTGTAATAAAGTTTTTGTAATGGTCTCTTTTCATAGGTTGATCTTTTAGCATATTGATACAAGCCTTAGTCTTATTGTCAAATACCATATCAAAATCAATATCATTTTTATATTCTCCACTAAAGCCAGCAAGGCTTAAGGCCTTAGATTCTTTGATGTGGGTATTTAATTTAGATAAAAACTCCGAAGATTCTTTGTTTATTCCCCTATTCTTATCTCCTTGCCAATACAAAATATTTTCTATGGCAGGAAAATAAATTCCATCGACCTTATATTCTTTCAAATAATAATCTACAGCACTTTGTACATAAGATTGACTTAAAGGCTTACTTAGGTCAAAATTAATGGATCCATGATAATTATATAGAATATCATCATAAGGGTAATTGTAAATATTATTTCCATCGAAATTTATTAGTCCCATACTATCGGGATCAAACTCTCCTATATCAAGTTCTACTAAGATCTTTATTTTATTCTTATGAGCCAAATCAATAAATTGCCTAAAAGATACTAAATCCCCGTACCTATTTGAATAAGAAAACAAATTCATAGGAGCATAGCCCATGGACTTGTAATTTTGGTATTCATTTACTGGCATAAGAAGAATTGTGTCGTAATTATTTTCCTTGGCATGATCTATTATGGAATTAAAAATTTCATCAGCTGATTTTTCCTTAGCCTTGAATAAAGATCCCAGAAAAACTTGCAAAATATTTTTAGCTTCAGTCCTAATCTGCCTACTCTTATATTTAAATGTGTCGTCACAAATTACTGCTGTTTTTTCTATATAATTTATGGACTTCGCGAATGGATCAATTTTCTTTTCTTCTCTATCTCCATCTTTCAATATAAATTGATAAGCATCTCCAATTTTAGCCTGGTCAATTGTTATAGAAAAAACTCCAGTCGAATACTTTCTCATAGCTTGTCTTTCCCAATTGTTAAAGTCACCGATAATGTATACCTCGCTAGAATTCGGAGCGAGTAGCCTAAATATATATCCCTTATCCTTCTTGTGGGCTCCAAAAAACTTGTAACCGTCAAAGGATTTAGCTTCTAAATAATCTCTTGTATTCATAATCTACTCCTTTAATACATTATACTTTTACTATTCAAAAAAGCAGGCCATTACTGACCTGCCCTGTATGTTTCTAACATTTCATCTGCGATTTCAATCATCATTGAATTAACTTTCTGGGACCACTCTGGATCAGAAGCATATGATGTTCCTATACCCTTTGCAGAAACCCCATTAAAATATGTGCCGTTCTTGTCTAAATATTCTTCCTTAAGATGCTTGGCAACCGTATCAATAGAATCTTTTGGATCCTTAAATTTACTTGCCATATTATAAGGATCGTGATCAATAGCATTAAAGCCAAAGAGATTATTCTTTTCTCTAAACAAATCACTCGTTCCATTTCCAGTTTCATGCTTGGCCATAGCCATTAGCAATAATGGATTTATCCCATATTTTTCGGAAACATCCTTAAAGTCTTGACCCAAACCATAAAGGCCTGTATCAGCTAAACCGTAATCTAGCTCACTTCCTGTAAAAGGCATATCCTGTAAAAGATAAAAATAGCTTTTACTATTGACATTATCGCAACCAATCTCAATTGCCTTATCAAGATCCTTATCTAACTTATCAAATCTTTCCTTCTTCATATCTCTAAGATTATAAGTTTCGGCGTTAATCTTTTGCAGACCATAATACATTAAGTCTTTCTTATCTTTTGAGCCAGCGAAAGATTTTGTGTTAGCCAAAGTAATTCCTAGAGTTAGTATAGCGGCCGTACATATTAATTTTTTAATAGAATTTCTTACCTTCATAACTATCCCCTTATCTATTATTTAATTATATGATAAATTATAGATAATGCAAGGACTTACTTAAGTGATCTTGATCCTGGCTTTGTGGCTGGAATATTTTTTAACTCATCAGGAATTTCGCCCTCATCCCAAGTATCTACGTCAATTTTAGTTGCAGAAATTATTGGAAGTCCATTTATTTCATCTTTATTGGATCTATTTACAATTGATGTCAATGCAAGGACTTCCGCTCCGCAAGATCTTATAACATCAACAGTTTCAAATGAAGACTTACCTGTAGTGATTACATCTTCTACTATTATAACCTTCATGCCTTCTTTGATTTCAAAGCCTCTTCTTAGGGTCATTTGTCCATTTTCCCTTTCAGTAAATATAGCATTTACCCCAAGTGCCCTAGCAAGTTCATAAGAAATTATTACTCCTCCCATAGCAGGGCCCACACATAGGTCAACCTCTATGCCTTTTTCCTTAAGCTTTTCTCCTATTATATTTGCAACTTCTTCGCAGTATACAGGATTTTCTATTAACTTAGCACATTGTATGTATTTATTGGAATGTTTACCACTTGATAGTATGAAGTGACCTTCCAAAAGTGCGTTTGATTTTTTAAGTAGTTCTAAAGTTTTATCCATTATCTCCTCCTAGATTATTCCCCTTATTTCTTCAAGGTCCTCTATATTTTCTTCTTTCATAAAATTAGAAATTCCATCTATAATATTTTCCATTGACTTATAATCAATGAAGTTTGCTGTCCCAACTTGAATAGCAGAAGCTCCCGCCATAATAAATTCTATGGCATCCTCATAAGTCATAATTCCTCCCATGCCGATAACTGGAATATTTACAACTGATGCTGCCTCATAGGTCATCCTAACGGCTATTGGCTTAACGCAAGGACCCGAAAGACCTGCAGTCTTATTCTCAAATACTGGCCTTTTCCTCCTGATATCTATAGCCATAGCATTTATGGTATTGATTAGAGAAATTGCATCCGCTCCTTCATCTTCGGCAATTTTAGCAAAATCGCCAATAGACCCAACGTTTGGAGATAGCTTTACTATTAGAGGCTTTTTAGTTACATTTCTAACCTTCTTTATAACTTCACAGGCCTTCTTAGGTTCAGTACCGAAAGCCATTCCCCCTTCTTTAACATTAGGACAAGATATATTAAGCTCAATCATTGGGACACTTGTCTTATCTAAGATATCCGCTCCCTTTACATAATCTTCTACGCTATGACCCCCAAGGTTTGCTATTGCTACGGTATCAAATTTCTCGAGAAAAGGCAATTCTTCCTTGGTAAAGTAGTCAATGCCTGGATTTTGAAGGCCAATCGAATTCATAATCCCTGATGCAGTCTCATGAATCCTCACTCCCTTGTTACCTAAGTTCCTGTGAAGGGTAAGCCCTTTAGAGCAAATACCACCTAATTTATTTAGGTCTATATATTCAGAAAACTCCTTACCAAAACCAAAAGTTCCACTTGCAGCTATAACAGGATTTTTAAATTCTACTCCGGCAATTTTTACTTTAGTATTCATCCAAAGACCTCCTTGCTATCAAAAACAGGACCGTCCTTACAAACTCTTAGGAATTCTCCATCAGATTTTTCTATAGTACAACCCAGACATGCTCCAATTCCGCAGGCCATGTGAGCTTCCATAGATACTTCCATAGGAATATCTTTTGCCTTTTCATAAAGAGATTTTAGCATTGGATTTGGTCCGCATGCGTATATATAATCATAGTCGTCTGGATTTATAGCAGCCGTTATGAATTTCTTATCATATAAATCACTCGTCGTAACTACTTTGTTGGCATAAGGCTCAAACTCTTCCATATAATAAGGATCTTTGGCAAATCCAGCATAGAAATCACATTTATTTTCAAGGCTTTTTACCAAATATAGGAGAGGAGCTATACCGATTCCCCCACCTACTACTGCGATTTTTTTATCTTTTTGAAGACTAAAGCCATTACCTAGAGGGCCTAAGAGTTTTACCTCAGTATCTTTCCTAAGACTTGCCATAATTTCGGTTCCCTTTCCTACGACTTGGTATAGGAAGGAAAGTTCCCCGTCTTTTTCATCGCAAACACCAAAGGGTCTTGAAAGAAGTGGGTCTTGCCTGAAGGAATCTGACCTAAACATAAAAAACTGTCCAGGTCTTGCCTTCATATCGCAAGCTAGTTTCATTAGATAGATTCCATCAGATATTTCTATATTTTCTTTTATTATCGCTTTCTTATAGGACTTCATTTGCCTTAATTTCCTCATAAGTCTCTATAGCTTTTTTCCTAGCATAATATCCAACTTTTTCGCTCCCGTCTTCATAGTTTTGCCAGTTTTTAAGTATTGCCCTAGAAGAGTTTACCACTCCCCCATTTAATCCTTCGAGGAGTTTGTATACATTCATACTGTCTGCTTTTTGAGCACCAAATCCAGGAATTAGGAAGAACATTTTATCATATCTTTTTCTGATTTTTTCAACTTCCTCGCTGTGAGTTGCCCCAACTACAAGCCCTATAGGTCCAAATCCTGACTTTCCTATATACTTTTCATTGAGCTCTCTCATCTTATCTCCTACCTTGTAGAAGAACTCTTCTCCATCGACAGGGAGAACTTCGAAGTCCTTGGCTCCAGGATTGGACGTTCTAAGAAGTACGAAGACACCCTTATCTCCTTTTTCTATGTATTCTTCGTAAGGCTCGATTGAATCCATGCCCATATAAGGGTTGAGAGTTATAAAATCTGTTTCGAAATCACCTTCAAAGTGGGCCTTGGCATACATTTTTGCGCTTGCTGCTATGTCACTTCTTTTAACATCACCAATAGATAGGAGATCTTTTTCTCGAAGGTAAGAAAGTGTATCTCTATAGGCAATCATGCCTTCGATACCGTAGGACTCGTAGTAGGCGATTTGTAATTTATAAATTGCACAAACATCATAAGTTTGATCTATTATTTCTTTGTTATAAGAAAAAAGCGCCTCGCTAACACTTTTTCCTGCTTTCATATTTTCCGGAATATAATCAATGGAGCTATCAAGTCCAATACATACAAATCCATTTTTTGAGACTTTTTCGTATAATTTATCTATTATCTTCATATTTTATTATTCCTTTCTTGTAAACTTTTTTAACTCTTCCAGGAAGCTTTTGGCCAATCATTAGAGAATTCTTTGATTTTGATAGAATCTCTTCCTCCGTATAAATATATTCTTCGTCTAAATCTATGAGGACGAAATCTGCCTCGTATCCTTTTTCAAGTTTTCCCTTATTTAGACCAAGAATCCTCGCAGGATTTGTAGACATTATTTCTACTAGCTTGTTTAGAGAAATCTCTCCACTTTTGACTAAGACTTTAAGGCAGGTTGAAAAGGCTGTCTCAAGACCAATAAATCCTGGAGCTCCCTTCTCTTTCTCTTCTTTTGTATGAGGGGCATGGTCAGTAGAAATTGCATCTACATAACCTTCCTTTATCATTTGAATAAGAAATTTCCTATCAATTTCCTTTCTTATTGGAGGATTGACCTTCATTTCTTCTCTTTTCTTGTCAGAAAAATTTATATGATGAGGGGTTACTTCGCATGTAATTGGAGCGCCTAAATCCTTAAAATATTTTATAGCTGTCATTGCCCCTTTTGTGGATACATGGCAGAAGTGAATTGGACAATCTAGTTTATAGGCAAGATAGCAGTCTCTTATAGTCATAGCATCTTCTGCTATTTCGTAATCCTTCATAGAAACTCTAGCAACTTCCTCATGAAGGGCAAGCTTTACACCCAGTTCTTTGGCCTTTAGGATAGCTTCATACATGATATTATCATCATTTACTCCCCTACCATCATCTGAAAGAAATTTCACAGATCCTGGCATTTTTTCTAGATGATCTAAGCTCTTTCCTCCAAGATTTTCTGTGATTGTGTAGACTTGCTCTACATCAATTAAATCTAAATCTTTACTTCTTCCTATTATATCTTCATAGACTTCAGGGCTTGATACTGGAGGATTCGTATTTCCCATAAGAAGAACAGAGGTGAATCCTCCTTTAAGAGCTGCCCTAGAGCCTGTTTCAACATCCTCCTTGTAGGTAAAACCGGGATCTCTAAAGTGAACGTGGAGGTCTGTGAAGGCTGGAACTAGGGCGAGGTTATTGCAATCAATAACTTCTGTATCCTCGTCCTTTTCGAATTCTTCAACTATTAATCCATCTTCGACATAGATTGGCCTTTTTGTAATCTTTATATCGTCAAAGCCATAAAAGTTTGTGAAAATCTGCTTCATCTATTCTTCCACATCATAAATATGACCACAGTAGGCACATTTGTAATTTTTCTCTTTTTCATCTATTAGGATAAAGTCGCTTTCAACAGCTCTTTCGCTAGTTGATACGCATTTTGGATTTTGACAGCTTAAGATTCCCTTAACTTCCTTAGGAAGCTTTAAGCTTAGTTTTTCGACTACCTTCTCGTCTTTTATGATATTTATTGTAGCTGATGGGTCAATGATTGAAACTATATCAAGATTAATATCTATATTATTTGCGATTTTTAATATATCTTTTCTTCCGTGTTGGGTTGATTTTGCATTTAATATTATTGCTACCTCATCTTTAAGATGTCTTAGGTCAAGTTTATTAAATATTTCCATGCCAAGGCCTGCCTTGATATGATCGATTACGATTCCTTCTTTTATACTAGTTATTTCTATCATTATTTGCCTCCAAAAGTTTTAAAATTAGCGCCATTCTTACATACATACCAAACTTAACTTGTTTAAAATAAACTGCACGAGGATCTGAGTCAACTTCTGTTGCAATCTCAGTTACTCTTGGCAGTGGATGTAGAACAATGCAATCATCCTTTGCAGCTTGCATTTTTTCCTTATCTAGTAGATATGAATCCTTGAGTCTAGTGTATTGGGCTTGAGAGAAGAATCTTTCCTTTTGAATCCTGGTCATATATAGTATGTCCAACTGATCCATTACATCATCTAAGCTTCTTACTTCTTCGAAATTATTAGTTCCATCTGCGAATACTTCTTTTTTTACGTATTCTGGAAGCTTTAATTCTTCCGGTGATATGAGGATAAATTTATTGTCTGGGAACATGCTCATCACTTTAAGTAGGGAGTGGACTGTTCTTCCATATTTAAGATCTCCACATAGGCCTATAACATGACCTGATAGGTCTTTCTTGTAATTTGATATTGTTAAAATATCAGTAAGTGTTTGGGTCGGATGTTGGTGACCACCGTCTCCAGCATTTATTATTGGACAATCTGCAGTTTTACTTGCAAGGAAGGCTGCTCCCTCTTGTGGATGGCGCATGGCGATAATATCGGCGTATTGGCTTACTGTCCTTACTGTATCGGCTAGGCTTTCTCCCTTAGTTGATGAAGAAACTCCTGCATCAGAAAAACCTACTACAGAACCGCCTAGCCTAAGCATGGCTGACTCGAATGAGAGTCTAGTCCTAGTTGAAGGCTCAAAAAAAAGAGTCCCTAATATCTTTCCGTCTGCACAATGGGAAAAATCATCAGGACTCTTATAAATAGCATTACCTAAATCAATTATCTCTAGTAAGTCTTCTTTTGTCAAATCAAATGAATTTAATAAATTTTTTATAGAAATCATCGTTTACTCCTTAAGTTTTTTTTATTATATCACGAAATAAACGAATGTCAAAAATTTTTATAAATCTTCTCTTAATTCTGTTATTGATTTATTGGTTACATTCTTTCTATCAATGCCTAAATCATCAATGATCTCATCGATTTTTGATTGATTAGAAAATTCTATTTCCATATATGGTTCTGGGTAAGTATCCTTATCCCAAATATCAATATCAAATCTTTGATTCTTATATCTATAGGAGATTCTTTCCTTCTCACCACTATATTCAAGCTCCATACCTATATGCTCTAAGATTCTATTCATCATAGTTACTGAGTCTATATGGGTTGTGTATTCATTGTTAATCCTTACATCATCAACATTTTTAACTTCCTTAAAGGTAAGCTCTATTTCCTTTTCACCATTATCCTTATGGGTAGTTTCTCTGACTCTTAGATAGCCTTCCTCGAAACCATCGCTTCCTTTTGGTATAAAGGTGTAGTTTTTCTGGAATTCATGGTTAATTAAATCTGCACCCAAACATTCTAATTTTTCTATCATCTTTTCAACATCAATATTTAAAACTTTTACTTCTATTTCTCTATGCATTATCCTATCCTTACTGGCATAAAATCAATATAATCTCCCGCAACGCAAGAGACCTCTATGCCTTCTATATTCCCTTCTTTGATTAACTTATGTCCTACTCCATGTAAGTGACCGTAAATGAGTTTAGATACCTTATATTCCTTACATAAGTCAAAAAACTCATTAAAGCTTCCATCCGCATTTAGGGGCGGATAATGGAGGAGGACTATCCTCTTATTACTCTTACTTTCTCTAAATGAATTTTCAAGCCTAATAAGCTCTCTCTTATATATCTTTAAATCGTGTTCATCAAAGTCCTTATTATCTTTGGAAATCCAGCCCCTGGTTCCACAAATATCATATCCTTCGACTTCAAAATGATTGTTCTGAAGGAAGGATAAAGTAGAAAGGCCCAATTCTTCAAGTTTTTTCAGGGAAGACCACCAGTAATCGTGGTTGCCTTTCATGAGTATTTTCTTCCCCTTCATCTTATCGATTTTTCCTAGGTCGATCCTTGCTTCTTCGACGCTCATAGCCCAGGAAATATCTCCTGGTATAAGGACGGTATCGTCATCATTTATGATCTTTTCCCAATTAGAAAAAATCCTATCCTGGTAATTAGCCCAACCGTCACCAAAAACTTCCATGGACTTATTCTCTGTATAATCAAGATGTAAATCTGCTATTGCATATATCATACATCCTCCATATCTATATAGTTAATTTTAATTCCTTCTGACTCAAATACTTCCCTCTCCCTATCATGGCAAGTGAAATAGATAATTTGTCTAAAGCTTGCGGCATCTAAAAGAAAGAATAGAGCATTTCTTAATCTTTCTAAGTCATAATTGATAAAAGCATCGTCATAGACCATAAATATCTTGGAAAAAGCTTCCTCATTTATGCTAAGTTTCAAAGCAAAAGATAGTTGGTCCATAAAACCCTTAGAAAGTTGATCTACCATCATATCGTAGCCTTCCTTAGTTCTTATCTTAGGATTTAATTTTTCATCAAATATTATTGAGTCAAAAGAATTTTTGCTTATTTCTCTAATAATCTGATTTGCTCTTTTGTTTAAATTGGTGAAATCATTCCTATTTTCATCGATAATTTCCTTTATAGTGCTTTTTGCAAGATTAATAGCCCTCTTCTTGTTTTCAATCTCAACTAATTTATTCTCTAGGAAGTGTAATCTATCGACTAGGTCGACTTCGTCTTCTATTTTTTCCTCTATACTTACAAGGTTTTTTTCATCTCTTGAAATCTCAACATTTATTTTATCTAAATCGTCTAGATAAGAATCTAGGTTAAGTTCTGCCTTCTCAATATCATAATTTTCAAAATCTTCTAGGTCAAAAGTACTTTCACAATCTTTAATATCCTGATTTCTAAGTATTGAAAGGACATCTTCTATTTTTTCTTTTTCCTTCTTTAAGCTCTTATATTTTAGAAACCTTGCTCTCAATTTATTATACTGGCTTAGGTCATTTCTACTATCTTCTGTTTTTTTAGTGGAATTTATTAAGAAAATAAATACTAGCATAAAACTTAAAGCGAGTAGATAAAAATATTTATTTATAGAAAAACCTAAAAATGTGAAAAGTAAGACTTGTATAAAAACTATATACTTCGTATTTGAGCTATGAGACTTTTTACTTTGACCTAAATTTTTTTCTAGGGATAGGAAATACTCCTCATCAAGTCCAAATACATCACTGTAAGATCCTATTGATTCATTTATTTTATAGAGTTCATCCGTCCACTTCTTATAATCTTTATAATTCTGATTTGCCCTATATTTCTTGTAAGAATCCAATTTCTCTTTATCTTTTTCATATTTTTCCCTTAAAGATCTTTGTCTTTTCTTATTATAGTCAAGTCTTTTGAAGTCTTTCTCGTAAGATTTTTTATAGGATTTTATTTCATAGAGCCTATCTTCGATTTCTTTGATTTCAGTCTTTACCTTAAGATAGGGTTTAGTGTAGGCCCTATCGCTTCCTAATTTGTTTAATTTATCATCTAAGATTCCAATGGCCTTATTTGCTGAGAAATCATAGTCTATATCCTGGTTGGCCAAGCTTTCTATTAGCTTCTCCTTGGCCTTTTGTTCTGACCTTTGCCCTTGAAAACTTGTAAGGTAATTCTTATAGATATCATAGGTCATATCTAGGATATATTCTCCAGGAAATCCAAGATTTGAATCCTTAGAAGGAATTTCGTCTCCGCTTGAGAGATTAATCAACTTGTATGAACCATCTTCAAAGTTCCTTGTTACTTTTAGGTCGATACCATCTTTATTAAAAATTCCACTTCCTGCATATTTATAGGAAAGTTTGGGCTTATAGGCTTCTTTTTTATAAGAAAAACTTTTCTTATTTTTTCCTTCATCAAATCCATATAGTAAGCCTTCGATGAAATTCGTCACAGTTGATTTACCTGTTTCATTTTTGCCATATATTAAATTAAAATTTTCATCAAATCTTATTTTCTTATCCTCAAACTTCCCGAAGGAAATTATATGGATTTCTTTAATAAAAACTCTAGTCATCTTTACTCCTAAGAATTGCATCAAGCCCCATTTCTAAGGCGAGATTTTCAATTTCATTTTTAGGACTGTCGAACTTTTTGGCATAAAGAGATAAAAGAGAATTAGGGAAAAGACTTATCATATAGGATAAATCTTTTTTTTCTTTAATGTGGATTTCCTTATAGATTGCATCAATATTATTTCTTATAAATTTCTGATCTATATCTTTATTACTTGATATTTCAATCCTTACAATATTTTTCTTATTTTTCAATTTGTGATTTATATAAGAAAGTAAATCCTCTTCATTATCAAAATCCCTAAAGTCTAGTTTAAAATCGTAAAATTTAAGGATAGAAGAATCGAAAAAATTAACCTTTCCATCATCGTATCTGATATAACCATAATCATATATGTCAGTAAAATCATGAGGCTCAACAGATCCCGGATAGTAAATATTATTTAGACTATGAGCCTTATGGATATGACCCATGGCTATATAATCAAAATTAGTCTCGGTCATTATTTTTGAATTTAAAGAAAAATAATTAGATTCTTCCCTATCAACATCTCCATGAATTAAAAATATATTGAAAAATTCATCATCTAACTTTATCGCAAGGTCTAAATCTTTAGAAAATATCCTATCCTTATAAGAAATCCCGTATACTCTTAGCTTATCTTTTTCAAAAACTTCTAGATTTTCTGAGCCAAAGACATGGAAATTTTCCGGAGAATTTTCCAAAAAGATACTATTGTAAGAATCAAAATAATCGTGATTTCCACTCACATAATAAATATCCTTAGAAAAATCCTCAAATATCTTAAATAATCTCTTAAAATCACTTGCTGTAAAGTATGCTCTTTCGAAAAGATCACCTGCAATTAAAGCAAAATCAACATCCTTATTAGACTGTAAAATATTTGATAGACTCTGCCATGAAGCTTCCCTAATCTTTTTAGATAAAGTCTTATCGAAGTTAAAGGAATCTGCTAAGTGGACATCAGCTAAGTGGATGAACTTCATATTTTATTTACACTTTCAATTAGTCTCTTATCATCTTCGATATTGTAGATTGTAAGAGAGCCGTTATCTATCCAAAAGCTTCCCCAATTGTCTAAATCTTTTAATATCCAAAAAAGAGTTGATCTTATGGCTATGCCATGTGATATACAAAGAATTGTACCGTCTTCTTCTCTAGACTTTTCTTCTAAAAAATCACTAGTCCTTTTAATCACATCATTTCTTGATTCACCAGATGGGTATTTGATATTAAAATAATCCTTTTCTTCCTTAAGGAAAAAGTCCTTTTCACTTTCTCTTACCTCATCAATCCCACGACCTCTGAAGTCTCCAAAGTTCATTTCATTCAATCTTTTATCAATCGTAAAATCATCAAAGCCTAATCTTTTTGCGGTCTGTTGACTTCTTATAAGATCTGATGTATAAACCTTATCTATCTTATAGTAGTCTAGTAATTTTTTTGTTTTATCTAATATATAAAGGCCACTTTCCGCTAAGATAGTATCATCTGTAGAATATTTCCAAGAAATATTAGCTTGGGTTTGGCCATGTCTTACTAAAATAATTTTCATAAACACCTCAGTATATATTATAACAAAATTTTAGAAATTTTAAAAAGTGACCCGAAGGCCACTTTATTCTCCAGAGCTCATTGCTTCTGCCATATCAATTTTCTTTAAATCCTTATGGACAAAAAGTAGAATCACTAGTGAAATTACTAATGTTATAGCTGCCGCGATTATATAACTAATAATATGGGTCCTGTAGGCAATCATTATATCTTCTGGTGCAACTATGGCTATTATATATCTAAACATAGCATAGCCTAAGAAAAATCCCAAGACAATTCCAAGTATGGTTAGGATGAAAATCTCCCTATAAATATAAGAGGTAACTTCCTTAGAGTAAAAGCCTAAGACTTTGATAGTTGCAAGCTCCCTCTTCCTTTCCCCGACATTAATACTTGTTATATTATACAAAACGACGATGGCGAGGGCTGAAGATATGAGGGTGATAACACTTATAACTAAATTCAAATTAGCCAAAAGAGCATCCATAGACTCGTAAGCTCCAGTTTTATTGATTAGGGCATTAACCGCCTTGTTATCATCTATCTTATCTTTGATTTCTACTGGATCTGCCTTGATTAGATTGGAATTATATACTAGGTCCTTTCCAATATTATCAATGTAATATTTTCTAGAAATATACATGTAGTCACTGATATAATTTTCACTTATATCTCCTACAATAACTTCAGTATTTTCTCCGTCTATATCTACCCTTAACTTATCCCCCTTTTTTATTCCTAATTTATTCGCTATATTTTCAGTAATAACTATATTTTCCTTAGTTAAATCAATAGGATTTCTCTTCCTATCTCTAAGACTTACAAAATCCTTTAGTTTTTTATCATTTTCTGGGACTATTATAGACAAATCAAGTTTTTCCCTATTTTTTTCAAGACTTGCCTTCTCATTATATACATCAATATTATCGTAACTTTCTATAAGTTGATTATAGCTATCAAGATCTTCCTTCTTGGCCTTAGTATTTATCATAGAAACTAGGCTATAATGCTGAATTTCTTCTTGCTGGATACTTGATGTGTCCTTAATAGCATCTATCATAGCAAAGCCAAAGAAAAGCAGGGCCGTGCATCCTCCAACTCCAAATATAGTCATCAGCATCCTGGACTTGTATCTAAAAAGATTCCTAGATGTTATTTTTGCCATAAAGGATAGTCTCTTCCACAAGAACTTAATTCTTTCAAGAAATATTTTGCTACCTGCATCAGGAGCCTTTGCCTTTAATAGATTAGCAGGCACCTCTCTAACAGTTTCCTTAGAACTAATAAAAACTGTAAAGGCTATAAGTAGAGTAGATACTAGAACAGATATGGTTAAAGCAGGTAGACTATTTATCACATCCATTTCTAGGACCTTAAATCCTGTTGAATAAGCTTTAAATATCACCTTTAGGATTATAAATCTTCCTATTACAGCTCCCAAGAGAGCTCCTATAATCGTTGGACTTATGCCATATATATAAAATCTCTTGGCTATGTCTCTGTTAGTATAACCCAAAGATTTGAGACATCCATTGATAATCCTTTGCTCTTCTATATATCTTTTCATTGTTGTAAGTGTTACGAGCATCGCTACTAGATAGAAAAAGGCCGGGAAAACTTTGGATAATCTATCCATGTTCAATGAGTTTTGATAGTAGGTGTCGATTCCTCTATTGTCAAAGATGCTTTCTACAGTGTATTCTGGATCTTGTAAGGTCAAGAGGCTTTCCTTTGAATCTCCAATATCTTTTTTGGCCTTATCTATATCCTTTGAAGCCTTTGCCTTTTCTTCATCGAATTTTTCCTTAGCATCTTGATATTTTTTTTGCCCATCAATTAATTCATCATAGGCTTGAGCAAGTTTTTTCTTTCCTTCTTCCTTATTTCTATCAAGCTCAGCTAGACCATTTTCATAATCTCTTTGTCCTTGATTTAACTCGCCTTCACTATTTTTAATGCTAGCATATGCCTTATCTAACTCAGCTTTGCCTGAAGATTTTTTATTTGCGAGCTTTTTATTAGCTTCATCAAGTTGGGCCTGGGCTTTATTTAACTCATCTTCCTTGGCTCGCAATTCTCCAAGTTTTTGGTCAAGTTCAAATTTAGCCTGGCTGTATTTTTCATCTAGTTCTTTTTTATTTTTATCATATTCGGCCTTACCAGCCTCGTAACTCGCTTGGCTGGTTTGGATTTCTTCATTTAGCTGATTGATTTTTTCGATTATATCTGGATTGCTTTGATCTTCAAGGCTTTTCGCTTCTTCTAGGTCTTGTTTTTTAGCATTGATATAATTTTCTTCCAAAATAAGACTTGCTTCTGCCTCTTCTAACTTGTTAAATGATGACTCAAACTTTTCATTAAGCTCTTCATAAGCCTTATCCATTTCCTTCTTAGGTTCATCAATTTGAGCAAGTCCTATATTTAAGTCTTTTTGCTTTTTATCAAGCTCTTCTTCCGCTTTTTTGATCTCGCCTTCATATTTCTCGAGATTTGCTTGGTATTCTCTTCTACCTGCTTCAAGCTTTTCTCTTCCTTGATCTAGATTATTTTTTGCTTTAACGAGGTCTTTTTCTCCCTTAACAATTTCTTGATTAAATTCACTCTTATTTGCTTCGTACTTTCTAAAGCCTTCGTCAAGGTCATTTTTGCTTTCAATGAGCTTTTTCTCATTATCACTAAGCTTTTTTTCAGCATCTATCAAGTCATCTTCGGCATCTGATATTTCTTTATCAGCGTCTTTCCTAATTTTATTTAAGACTTGGCCAGGCCTATTTTTAATCCTATACTCCAAACCATCTTTTTTACTATTTATCTTTTTGACATAGGATGAGCTTGTCTTATCAATATTAAGCAAATCTTTGTAGACTATATTTGCCTCATGATACTTATCCGACAAGAAATTATTAGACAAAACATAGGCAAATCCTGCAATTTCACTTTTACCAAGCGGTGAAATTTCCTTCATATCCTCCATAAAGTGATCAGATGATTTATAAAAACCCACTATCTTATACTTTAACCTTGCCATCTTTTGATCATCTTTTTGCTCATCATTGATATAGGAAAAGCTAAGCTCATCACCGATCTTGTATTTATCTTTAAGATTTTCATCGAGGATTATCTCGTCATCTTTTGATGGTATTTTTCCTTCTGTAATCACTGATTTGGGTATTTCAGAATCGTATTCTTTAAGCCTTATAATATCTTCGCCTATTGTTAGATCAGAAGCCCTAATGAAATTAATCTTATCAATTCCTTCTTCTTTTCTAATAAGGGCCTGGTCCTCAAAATCAAGGCCATAAGTCGACCTTACTATTAGATCAGGATGCTTGTATTCTCCTAGGGAATTATTTAGGCTTTTTCTCATTGAAGGCCCAGAAAGCAAAAGTCCCACTACAACCAGGCTTGCTAGAGCTACCATTATCATAATAGATAGGACCTTTCCCTTAGTTTTCTTCATATCAGCGAAGATGCTTTTTATATAAGTTTTATTCATATTACCACTCTATCTCATCAACTGAAACAGGATTTTCATTGATATAGTCCTTGTCGACTCTCCCGTCTCTGATCTCTATTACCTGATCTGCCATTGGTTTTATTAATGAATTGTGAGTTATGATTACTACTGTGGCTCCCATCTTCCTTGAAGCATCTTGTAAAAGCCTAAGGATATTTTTTCCTGTCTCATAGTCTAGGGCACCTGTTGGCTCATCACAAAGTAAAAGCTTGGGATTTTTGGCTAAGGCCCTGGCTATGGCCACCCTTTGTTGTTCTCCTCCTGATAGTTGAGAAGGGAAGTTGTTTAATCTATGACTAAGTCCTACCTCCTCGAGTATTTTTTCTGCTTCTAGTGGATTATCAGAAATTTCTGAAGCCATCTCTACATTTTCAAGAGCAGTCAAGTTTGGTATGAGATTATAGTGTTGAAATACAAAACCTACATCATTTCTCCTATATTCGGTAAGGTCTCTATCGCTAAGACCTACTAGGTTTTTCCCATCAATTAGAATCTCCCCACTAGTAGCCTTATCCATCCCACCAATGAGATTAAGAAGAGTTGTCTTACCAGCCCCACTTGCTCCGACTATTATCAATAACCTTCCTTCCTCTAGAGAGAAGTTTATCTTATCATTTGCGACAATCTTAGTATCTCCAGATTTAAATTCTTTTGTTAGATTGTTTAGTTGTATATAGGACATAAAGTCTCCATCCTTATTTTTGTTTTTAAAATATTAAGCTTTATATATTTTTATACTTTTCGCGCACTTGCTTTATTTTCCCGCAAGTCATCTTACCTTCTGGGCAAGGGCCATTAATACAAGATGGACCTGCATTTAGGAAGAGATTTGGATAAATATCTTTTACGAGTCTTATCATCTGATCTGACAGGTCTCTTATCTCCCATTGGGCCCTTAGGCATGATCTCATATTGAAAAAATGAAGGAGATTTCTTGCATTCATAGTAAAAACAATCTTTGTTTCACAAGCATTTGGGAAGACGTATCTTGCATCCTCTATGGCCTTTTTACTAGCAGATCTTTTGGCTGATTTTTCATCTTGACCTTCATCCATAAAGCTTTGGTAATGTTTTTCAAACAAAATATCAGTCAAGTCATCATAAGCCTTCTGGCTTTCTTCCATTTGCCTAATAAATATTTCTCTTGCTTCTTCATTTTCGTCGATTTCTTTAGGCATTATGTACTCAAATTGGTCGAGCTTCACATATCTTTGGGACTGTTGAGAATAGGAGGCGAGCCTGTGACGGACTAGCTGGTGGGTCAAGACCCTAGATACCCCCTCTACGGCAAAGGTAAAGGAGACATGCTCAATCGGAGAAAGATGACCGAGATTTTGAAGCATTTTTACATATCTAGCAATAGACTCTTCGTCCTGTTTTTCGGCTATTTCATCTACTCCAACTTGTGAGTAGCAGAGTTTGCCCGCCTGAGCTATAGTCTCTTCTGCCCTAGGTGTGTAGTTAAGTAGCTTAACTTTGAGTGTGCTTTTATTTGACATTTTCTCTCCTTTAATAATTCTTAAGAGCCCTATCCATCTTCCTCTTATCATCCTTAGCCTTGATGGATTCTCTCTTATCGTATTGCTTCTTACCTTTGGCAAGGGCAAGCTCTAATTTAACTAAGCCATCTCTCTCATAGATTTTAAGGGGAACTACTGTATAGCCTGCTTGAGTTTTTTTGCCTATTAATTTATTTATTTCCTTCTTGTGAAGGAGGAGTCTCCTAGTTCTAGTTGGATCGATATCCTTATCATAGGCTTGAGAATAAGGGGTGACATGCATACCGTAGATAAACATCTCCCCTTTTCTGTCAGATATGAAAGACTCCTTAATAGAAACTTTCCCTTTCTTGATTGATTTTACTTCACTTCCCAGAAGTGAAAGTCCTGCTTCGTATTTTTCTTCTATAAAATAATCATGATAAGCCTTCTTATTGTTGGCTAATAATTTCATCGTTTACCTCCAAATCAAAGTCGATATTTCTCTGATATGTGTCTACATCCATCACCCTAATCTTAACCCTATCTCCAATCGAATAGAAGATTTTTTTATCTGTATTAAAGGCTTTCATCTTATCTTCTAGATACTCGTATCTATCATTAGAAAACTTGTACATGAAAAGTCCTTCTACAGTATTATCTAATTCAATAAATATGCCAAATTCAGTTATTGCAGATATATTTCCATAGAATTCATCGCCAATAAAACGAGTCATATACTTACATTTAAGTAAATCTTCCACATCTCTCTCACAATCTTCGCTTCTTCTTTCTGTCATAGAAAGGTGGTCTGCATTATTTGTGATTGTTTTTTCAAGACTTGTCTGATTAAGACTAGTTAGCTTGTTATGAATGAATTTTTTGACTAATCTATGAACTATTAGGTCAGGGTATCTTCTAATTGGGGACGTAAAATGGGTGTAGAAGGATGTAGATAGACCAAAGTGCATATCCCTATGCTCGGAATACTTGGCCTTCTGCATGGTCCTTAGCATCAAGATATTAATTACTGATTCAACGTCCTTACCTTCCACTTCTTCTAGAATTTGTTGGAAGTCCTTAGGATGTAGGTCATTTCCCCTTATATTATATCCCATAGTGTTAAGAGCTTTCTTAAAGCTTTCGATCTTTTCTTCTTTAGGTTTTTCGTGGATTCTGTATATAAAAGGAAAGTCCATATAGGCAAAAAGACTTGCAACTGTTTCATTAGCGGCAAGCATGAATTCTTCAATCATCTTATTGCCCGATCCTCTTTCAAAGTTTGATATATTTAAAACTCTTCCATCCTCAGCTACATCTATCTGACTTTCAGAGAAATTAAAGTCGATTGATCCTCTTTTTTCTCTCATAGTATTTAGGATTTCCCTAAGCTCATCAAAAATCCTTAACTTTTCTTTTATAAGCTCATCTTCATATACATTCTCATCATTCTTATCCAAAAATGCATTTACATCGTCATACACCAATCTATGATCAGAATTAATAACTGACTCATAAAACTCATTATCTATAACCTTGCCCTTATCATTGATTGTCATCTTTAAGCTTATGGCAAGCCTATCCTCATTGGGATTTAGAGAGCAGATCCCATTTGATAGGACCTCTGGTAGCATGGGAATTACGATATTAAATAGATAAGTAGAGTTTCCCCTCTCATAGGCGTCATTATCGATGGCAGTTCCTTTTTTAACATAGTGGGCAACGTCTGCAATATGAACATACAAGTCATAGTTTTCTCCATTTTTCTCTATAGAAATAGCATCATCAAAGTCCTTGGAATCTCTACCATCAATCGTAACTGTGAAGAGATCTCTTAAGTCCTTCCTTCCTTCAAGTTCTATTTCATTAACCGTATCCTTTACGTAAAGACTTTCCTTCTTAGTCTCCTTTGAGAATTGGTAAGGAAGGCCGTGGGCCCTGATGAGAGATAGGATTTCAATATTCTTATCGTTCTTACCGCCGATAATTTCCTTAATTCTTCCTTCAGGTTTACCGTCTTTTGGATAATTTATAATCTCAACAACTACCTTATCCTTATTTTTTGCCTTATTAAAGAACTTTTCAGCTATAAATATATCTTCACCGTAACTTCTATCGTCTGGAATTACAAAGCCAAAGCCCTTATTTTTTTGAAAGCTTCCAACTATTTCATCTTTAGCTCTTTCAATAATTTCTATTACTCTTCCCTCGGCCTTTCTTCCCTTCTCTTTTCTCTTAATAAGCTCGATTTTGACCCTATCATTATTGTGGGCCTTATTCATATTGTCTCTTTTTATAAAAACATCTTCGAAATCTCTATTATCGGAAATAAAAAATCCATACCCAGCTTGAGCCATGGATATTTTACCAATTAGATTAATCTCATCATCTGTTAGAGGCATAATTCTCTTTTTATTGGAAACTCGAATTTTATTTTCTTTCTCCAAGTCTTTTATGATATCTCTAACAGCCTTTCTAGTATATTTGTCCACCTTAAGATACTTATCTAATTCCTTAAATGTCATTGGCAGATAATTTTCATCATATACTATATTTAATATTATATCTTTTAGATTCATAATTTCTCCTGTTGTCTATATTAAAAAAGAGGCTAAGCTATATATATAGCTTACCCCTTATTAGTTAATTGCTATCATGATTAGACTAGCTACAAATAAAATTACTCCACCTGTGATAGCTACTTTGTCTAACGTTTCGTTTTTTGACTTGTGAGCGCTTCTACCAAAAACATTTGTTTGGGTTCCTGAAAGAGCTCCTAGTCCTTCTGTTTTAGGATCTTGTAATGTTACTGCAGCTATGATGATTATTGATGCAATAACTAGAACAATCGCTAAGAAATTTACCATATAGACACCTCCGATTCGTACTATGTTATAATACCATAAATTAACTATTATTTCAACAAAAGTGATAAATTGGATAGCTATTTCCTCTAAAAATCAAATTATAAATTCCCCTATATTTTTGGCAAAAAAAGACAGCCCCTAGAGGCCATCTTTAGTAATATTATTTGTTGATGTTGTAGAATGCTTTGATTCCTTTGAATTTAGCATCATCAGCAAGTTCATCTTCAATTCTTAGAAGTTGGTTGTATTTAGCAACTCTGTCTGTTCTTGAAGGAGCACCTGTTTTGATTTGTCCAGCGTTTACTGCAACAACAAGGTCTGCAATTGTAACGTCTTCTGTTTCACCTGATCTGTGAGAAACTACTGCAGTGTATCCTGCTTCCTTAGCCATTTCGATAGCGTTAAGTGTTTCTGTTAGAGAACCGATTTGGTTAACTTTGATTAGGATTGAGTTAGCAACGCCTTCCTTGATACCTTTTTCAAGTTTCTTTGTATTTGTTACGAATAGGTCATCACCTACAAGTTGAACTTTGTTTCCAAGTCTTTCTGTAAGTTTTGCCCAACCTTCCCAGTCGTTTTCATCAAGACCATCTTCGATTGAGATGATTGGATATTTTTCTACTAATTCTTCAAGCCAGTCGATCATTTCGTCTTCTGTCTTAACAGTACCTTCTCCATCAAGGTGGTATTTACCATCTTCCTTGTTGTAGAATTCGCTTGAAGCACAGTCCATTGCTATATAAACGTCCTTGCCTGGTTCATAACCTGCAGCCTTGATAGCTTCGCAGATAATTTCTAGAGCTTCTTCGTTTGATTTAAGGTTTGGAGCGAATCCACCTTCATCACCTACAGCTGTGTTGTAGCCTTTAGATGAAAGAACTGATTTTAGGCTATGGAATACTTCTGTACCCATTTGTAGAGCGTGAGCGAAGCTTTCTGCTCCAAGTGGGAAGATCATGAATTCTTGGATATCTACAGAGTTGTCTGCGTGTTCTCCACCATTTAGAATGTTCATCATTGGAGTTGGAAGAAGTTTAGCGTTTGTTCCACCAATGTAGTTGTATAGAGGAACACCAAGTTCATTAGCTGCTGCTTTTGCAACTGCAAGAGAAACACCAAGGATTGCGTTAGCACCAAGTTTACCCTTGTTTTCTGTTCCATCAAGTTCGATCATTGCATTGTCAATACCAATTTGGTCTGTAACGTCATAAGTGAATTCTAATTCTACAGCTATGATTTCATTTACATTTTCAACTGCTTTAAGAACTGATTTTCCAAGATAGTAGTTTTTGTCACCATCTCTAAGCTCAACAGCTTCCCATTCACCAGTTGAAGCACCTGATGGCACGCTTGCTCTACCAAATCCACCATCTTCTGTATAAACTTCTACTTCTACTGTTGGGTTTCCTCTTGAATCAAGGATTTGTCTTGCATATACATCTGTTATTAAACTCATTTATATCTCCTTATTTATTAAAATTAACTAAAGCTTTGAAATCTTCTGCCTTAAGGCTTGCTCCACCAACTAGGGCTCCATCAATATTTTCCTTGCCCATCAATTCTACTACATTGTTTGGTTTTACAGAACCACCATATTGGATTCTGATTTTTTCAGCAGCATCTTTGCCGTATTTTTCTGCTATTAAGCTTCTGATATATCCGCACATAGCATCGGCATCTTCACTTGATGCAGTTTTACCTGTACCTATTGCCCAGATTGGTTCGTAGGCAATAATTACTTTTTCTATATCTTCTGCTGAAACGTCCTTAAGATCTTTTTCTATTTGTCCCTTAACTTTTGCTTCGTGTTCGTTAGCTTCTCTTTCTTCAAGAGTTTCACCACAGCAAAGGATTGGTACTAGGTCGTGGTCTAGGGCTGCTTTTACCTTTTTGTTAATTAGGCAATCACATTCTTTGAAGTATTCACGTCTTTCAGAGTGACCTAAGATTACATATTTTGCTCCGATATCAGTTAACATTGTTGGAGATATTTCTCCTGTGAATGCTCCACTTTCTTCGAAGTACATATTTTGTCCACCAAAGCCTACGTTTGTTCCTGCTAGTTTTTCTTTAGCAACTAGAAGATCAATAGCTGGTGTACAAACTCCTGCTTCTACTTCTGTATCTAGGTCTAAGTCTTTAATTTCGTCTAGTAGTTTTTCTGCTTCAGAAACTGTCATGTTCATTTTCCAGTTTCCAACAATTACTGGTTTACGCATTATATCTCCTTACTTATCTTCTATTGATGATATTCCTGGTAGATCTTTTCCTTCTAAGAATTCCAAGCTTGCTCCACCACCAGTTGATACGTGAGTGATCTTATCTTTTAGACCTGCAAGTTCAATTGCAAGTGCAGAGTCTCCTCCACCTACTATTGTAATTGCATCTGATTCTGCAAGGGCTGCTGCAACTTTGTTTGTACCATCTGCGAATTCTTTTATTTCAAATACTCCCATTGGTCCATTCCAAACAACAGTCTTCGCTTCTTTGATTTTTGATGCGAAAAGTTCTGCAGTTTTTGGTCCTATATCTAGGGCTTCCTTATCTTCTGGGATAGAGTCAATATCAACTATCTCAGTTTCAGCACCTGCCTTGATTTCATCTGCTATAACAACATCTACTGGTAGTAGGATCTCTACGTTATTAGCTTCAGCTTTCTTGATTAGTTCTAGGGATAGGTCCATTTTATCTTCTTCAAGAAGAGATTTACCTATTTCTTTTCCTTGAGCTTTGAGGAAGGTATAAGCCATTCCACCACCAATTAAAATTGTATCAACTTTAGTGATAAGATTTTCGATTACACCAATCTTATCAGATACCTTAGCTCCACCTAAGATTGATACAAACGGATGTTCTGGTGCTTCTAGTGCCTTACCCATTACTTCAATTTCTTTTTCGATTAGAAAACCTACAGCTGAAGGAAGGATGCTTGCTACACCAACGTTAGATGCGTGTGCTCTATGACTCGTTCCGAAGGCATCATTTACATATAGGTCTGCAAGAGATGCAAGTTTTTTAGCAAATTCAGGGTCGTTTTTAGTTTCACCAGCAACATATCTTGTATTTTCTATTAGGCAAACTTCACCTTCCTTAAGATTTGCTACTTCTTCTTTAACCTTATCATCTACAACTTCTGGGCTTGGGAAAAAGTGGAATTTATCTTTGTAGTGATTCTCTAGCCAATCTGCTACAGGTTTTAGAGCAAATTCTGGCTTAGCTTCACCCTTTGGTCTACCTAAGTGGCTCATAAGGATTACCTTAGCGTCATTTTCTAGTAGGTAATCAATTGTTGGAAGAGCTGCTCTAATTCTTGTATCATCAGCAATTTCTTCATTATTTTCTTTTGATAAAGGTACGTTGAAATCAACTCTTACTAGTACTTTTTTACCCTTTACGTCTAAGTCTTTTACAGTTTTTTTGTTCATATTACTCCTCATATTTCCGTTAAAAAAAGGCGGAAGCTATCCCCCGCCTTTATTAACTCTTAAAGATTTGCTAGATAGTCTAGTGTTCTAACTAGGTTAGAAACGTATCCCATTTCGTTGTCATACCAAGCAACAGTTTTTACAACTTGTGTTCCGTCTGCACCTTCAACGATTTTTGTTAGTTGAGAGTCGAAAACTGAACCAGCTGGATAACCTACTATATCACTTGATACAATGTCATCTTCTGTGTAAGCAAATGCATCACTTGAGTATTTCTTCATAGCTGCGTTTACTTCTTCTACAGTTACTTTCTTTTCAAGTACTGAGTAAAGTTCTGTAATTGATCCTGTAATTGTTGGAACTCTTAGAGCTGATCCATCAATCTTTCCTTCTACTTCTGGAAGTACTTTACCTACAGCCTTAGCAGCTCCTGTTGATGCAGGGATTGTGTTTTGTGCTGCAGCTCTACCGCCTCTTAAGTCTTTCTTAGAAGCTGGTGTATCTTGGATAGCTTGAGTAGCTGTGTATGCGTGGATTGTAGACATTTGTCCTGAAACAAATCCGAATTCATTCTTTAATACGTTAACCATTGGTGCTAAGCAGTTTGTTGTACAGCTTGCTCCAGAAACAACTGTTTCAGATCCATCAAGGATTTCGTGGTTTACTCCGTATACGATAGTTTTTAGATCACCCTTACCTGGTGCAGAGATTAGTACTTTTTTAGCTCCTGCTTTGATGTGAGCTTCTGCTTTTTCTTTTTCTGTAAAGAATCCTGTACATTCTAGTACTATATCAACTCCAAGTTCTCCCCATGGAAGGTCTTCTGGGTTTCTTTCAGCAAATACTTTGATGTCTTTGCCGTTTATTTTGAATCCGTCATCTGTTAGTTCAGCGTCTCCGTTAAATCTACCTTGTGCTGTATCGTATTTGAAAGCATATAGAAGACCTTTTTTGTCAATAAGGTCGTTGATTGCTACAACTTCGATATTTTCTTCAACTTCGGCGATTCTTCTTAGTGTAAGACGTCCGATTCTACCAAATCCATTAATTGCTACTTTTGTTGCCATTATTTCCTCCTAATTAATTCTTTCTACAAATATTACTTTACTTATTTGTTAGAAAATTGTCAACATTATTTTACCAATTGCTTCCTTCGAGATATCTATTCGCAAGGACTGCTGCAATACATCCATCTCCAGCCGCTGTAACCATCTGTCTAACCTTCTTTTCTCTGGTATCGCCTACTGCAAATACACCTTCGATATTAGTCTTCATATCCTCATCAGTTAGGATATAACCATGGTTCATTTCAATCTTGCCTTCGAATATCTCAGTTTGTGGAATATATCCTATAAATATAAATACCCCAATTGGAGAATTATCATCAGATTTTAATTCTTTTTTCTCTCCGGTCTTAGTATTTTCTATTATAAGAGATTCTGCTTCCTTATCTCCCTTGATTTCTTTAACAACTGCATCAAGTTCTAATTTGATTTTTGGATTTTCCTTAATCTTGTCCACGACTACCCCACTTGCCCTAAATTCGTCTCTTCTGTGAATTATTGTCACAGATTTAGCGAATTTGGTAAGATAGGTTGCCTCCTCAAGGGCAGAATCTCCTCCACCAACTACAAATATGTCAAGACCCGTATAAAATGGTCCATCACATGTGGCACAGTAGGATACTCCCTTATTGGCGAATTCTTTCTCGCCTGGAACATCTAATTTTCTGTGGGTAGCACCTGATGAAATGATAACTACTTTGGCCTCATATTCTCCGCCATCAGTCTTTATTTTTTTAACCTTGCCATCAAGCTCTACTTCCTTAACATCTTCATACTTTATTTCACAAAATTCTTCCGCTTGCTCGAGCATCCTTTCAGAAAGACCCATTCCTGTTGCTTCATCTATTGATCCTGGGTAGTTTTCAACAAAGGCTGTTCCAGAAATCTGTCCACCAGCTACTGCTTTTTCAATAATAAGTGTCTTAAGCTTACTTCTTCCTGCATAAAGTCCTGCGGTAAGTCCTGCTGGACCTCCTCCAATTATAATTATATCGTACATTTATCCTCCTAAAATTTAAATCCATCTTGCCTTAAGGCTTCGTATAAAACTATACTAACAGAGTTAGCTAGGTTTAAGGACCTATCTATCTTTTTTGTCATAGGGATAGTTATAATTTTTTCCTTGTTCTCATTAAGCAAATCATCTGGTATTCCTTCTTTTTCCCTACCAAATATCAAAAAATCTCCATCTTCAAAATTTACATCTGAATATTTTTTCTGAGTTCCAGTTTCTATTAGGAAATATCTTTTATCCTTTACATAGTCCATAAATTCTTCTAGACTATCGTGGATTACAAGATCAACATGTTCCCAATAATCTATACCCGCTCTTTTCAAAAATCTATCAGAAAAATCGAACTTGAAGGGTCTAATCAAGTGGAGACGGGATTCTGTTAGGACACAAGTCCTTCCGATATTCCCTACATTTCCAGGATGCTCTGGCGAGATTAATACTATATTAAACACGGTTATATTCCTTTATTATTTCACAAGCTTCTCTTATTGCTCCTGAATTATTATCAGAAACTATATGGCTTGCAATTTCCTTGAGCTCTTCTCTTCCATTTCCCATAGCAAAAGAAAGCTTGCTTCCCTTTATCATTTCCAAATCATTGAGACCATCGCCAATTGCAGCTATATTTTCTCTAGTAAATCCAATTTTATCTGCAAGGGCTAGAAGGGTATCAAACTTGGATACACCCTTACTCATCAATTCAAGAACTCCACCAAAAGATGAAGTCATATATAAGCTATCAGAAAATTCGTCTCTAACTAGCTTACTAATCCCCTCACTTCCAAGAGGATGATCATTAGTCTTGTTAATTTGAAATTTGTAAGCCTTGTGATTTTTTGCTCTAAGCTCTCTTAAAGGATCATCTGAAATCAATATATTTGTAGTATATTCATTATCATTTTCCTTACGGAGATGGTCGAGTTTTTCTATTTTCAATTTATTTGAATAATAAGTGTCTAAATCGTAAAAATGAAAATCCAAGCCATTTTCTAAGGCTAAATCATAAAGCCTATCTAAATATTCATCATCTATGGGATTTTCAAAGAATAAATTATTATAATCAGATCCGAGGATAGCTCCATTGTTTGCAATCACACAAGGATCGCTACTGATTTTACTTGCAAAATATAAGACAGACTTAAATACTCTGCCACTAGCAAGAACTACCCTAACGCCCGTGCTTTCTAAATCTCTTAGGGCTTTAATATTATCCTCAGAAAGTTTCGAATTAGAATCTAAAAGCGTTCCATCCATATCTAGGGCAAATATTCTAATCATGATCTCTCCTATAAAATTCGCAGACTACATTAAGGTCACACTCTTCGCATATTGGGCCTCTTGCCTTACAAAGGGCCCTACCATGGGTTATTAATTGATGGTGGGTCTTTCTCCATCTTTCTTTGGGAATATTTTCCATCAATTGTTTTTCAGTCTTTTCTACGTTTTTAGCATCTGCAAGTCCCAGTCTATTAGATACCCTAAACACATGAGTATCTACAGCAATTGCAGGGATATTAAAGGCATTGGATGCCACTACATTTGCTGTCTTTCTCCCAACTCCCGGAAGCTTCATAAGCTCTTTTATATCTGCTGGTACCTCTCCGTTATAATCACTACACAAGATCTTGCTTGTAGCAGATATATTTTTAGCCTTATTTTTATATATTCCAACTGTCCTTATATAATTTTCTATTGTTTTAATATCGGCTTTTGCAAATTCTTCCGCTGTATTCATATCCTTAAACATCACGCTTGTAACCTTATTGACCCTAACATCAGTCGATTGGGCCGAAAGGATTGTAGCTATTAAAAGTTCAAAAGGAGTCGTAAAATTTAGCATAGAGTAATCCACATCTGGATACATCCTATCTAGAATTTCCAAAAGTTCTTTAATTTTTTTAGAATCTAAAATACTATCACCTCAAATTTATTATACTCTTCGACTGGTAAATAACATTTGATTGATAAAGACTGGCTCATGTTATATAATAAATGAAGAATTGGAGTGATTAAATGTTTAATTTAAAGAAAAAAGATTTGAAAGAGCTTGACCTTATGCTTCTGTTTGCAACAATTGCCTTAAGCGTAATTGGTCTAGTCGTTTTATATTCAGCCTACGGTGGAAATATTAGGCCCATACTGACTCAACTTTTTGCTACAATATTGGGATTTGTAATTATATTAGTCCTATGTACAATTGATTTGGACTTTATTAAGAGATCTTACTTAGGTGTTTATGGGGTGATGATTGTTCTCTTGCTCTTAACCTTAGTTTTTGGTCGAGGTCTTGATGAGTGGGGGGCGAAGTCCTGGGTTTATATAGGATCATTTTCCTTCCAGCCTTCTGAGATTGCCAAGGTAGGAATAATTTTCTCCCTTGCTGCTTTTCTTGATAAGCATAAGTTTGATATAAATGACAAGCTGACTTTATTAAAGGTTATCGCTATGGCAGGCCTTCCAATAGGCCTTATTCTCTTACAGCCTGACTTTGGTACAGCTATGGTATATGTATTCTTTGTATCTGCTATGATTTTCATTGGAGGAATTTCTTGGAAATGGATTGGTATTTTTGCTGGACTTGCAGCAATTGTAGGATTTTTCGTCTTAACCAATCTTTCTGGATATAGGCTTGATAGAATCGAAAACTTCCTCGACCCATCAAGGGATACTTCAGGAAGTAACTGGCAACAACAACAAGGTCTTATAGCCATAGGTTCAGGTATGCTTACTGGCCGTGGATATCTAAAGGGAACTCAGTCTCAATATGGATATATTCCTGAAAAAGAAACTGACTTTATTTTCTCAGTTCTTGCTGAAGAGCTAGGATTTTTGGGAGCGATTATTGTAATAGCACTTTTCGCGATAGTAATTATGAGACTTGTAATTATCGCAAAGACCTCACGTAATACTTTTATTACAATCATGCTTACAGGAATTGCGGGACTTTTGTTCATTCATATATTTGAAAATATTGCAATGACCATAGGACTTATGCCAGTTACTGGAATTCCACTTCCATTTTTCTCATATGGTGGAACCTTCCAGCTAATTAGTTTGATAAATATTGGCCTTGCCCTTTCAGCCTCTATGCAGAAGAAACAATATGACGATGGAATAATTGACGATGAGGCAATTAATCTCCTAGATGTAAGTATGGTTAGACCATCTAAAAGAAAATAATAAAAAGAGATGATATAAGCTTTCTCCTAATGGGAATTCTTCACATCATCTCTTTTAATTTACACTTCTTTCTGAACAAATAGCCAGTGTTACGACCTCACTTGCTCCCCTATTTTTTAATTCTTTTATGGTTTCTAAGGCAGTATTTCCTGTAGTTATCAGATCATCTATGAGTAGGATTTTCGATCCCTTTATTTCTTTATCTAGTCTAAAAGCTCCCCTAAGATTTTCATTTCTCTCGAATCTATTTAAAGTGTGCTGAGACTTGGTATTTTTTACCTTCTTAAATTCAACTAGTTTTTTGATTTCAAGCTTGTTGGAAAAACCATCTACTATCAGATTAATATGGTCAAATCCCCTTTTATTTACAGTCTTCCTAGATGAAGGTGAGGCCAAGATGTAATCAAAGTCAGTTAAATTCTTGTCGATTAAAAATTGATATAGCATCTCTGAAAAGACTTCTTTGAGTGAAGTATTCCTATTAAACTTATAGTCCCCAATTAACTTTTTCATAAAGTCATTATAAAAATATAAGCTGTAACAAGTATTTCCTGAGAGCTTGAAGGTATTTCCTATATAGTCTAACTTATCTAAGCAATTTGGGCAGAGATGGTATTTATAAATATCTTCTTTCTTACAAGAATAGCAAAGTCCTTCATCCAAAAACAAAAAATCAATCATCAATGACCTTCTCCATTTCTCCTATCCAATAGGAAAGGTTGGTAAATCTCCTGTTGGATTTATTATTGTCCACCATAGTCTTTAGGATTTTCTTATTTCCTAGAAGAATTACGATTTTCCTAGCTCTTGTCACTCCTGTATAAAGGAGATTTCTCGTAAGAAGCATCGGTGCTACCTGCATCATAGGAATAATGACACATGGAAATTCTGATCCCTGGGACTTATGGATTGTAATAGCATATGATAGGTCCAAATCTTTTATATCTTCCTTCTTATACCTGATTAGTCTACCATCATCAAATCTTACATCGAGACTCTCATCAATCTTATCAATATTTTCGATTATACCAATATCACCATTGTAGACACCTTCGTCATAATCCTCTTCGTGATTAATTGACTTAAGATCATAGTTATTTCTAACTTGCATGACCTTGTCATTTAATTTGAAAATCTTGTTGTTGATTTTTAATAGATTTTTCTCCTTGTTAATAGATTCTTGGATATGATCATTAATATTGACCACTCCCCAATCAGTCTTCTTGGACGGGGATAGGATTTGTATGTCCTTAATGGGATCGAAATTATAATATTTTGTAAGTCTTTCTTTCACCAAGGATGTAAGTACAGAAATGAAGTCGGAAGCAGCTGTATCGATAAAGAAGAAGTCCTTATCTTTTTCATTTAAGATAGGGTATTTTCCTTGGTTTATCCTGTGGGCATTAACAATGATATTAGACTTACCTGCTTGCCTAAATATTTTCTTAAGTCTAACAGACTCAACATTCGTATTTAAAATATCCTTCAAAACATTGCCCGGACCAACCGAAGGTAACTGGTCGCTATCTCCAACGAGGATTATCGCAGTCTTATCTCCAATTGCTGCCATCAAATTTTTCATTAGGAAGATATCGACCATACTGGTCTCATCGACTATAATATAGTCCTTATCTATGGGATTTTCCTCGTTGAACTCAGCTACAACTTCATCGGGTCTTATACCTAATAGCCTGTGTATGGTGTAAGCATCTTCTCCAGTCGATTCCTTAATCCTCTTTGCCGCCCTTCCAGTCGGTGCTGTTAAGGCATAGGATAGGCCGTTTTGGGATAGTATTTTACAAATAGCATTTATTATAGTAGTCTTACCTGTACCTGGACCTCCAGTTATAACAAGGACCATGGATTCAAAAGCTTTTTCTATTGCTATTTTTTGTTCATCAGAGAACACAGAAAGATCATAGTCGATTTTGACATCGAAACCATATTTTTCATTAATTTTACTCGCTATAGCCATAGCTACTGATTTTTCTGCCTTAAGGAGATTAGAACTATAGATATAATTGATATCCTCAATTTCTACCAAAACTAATTTACCAGCAATTATATCATCATTAATTACTTCTTTTATTCTCCCTTCTTCAAGCTTTAAAAGATTGGCAGATTTTTGGGACAGAGTATTGTATTTAAGACAAGTATGACCGTTAAATTCTGCCTCTGTATTTAGTATGTAGTAGACTCCTGCAGAAATCCTAAACTTGGAAGTAAGGTCCATCTGCATATTTATGGCTATGTTGTCGGCCATAGTAAAGCCTACTCCCCTTATATCTTCTATTAATTTATAGGGATTAGCCTTTACTACATCGACTGTCGATTCACCGTATTTTTTATAAATTTTCATAGACAGATTATAGGATAAATTTAGTCCTTGGAGGTATTCGATTGCCCTTCTCGAGTCTCTTGTATCTTCTGCAGAAAGCTTTATATCTTCAAGCTTTTTCTTGCCAATTCCATCTACCCTTAGTAGCTTATCAGGGTCATTATAGACAATGTCCACAGAATCCTTGCCAAAAACATCAAAGATAGCTCTAGCAGTTTTTTTGCCAATACCTTTTAGGTTTCCAGAAGATAGAAATTTCACGACAGCTTCCCTAGAAGATGGCTTTACAAGTCTTATTGAAGATATTTTGAATTGTTCACCATACTTGTCGTGATAGACTATATCTCCTTCCATCTCGACATTATCGCCCTCATTAAAAAAGGGCATAGTCCCAACACAAGTTATATCAGAATCTGAAGTGTCTACAGCCATAATTGTGTATCCATTCTCGTCGTTTCTAAATATAATGTTGGTGACTATGCCTTTAATCTTCATTTTGTTTCCTATTAATCAACTGTAACTCTTTTGATATCTGCTCCAAGCTTGGTCAACTTATCAACGAGATTACTATATCCCCTATCTATATGATAAATCTCAGAAACTCTAGTCTCTCCTTCAGCGACCAGGCCTGCCATAACAAGGGCAGCTCCAGCTCTTAGATCTGTTGCCTTGACACTTGCTCCATGAAGTTTCTCAACTCCTGCAATCGTAGCCCTGTTTCCAGAAGTTGCTATAGCAGCTCCCATCTTGGAAAGCTCTTCTACATGCATGAACCTATTTTCAAATACAGTTTCTTGAATCCTACTTTCTCCGTCGCTTAGGGTTAGAAGGGCCATAAACTGTGCTTGCACATCTGTAGGAAAGCCCGGATATGGAAGAGTTTGGATATTGGTTGCCTTGAGTCTATTTGAAGCCTTTACAAAAATAATATCTTCTTCTTCGATTTCTTCAATATCTGCACCGATTTCTATTAGCTTTGCTATAACAGGTCTGATGTGAGAGCCTATTACATTAGTAATCTTCACATCTCCTCTTGTCATAGCAGCTGCTAGCATATAGGTTGCTGCTTCTACCCTATCAGGAATAATTGTGTGTCTTGTTCCTGTAAGCTTTTCTACACCAGTAATAGTAATTGTAGAAGTTCCTGCTCCCTTGATCTTTGCCCCCATTTTGGATAGGAAGGATGCAAGGTCTACTATCTCAGGCTCCTTGGCCGCATTTTCTATTACAGTTTCACCTTCCGCAAGGGTGGCTGCCATGATAATATTTTGAGTTGCTCCAACCGAAGGGAAATCTAGGTAAATTTCATCGCCTATCAAGCCCTCATTTGCTTCTATAGCAATCTCATCATCATTTATCCTAGTATCTGCACCCAAGGCGTTGAAGCCCTTAAGGTGAAGGTCAATCGGCCTTGAACCAATATTGCAACCACCTGGTGCTCTGGTATAGGCCTTGTGGAATCTTGAAAGAAGTGGGCCCATGACTACAAAGGATGCTCGCATCTTATCCATAAGCTCATAAGGAGTCTCGCAGGTATTTATTCCACTTGAGTCTATCCTTAAGCTATTTTTTCCTATATATTCTACCTCTGATCCAAGATGTTTTAATACATCTACCATTATTTCAACATCTTTAAGCTCTGGGACACCATCTAGGATTATCTCTTCAGTACCTAAAACACAAGCAGCAAGAATTGGCAGGGCAGAGTTTTTTGCACCGGAGATTTCTACTTCTCCCGTAAGTGGTCCATTTGAATTTATTATTAGTATCTCTTTACTCATCATATGTCCTTATTTTGTACCGAACAATCTGTCTCCAGCATCTCCCAATCCAGGAACAATATATCCATTTTCGTTGAGATTCTCATCCATTTGGGCTACGAAAATATCTACATCATCGTGTTTTTCTTGGATAGCCTTTATTCCTTCTGGTGCTGCTATTATACAAAGAAGCTTAATTGACTTACAACCTCTTTCCTTAAGCCTTTCTACAGCGTCGTTTACTGATCCACCTGTAGCAACCATTGGATCTACTACCAAGATATCTCTGTTTCCAATGTCATTTGGAAGCTTGCAATAATACTCAACTGGCTCTAGAGTCTCTTCATTCCTATACATTCCTATATGGCCGATTTTGGCTGCTGGAAGTACTTCAAGAACCCCATCAACCATACCAAGTCCTGCTCTTAGGATTGGAACTACAGCTTGCTTTTTGCCTGCTAATCTATATCCTGTTGTCTTTGTAATAGGTGTTTCCATTTCAAATTCTTCAAGGCTTAAATCCTTGCTTGCTTCATAGGCAAGAATCATTGCAATTTCTGTTACCAAGGACCTAAACTCATTAGCCCCTGTATTTTTATCTCTTAAAATTGTTATCTTGTGTTTAATTACTGGATGATCTAGTACATTTACTTTTCCCATATGCCCTCCTATAAATATTCTATATTGCCTGCGGCAGATTTTTTCATTCTATTCATTATACTCTTACCCAAGTTATTATCCATTACACCTTCGGCTAGTATAAGATCTACTTTTAATTTGTCCATCTTTCTTAAAGCTGTAAATAGGACATGACTCATTTGACTTAAGTCACTTCTATCGCCAAAAGAAATCCTCTCAAATCCTTCAAATCTTTTCATATTATCTTCAAATACCAAGACTCCAACTTTGATTCCCTTATTTTGATATTCTCTAGCTTTTTTGTAAATAAAATCAGAAGCCATATCTCCTACATAAACCTGCATTCTTGCTTTTGGAGCATAGTGTTTGTATTTTTGACCTGGAGATTTGGGAATCTTATTATCATCAACTAAGGCATCATCTAAGGCTACATTAGGAAGAATTTCCCTTATATACTCCAAAGTATAAAAGCCCGGCCTTAGGATTGTAGGTGTATCTTCTGACATGTCAATTACAGTCGACTCTATTCCTATATTGCAATCTCCACCATCTATTATCAAGGGAATCTTTCCATTAAGATCGTAATAACAGTCGCTGGCATTAGTTGGCGATGGTCTACCAGATATGTTTGCAGAAGGAGCTGCTATTGGAATATTAGCCTCTTCAATAATTCTTCTTGCGATTTCATCTACTGGAAATCTCACAGCGACTGTATCTCCTCCAGCAGTTACAACTTCTGGTATAATTTCAGATTTTTTGAAAATCATAGTCAATGGTCCCGGCCATAAAGTCATAAGCTTTTTGGCATCATCGCTTACATCTTCAACTAGATTATATAACATTTCTTTATTGGAAATATGTAAAATTAGGGGATTATCAGCCGGCCTATTCTTAGTCTTGAAAATATTTAGACAAGCCTTCTCGTCTAGACCATTTGCTCCTAGCCCATAGACTGTCTCGGTAGGAATTGCAACAAGCTCACCTCTCCTTAGAAGAACTGCAGCTCTTTTTATGATATCCTCATCTATATTTTCTCTATCGATCTTTAAAACTTCTGTTTCCATTACATCTTCTTTCACTTATCTTCAATTACACAATAGGTTGGATCCATGTGAATTGTTATCTTTACTTTTGTTTTCTTATAAATTTCTCTTTCGATCTTATCGATTTCCCTATGAACTTTTTCTACCGTAAGGTTGGCTGGAACTTCAACGTGGACAGACCCAGCCATCCTTCCCTTGCCGTATTCGTGAATTTGTAAGTCATGGTAACCAATAGCCAAATCACTTGTCATAATTATCTCATCAATTTTGTTTTCTATCTTGCTGTCGACTCTTTTTCCAAGAAGGACTGCTGTAGTATCCTTAAACATCTCAAGACCTGGATAGAATACAAAAAATGAAATGATAATACCCATAATAGCATCTATATTGAAGCTTACATAAGCTTGTAAGATTGATCCGACAAGTATTGCACTTGTTGCTATTATATCATTTCTAGCATCAAGCATTACTCCAAGATTTAATTCGCTGTCGAGATCCTTGTATAGTTTCTTATTTAGTAAGTAAATATATACTTTGAAAGCATTACTAAGAAGTAATATTACTAAGGTTAGAAAACTTATACCATCGAAATAATTATCACTAAAACTTTTTACAGAATTTACGAAAAGAGTAAATCCTACATACATAATTATGATTGAAACTAACAAGCTAATTACATACTCACTTCTACCATGGCCAAAAGGATGTTCCTTATCTGCAGGCTTTTTGCTGATATTTGATCCGAGAAGTGCCATCAATGAAACTACAGAATCCGATAAGTTGTTAAAGGCGTCGTTTATGATAGCCTGAGAGTGGATTACGAATCCAAGACTTGCCTTCATTATAAATAGCAAGACATTTATAGCTATGCCTATAGATGAAGACAAGGATATTAATGAAAGTCTATAGGTAAATTGATCCATATCATAGGATTTTTTAATAAACTTTCTCGATAAGAATTCAAACAACCTATTCTTCCTCACCTATTTTCTCTAATTTTCTAGTTTGATCTTCAGCAATCAAGGAATCGATCATCTCGCCTATATTCCCATTGAGGAAGTCATCTAACTGGTAAATTGTCTTGTTGATTCTATGATCTGTAATTCTTCCTTGAGGGAAATTGTAGGTTCTGATTCTTTCAGACCTATCACCGGTACCGACTTGGCTTTTTCTGTTATCAGCTATTTCTTTGTTTCTCTTTTCCTCTTCAAGTTCATATATACGGGCTAGGAGAATCTTCATAGCCTTTTCTTTATTCTTGATTTGGCTTTTCTCATCTTGCATGCTTACAACGATACCTGTTGGGATGTGGGTAAGTCTTACGGCTGAGTCTGTTGTATTTACAGATTGTCCACCGTTTCCTGATGATCTGAAGACATCAGTTCTAATATCATTAGGGTCCAGTTCAACATCTACTTCATCTACTTCTGGCAAAACTGCAACTGTAGCTGTTGAAGTATGGATTCTACCACCTGATTCTGTTTCAGGAACTCTTTGGACTCTGTGAACGCCAGATTCATATTTAAATCTTGAATAAGCTCCTTCACCTCTAATCATAAAGGTAGCTTCCTTGATTCCACCGACACCTTGGCTGCTTACTTCGACATCTTCTGTCTTGTAGCCTTCCTTATCGGCATACATATGATACATCCTGTAAAGGTCTCCTGCGAAAAGTCCAGCCTCGTCTCCACCAGCTCCTGGTCTGATTTCAACAATAACGTCTCTTGAATCGTTAGGATCTTTTGGGATAAGGAGAATTTTCATCTCTTCCTTGTACTTTTCTAAAAGCTTTTCATTTTCTTTTATTTCGTCTTTTAGCATTTCGACCATATCTTGATCGTCTGCTTCACCTATTAACTCTTTGTTTTCTGCGATTGTAGACTCAGAGTCTTTGATTTCGTCATATTTTTCGACTATTGGTTTTAGAGAGTTATACTCCCTAGTTATCTTAGTTAATTTAGAAATATCTGCCAAAACATCTGGATCTATCATTTTTTTCTCAAGATCCAAATAGTTTTCCTTAATATGTTCAATATTTTCAAACATCTTTTATCCTTTCTCAGCGATTATAAATCTATCAAAATCATTATAATCCTTCATACATTTAATATTTTTAAAATCAGATTCGTTCAAAAGCTCGCATATCCTTTGCTTTTGGTCATATCCAATTTCAAAAACAAGTCTTCCTCCATCATTAAGATAAGAATTTGCTTCTTTTATTATTCGTTTGTAAAAATATAGGCCATCTTCACTTGCTAATAAAGCCGACTTTGGCTCATGGTACAATCTCTCATCTAACTTGTCATAATCAGTCTGATTTATATAGGGAGGGTTCGATATTATTATATCAAATTTTTCTGAAATTTCCTCAAACAAATCAGATTTTATAAAAGAAACATTAGAAGCTTTTAATCTCTTCTTATTTTCCCTAGCAAGGCTTAAGGCTTTCTCTTCTATATCACTTCCTATAATTTCGCTAGTAGGTAAATTTCTAGCTAGACTTATCGATATAGCTCCAGAACCAGTTCCTATATCGAGTATTCTATTTTTCTTATAAGGAGATTTAATAATAAAATCCACTATAATTTCAGTTTCAAATCTTGGTATAAGAGCTCTCTCGTCTACCTTAAAGTTAAGTCCATAAAATTCCCATTCTCCTATAGCGTATTGGAGAGGATATCCTTCACTATATTTTTTAAGTATCTGATCTAATTTTAAGCTTATTTCACTGTCGAGCTCTTCCTCACTTTTTAGGATAACCGAGCTCTTGTTAGTATCTAGGAGATAAGTTAGAGCAATCAGACTAATATCATAATTTTTATCTAAATAATCTTTTATTTTCTATTTTTTATACACAAAAATAAGGTAAGTCGCCTTACCTTATAATTTCTACTATTTTCTACCGTATTTTTTGTTAAATTTCTCAACGTTACCACCACGTTCAGCATTTCTTTGTTTACCTGAGTAGAATGGGTGACAATTGTTGCAAACTTCTACTTTGATTTCATCTTCAGTAGAACCTACAGTAAATTCATTCCCACATGAAATGCATGTTACTTTTGCTTGGTGATATTCTGGATGTAAGTCTTTTTTCATATAACACCTCTTGTTTCTTCTTTCAATAAGCAATTAATATCATACCATCCGCCCTCAATTATTGCAAGCCCTAGTATGAATTATTTATCAATTCTATAAACTTCTTGTTATCTTCTGTTCTTCTCATCCAATCTATTAACTCGACTATGGATTCTGCGTTATTCATATTGGACTTTCTTAACTTGATTACTGCCTCTAGTTCCTTATCTGTAAGGAGTAGATCTTCTCTTCTTGTAGAAGACTTCTCTATATTAATAGCTGGGAATATTCTCCTATCGGCAAGTCTTCTGTCTAAGTGAATTTCCATGTTACCAGTTCCCTTAAACTCTTCAAAGATCATATCATCCATCCTAGAACCTGTATCGACTAATGCTGTAGCAAGTATGGTAAGGGAGCCGCCATCTTCTATGTTTCTAGCTGCGCCAAAAAATTGCTTTGGTCCTACAAGAGCTAGGGGGTCAAGTCCTCCAGATAGAGTCCTTCCAGATTGTGGAGTCATAATATTGTAAGCCCTAGCAAGTCTAGTTATTGAATCTAAAAGTATTACAACGTCCTTTTTTTCTTCTACGAATCTCTTGGCCCTTTCTAGAACCATCTCCGCCATGTCTATATGGCTTTGGGGTGTTTTATCAAAGGTAGATGCTGCAACTTCTGTACGCATAAGCTCGTTTTCTGGATCCCTATATTTGTTTACATAGCGAATAAAGTCAGTTACCTCTTCTGGTCTTTCATCTATTAATAGAACTATTATTTTGATATCGTCATAATTTTTTTCTATTGATCTTTCAATATCTTTGATGAGAGTGGTCTTTCCTGCCTTGGGTTGGGAGACAATCAAACCTCTTTGGCCACGACCTATTGGACTTATAAAATCTATGATTCTTTCAGAAAAGTGATCCTTACTTGTTTCTAAGGATATTTTCTCTTTTGGGTAAATTGGGGTTAGATCTTCAAAATATGGCCTATTATAGGCAACTCCTGGATTGATGCCGTTAACATCAGATACAAAAATTAGCGGTGCGAACTTATCTCTAGCATGTTTTTCTCTTGCGATTCCTCTTATGTAATCACCTGTCTTTAGTCTAAACATTTTAATCTGCTTAGGTGGAACATATATATCGTCATCTCCACTTTCATAAAGTTGAGTACGGAGGAAGCCATATCCATCTGGTAAGATTTCCAGGATTCCATCACAATCGAACTTTTGACCTAGATCATTTTCAGCTTCTTCTTTTTTCTCTTCGTTTCTATTTGCTTCTTCTTCCTCAATTAGCTTGATGAGTTCATCTTTTCTATATTTACTTATAGATTCGATGCCCATTTCTTTGGCCAATTCTTTTAATTCTACTAGTTTTTTATCTTTTAAATTATCCATATATTCCTTTATAGAAAAAAGGAGCCCTGAGGCCCCCATTCTCTTTGTTATTTTGCACTATTTTCAGAACCAAACATGTCAATTTTTTCTTCGACTTTATCGATTACAGCTTGTGTTCCATCTGCTAATAATTTTCTAGGGTCAAAGCCTTTACCTTCTTGATCTTTGCCTGCTTCTATATATTTTCTTGTAGCTTCAGCAAATACAAGTTGACATTCTGTGTTTACGTTGATTTTTGAAACTCCTAGGCTGATAGCTTTTTTGATTTGATCATCAGGAATTCCTGTACCACCGTGAAGAACTATTGGCATATTTACTGCATCAGAAATTTCTTTTAGTCTATCAAAGTTAAGTCCTTGCCAGTCAGCTGGGTAAACTCCGTGGATGTTTCCGATACCTGCTGCTAAGAAGTCTATTCCAAGACCTGCAATCTTCTTGCATTCTTCAACGTCTGCAAGCTCTCCTGCTGATGTAACTCCATCTTCTTCTCCACCGATTCCGCCAACTTCAGCCTCAACAGAGATTCCTTTAGAGTGAGCAAGCTCAACAATTTCTTTTGTTTTTTCAAGGTTTTCATCTAATGGGAAGTGTGAACCATCAAACATTACTGAAGTAAATCCAGCTTCGATAGCTTTCTTTGCTCCTTCATATGAACCATGGTCAAGGTGAATTGCTACAGGAACTGTAATTCCCATTTCATCATGCATAGCTTTTACAAGATCAGCAACTACTCTAAAGCCTCCCATGTATTTGATAGCTCCCTCAGATGCTGCTATTATAACAGCTGTTTGTTTTTCTTCGCTTGCTTTAAGGATTGCTTTTGTCCATTCAAGGTTGTTTGTATTGAAGTGACCAATTGCATATCCATTTGCGTAAGCTTTATCTAACATTTCTTTTGCATTAACTAACATATTGTCTCCTTATAGTTCTTATTTTTTCTTTCAGTATAATAATACCCGTTTTCTATTTAAAAGATAGGTCTTTTTTGATTGAGTCTACGATTTTTTCTATAGCTTCACTTGATGAGATCTTTTCATTTTCCATATCTTTTCTTGTAGAATATTCCACTATGTCATCTGCTGCATCTTTTCCAACAGTAATTCTATATGGTATACCAATTAGGTCTCTATCGTTAAACTTAACTCCAGCTCTTTCTTTTCTATCATCTAGAATGACATCGATTCTTTCTTCCCTTAGTCTTTGATAGATTTTTTCACCAAGTTCTTTTTGCTCATCCTTGTTGATGTTTATTATAGTTACAATCGCCTCAAAAGGAGCAACTGATGTAGGCCAGACAATTCCCTTATCATCGTGATATTGCTCAACAATAGCTGAGACTGAACGAGAAATTCCTATACCATAGGATCCCATAATAAATGGTTTTTGCTTGCCATTTTCATCTAGGAAGTAAGCTTCTAAACTTTCTGAATATTTTGTCCCTAATTGGAAGATATTTCCAACTTCTATTCCTCTTGCAGCCTTAAGCATGCCCGATCCATCATAAGCCATGTCGCCTTCCTTAGCAGTAAGGAGGTCTTCTACTATTTCTCCATCAAAGTCTCTCTTAAAGTTAGCATTAATGTAGTGATAGTCGGTTTTGTTTGCTCCTACTGTTAGGTTGTTTATTTTGGTCAAGGATTCATCAATTAGGACACGGACTTCTTCTTTTAAGCCGATTGGCCCAGTATATCCTGCCTTTGCTCCTGTGATTTTTTCGATTGTTTCATCATCAAGCATTTCGATTTCATGTTCTGGCACTTTGAGATAAGAGATAAGCTTTGCCATATTAAGCTCTCTATCTCCAGGGACGAATACGAGTACTGGCTCTCCCTTTACTAGAAGGTCTACCGCCTTAGCTGAATGATGGGTGTCTTTTCCTAAAAACTCTGAAACTTCATCAATAGTTGTTTTTCCTACTGTTTCAACTAATTCTAGGTCTTTTTCATCTTCCTTGACAAAGTCCATCTTAAATCTAGCTTTTTCATCTGTTGCGGCATAATCGGAATCATCAGTATAGAGGATTACTCCTTCTCCTGTCTCTGATAGGGCGATAAACTCATGGCTCTTTTTGCCACCCATAGTTCCTGAGTCACCTTCAACGATTTTGTAATCAAGTCCCATCTTGTCAAAGGCTTCGACGTAGGCATCCCACATTTTTTGGTAGGATATTTCAAGTCCTTCAATGTCAGCGTCGAAGGAATAAGCATCCTTCATTAGGAAGTCCCTTGACCTATTGATACCAAATCTTGGTCTTTTTTCATCTCTAAACTTATCTACAATTTGGTAAATATTTAGTGGAAGTTGCTTGTAAGAATTAAGTTCATCTTTAACAAGAGCTGTGAAAGCCTCTTCTGCTGTAGGTCCTAGGCAGTACTCTCTATCGTGTCTGTCCTTGAGCTTAAACATCTCTGGACCGAAAGTTTCCCATCTTCCTGAAGCTTCCCAGATTTCTCTTGCTTGTAAGATAGAAGTTGAAACTTCGATAGAATCGTGATTTTCCATAGCTTCTCTTACAATGGCCTCTATCTTATTTATAACTTTCTTACCAAGTGGTAGGAATGAATACACTCCACTTGCTTGTTTTCTAATGAAGGCCCCTCTTGTCAAAAACTTATGACTTGCAGTTTCTGCATCAACAGGATCTTCCCTTAATGTTGGCATATAATATTTTGATAATCTCATTTTTCACCTATATCTTTCATTGATAGACCTATTCTTTCTTTCTTCCTGTCTATCTCTATTACTTTTACTTCTACAACTTGTGAATTGGTCAAAACTTCATTAGGATTTTTGATAAATTTATTTGAAATCTTTGAAACATGGACAAGACCATCGATACCGACGCCTATGTCTACGAAGGCTCCGAAGTCTGTTATGTTTCTGACCTTTCCTTTAAGTATCATACCCTCTTTTAGATCATCTATCCCCATCACTTCTTTACGAGTTAGAACTTCTGGATTATCGTCTCTAGGATCTCTTCCCGGCTTTTTAAGCTCAGAAATTATATCCTCAAGGGTCGGCACTCCTACTTCAAGTTTTTCCGCAAGACTTTCTAAATTTATACTATCAAGGTCCTCCCCTTCAAGTTTCTTGGCTATCTTGTATGATTCTGGATGGACTGCAGTATTGTCTAAAAGCTCCGGCGAGTCAGGAAATCTCAAGAAACCTGCACAAAGCTTGTAGGTCTTATCTCCCAGACCCTTTACGCTCTTTAGATCTTTCCTGTAGACAATCTTCCCTTCTTTGAAATCTTCCTCTATTCTTTTAGCAAGATTGGCATTAAGGCCTGATACGTAGCTTAATAGCTTGTAGGATGCATTGTTGATACTCACTCCAACCTCATTGACTGCATCCTCTACTACCTTTGATAGCTCTTCATCTAACTTCTTACCATCTAGATCGTGCTGATATTGGCCAATGCCTATATGTTTAGGCTCAATTTTTACAAGTTCGGCCATAGGATCTTGGAGCCTTCTTGCCATGGAAATTGCTCCCCTTATAGTTACATCAAGATCAGGGAATTCCTCTTCTCCTAGGGTTGATGCAGAATAAACAGAAGCTCCGGCCTCGTTTACTATAGCGTAACTTAGTCCATCGACTTCTTGGATAAGCTTATTTACAACAAGCTCAGTCTCTCTAGATGCTGTCGCATTACCCAGAGCGATGAGACTTACGTCATATTTTTTAACAAGCCTCTTTAAAGTTGCTATAGCTTCTTTTTCCTTCTTGTGAGGCTCTACGGGATAGATTACAGTAGAATCTAGATATTTTCCAAACTGATCTACAACCGCCACCTTACATCCTGTCCTAAAACCAGGGTCAAGGCCTATAACCGCCTGGCCCTTGATTGGTCTTTGCAAGAGATATGGCTTAAGATTCTTGCCGAAAACAGATATAGACTCATCTTCTGCACTTTCTGTAAGGAAGTTTCTCATTTCTGTTGTAATTGAAGGAAGCATCAACCTCTTGTAAGCATCATTTACAGTCTTTACTAGAAGTGATTCCTGATAAGGGTTAAAGTCCTTATCTTCCCTGAATAAGTCAGCGATAAGTTTCTTATTGTACTCATCTGTAAATTCAAGCTTTACAGTAAGAGCTTTTTCCTTCTCACCCCTATTGATAGCGAGGGTTTGGAAGGATTTCATATCCCTTAATTTCTTAGAAAAATCATAATAATTCTCATAAAGACCTGCCTCATCTTCCTTTAAGCTACATGTAAGCTTTGCCCTTAGGAAACCATCTCTTCTAATTATATTCCTAGCCGGGATACTATTAGAAATATCTTCTGCCAAAATATCCAGGGCCCTATCCAAGGCTTCCTCTTCACTTTCCAGTCCTTCTACAAGATATTTACTCGCTTCATCCAGCGCTTCTCCCTCATTTTCCGCCTTGGTAAACAAAAAGTCTAAAAGCTTGTCAAGTCCAAACTCACGAGCAATATCAGCCCTAGTCTTTCTTTTTGACTTATAGGGAGCGTAAATATCTTCAAGAATGGTAAGAGTATTAGTAGAAAGAATCTCTTCCTTAAGCTCTTCTGTAAGCTTCCCTTGAGATTCGATAGAGTTAATAATTTCTTCCTGTCTCTTCTCAATATTCCTATACTTATTGAGATTCTTCTCTATTTCCCTAATCTCAACATCAGTAAGATTTCCAGTTGCTTCCTTTCTATATCTTGCTATAAAGGCAACCGTCGAGCCTTCATCCAAAAGCTTGGTTACTGCTTCTATACCTTTTTCGCTAATTTCTAGCTGTTTCGATAAAATTTCTGTAATGTTCATAAAAATAAACTCCTATAAAAGCAAAAGATAGGACTCATCCTACCCCTTACTTTCTCGAATAACTCTAATTTCCAGTAATAAAATTAATCTTATATTTTGGGAAATTCATGCTTATAATTCTTCCACCAATATTTTGATAATCCTCCTCATCTAAATCGAAAATATTCGAAGGATCGTAAAGAACAATCTTAGATTCCTTGATATCAGCGGGTGAAACTATAAGTTCAAACTTATAGATTGACTTATCCTTGGCATACTTAATCAATATATCTATAAATCTACCATAATCGTACTCATTATTATGCCTAAACTCCAAATCAACCTTGTATTCTTTCTCCTCGATCATATTGAACTTGGCCTTCTTACTAGTATAAGAAGTAATTTCACCATTATCAATATTAGTAATCTTAATAGTCGTCTCATTAAGAGCTTCATCATCGTCACGACTTACCAAATGGATAATATCCGTATTAGAAAGTTCTCTTTCGATCTTTTCAATCTCTCTTTCCTTATTCCTAATCCTTGTAAGATCAGAACTTAAATCTTTAGCCTTTATAGGATCATCCATCTTAACCGTATGAGACTTATCTGAATCAAATCCCGTAAATATCTTCACATCATCATCGAGCTTCTTTCTCACCCTCCTATCAGCATTGACGCCTCTAGGAGCTTGGTCCTTCTCATTTAAGTATTCGTCGATATCATCAAAACTCATCTTATCCTTAACAAGTCTGATATCTTTCTCATTAAGATGCTTGTAAGTAGATAGTAGAGTCCTAAAAATCATATACAAGAATGATAAGGAAGTAAGAAGACTCTTCAAAGATCTTGGTATAATATTATTACTATCAACAATATTAATTAAGAGCATGATAATAAAAGCCAAAGCTCCTGTATATCTAAAAAATCCATTCTTCCCTGGCTTGTAATCACTTGCCTTAACCAAATTAGAAGAAGTCTTAACTAAAATCCTAACCACCTTTATAACAAAGATAATTGCTCCTAATAAATAAAATCCTGCAACAACATTATTTAAAATAGGAAAAGTCCCATATAGGTCAAAGGGTAAAGACCTAATCCCGTAATCTACAGCAAAAGTTAGGGCAAGCACAAACAAGCCGCTCTTTCTAAAGGCCTTAGAAATAATAAATAGTATTAATAAGACAAGACCAAAGATTACCGGAATCAAAGTTATTCTATTGTATGTAAATAATTCAACTATATCATTTAATATATTTGTATAATCCATAATAACTCCATACTAATAATTATATCAAAAATCCTACAAGATACAATAAAATTTTAAAATACATTTCCAAGAAAGAAAAAATATGTTATCATATATATATGCTAGAATAGCTCAATTGGTAGAGCACCGGTATCGTAAACCGTAGGTTGCAGGTTCAAGTCCTGTTTCTAGCTCCAAAAATAAAACTCATAAAACCTTGGACTACTTTATTTCTTGGTTTTATGAGTTTTTATGTACTTACAATTTACACTCGTTAAGTTTTAAATTAAATCGAATGAAATTTGTTTGTAGAACAATACATCTAGAATTTCAATGAAAGCATGTACTAACCAATATCATACTTTTAAATATAAAATGTATTAATTTAATAAATAATTGCATCTTCAATTACTGATTTGATTATATCTTGATCTATTAGATCTTTTGTTGTGTAGGTATAATTGATATCTACTCTTATGTCAGGAATAGTTTGATCCATTTCATTTATTGAACCTGACTCTGTAATACCCAAATCATTAGCAAATCTTAGAACATATCCAGTATTTGGAAGGTCTATCTGCATAGGATCAAACCCTATTCCATCTCCACCTGTTTTTGTACCAATGAGCTTTGCTAATTCTGTTTCCTTGCAAAATGATGCTAGAGTTTCTGACGAAGAATAAACTCCTTCATCTACCAGAAGATAAATATTTCCCTTATATCTGATAGAGTCTTTAGAAGGACTTATTTTAATTTTAGACTTGCTATAATATTCAAAATCCTTAATTATTGAACTTACATCATCGTTAAACACTCTGTTAGTTAAAAATTCATTTACATTCTTTTTAACGCCTTTTTGCTTGATTATTTTTCTATTGAGATCACCATTCTTGAAAAAACTATATACCGTAGTTTCATATTCTTTATCAATGATTCGAGGCAATAAGAAATCTTGCCAATATCTAGTATCTCCACCACCATTTCCTCGAATATCAATAATTAGATACGGATATGATTTTATTATACATAAGAAATCTGATAAAATTTCTCTATCATCTCCTATGAATTTTTCTCCCAACATAGAATTAATTTTTATATAGGCTAGCTTATCTTTTATTAAAATATCAGTGGTTAGATTTTGATAATCTGAATCATCTAGATTTCCTTTATCGTTCTTGATATTACTGTTTATAAATTCATTTACAGTAGAGTTACTTATGTTATATCTACTTCTAACCCTATCTTTTTCATAAATCTTAGAAATATCATATCTCCAGTCATTCTGTGGCATAGTTTTATAGCTTATGTACATGAAGATTCCATTTGTTTCTGGAACTAAATTTGTATGCGCATTATTTAAATCAGATAAAATATCATTCATTCTATTAAAAAAATCTTTATCGTTTTTAGATTTTGATATATACTTTTCATAAGATTTTTTGTTCGAAAGCCAATCTACTCCATTTTTTCTTTTATTAATCTCGAAAAAAGGATAATGAGTTTTTAATGTCTCATATACAAAATTGAAATCCTCAATATAATCTTCGCTATCTAATTCAAAATTAACTTCTTGAATATCCTTTAATCTTATTTTATCAATATCAGTTGAATTATCTTTTTTAACTATAAGATCCGTATACAAAAAGGTTACTATTATAATAAATAAATATATTAATGAACTTGGTTTCTTCATTTTATCACCTTATATCTCTATTCTGACTTATTTATAGACCTCATAACTATTCATAATCATTATATTATAATTACTCCCATGAACAAATAAAGAAATACAATTTAAACAAGTCTTACTGAATATACCAAAAATTTGTATCATATCTAAAATTAAACGGAATGTCTCCTGTTTTGTACAGATTACATTCCGCTTAAAATATTATTAAATTATTCCGTGTTTACGAGTTCAGCTCATAAAAGAGCTGTTTAGATTATCATTTTCTTGTTTAAGTCGCATTACTTATATTAGATGACCTATAGGCATTGATGTCAGTCCAGTTGGTCTTATACTGGTATAGCTTTCAAATATATCGGCTGAGCTAGGAAATTGCTAAGATAGCAAATCTAAATAGAAATAATTTTCTACTGATATTTTTATTCTTACTATCCTTTTTTCTTAATTATATTGTTCGAATTAAATCTATAGTCGGTCTGTCTAAAATTCTCTTTAAAGAAAAATGATAGATGATTAGATTAATACTATAGACGACTAGTGAAAATCCCAGGAAGCTTTTGTAGTCATAATATTTTATTAAAGTACTCATTCTTAAATCAGATGCGATTGTCGATATTATAAACATAACTCCTAAGCTCACCATAATAGAAATTATAAAGGATTTTACCTGTTCTTCAATAAATTCCTTTTGATAGATGTTCTTTAACTCATCTACATCCATTCCACAAGAGTAAAGACTACCTATTTCTTTTCTTCTGCTCATGAGACTTAAATTAATGGACGAGTAACCATTGGTGATATTTAATACAAAGATGATTGAAGCTATTCCTATTACAATTTTTATTAAATTTTTCACGTCCTTATATTCATTTATTACGATCTCCTCACCTGTTGTGATATTAAAGCGATCTTCTGGTGAGATTTTACTTCTAATCATAGCTTCTACATATTCTTTTACATCTTTGGTATCAGAATCTTTTACCTTCATATTTAAAGTATAGGCATAGTTTGTATATTTCTCATCACCTGCTTCTTCCATAAGTTTAAAATAAGTGTCAAAATCTGTATAAACTTTTACATCAAAAGGCATTGTTCTCGACTTATATTTCCCCAAATCTGTTATTATCTTTGAAATTTTAATAGTCTTATTATAATCATTTTCAAAGTTAATATCTAAACTCTGCGGATTTTCAAAATATGGAATTCTCTTTGCCTTAGCTATTGGAATAGAAGAATCTTCTTGAATTGTATTATAGAGGACAAATTCACCCTTCTCTCCTCCAAGTTCTTTTAAGTCTTTTTCTTCCAAGGCGATGATAAATCCATCCATACCCTCTGCCTTATATTTTTCTATATTCTTTTTCGCTTCCTCGTCTAAACCTGCCGCCTTTGCTTCCTTTGAGAATTCGTTAGTGTTTTTCACTTGAACATATTTATCTTTTGAAATATAAGACTTCTCGTTAGGAATTTTATCTACAATTTCTTTTAATATTTTTGAGACTTGGTTATTTTCGCTAAAATAATCAACGGAAAAATTATAGCCATTATCGTAACGAGAAAAATCTCTGTAGTATGTTGAGATGCCTATGATGATTATAAACACTGAAATTATAATTATCCCTATTGCGGAAATATATCTCTGTGATTTTATTGAAGCTAAGTTGTTGAGTTTTAATTCCTTCCAAAAATCTTTGGCTCTTTTCTTCTTTGATTTTGAAAAATCTATATTTCCTCTTATGCCGTCTATAATATTTATTTTAGAAATCTTTTTTGCAGGGGATTGAATGGCTAATGCTACAATCACAAAGGAAACTACAAGTATTGCTAAACTTAATAATGGATTAAATTTTATAACTTCAAAGGCACTTACTCCTTCACCTATTGTTATGTTTTTATACAAACAATATATAAATAAAAATCCTGCAATGTGTCCTAAAAGTATTGGAATTGCAGTTATAATAAGTCCTTCCTTTAGTAGTAATAGATATATTTGTCCATTGGTAGATCCTATAGACTTGTAAATGGAAAGCTCCCTAATTTTTCTTAGCCCCCAAACCCAAAAAATGTTTTTTATAAAAAACACAAAGATTGCTACACATCCAAGAACTGATAGAACAAGAACAGCCTGGCTCATTATATCTTGTAAGGGTTCGTTTTCTACTCCATAATAGTTTATAAGACTTTCAGAAAATTCTAAAGTAACTTTTTTGCCCAAAGTCTGATTGATTTCTGCTTGAATTTTATCTCTATTTTTGTAAGCTTCTTCAAATGAATTAAACTTTATAAATGTTCTGAAAGTGGTCATTTTATTTTGTAGTCCTAGAGCAAAACTTAGTTTACTGTACTTGTTGTAGACATCTCCATAAACACCAACTAAAGTAAAACTCTTAGAACCTTGGCTCTCAAATTTTTCTCTGCCAGTATTTGCACTTGTGACACCTATCTCTTCGCCATTTAGAAACCTTTTGCCTAAATCAAGTTCTACACGATCGCCTATTTTAAGACTATTTTTCTTTACTAGGCTTTCAGATAGTACAATTTCGTCTTCCTTTGTTGCAAATCTGCCTTTAATAAGTCTTGAATACTCTCTCATCTTATTGATTGCTTCGTCTTGATAGTTTATAACGACTAAATCGTCAGCAAGTTTTCCATTATCAGGATTAAGAGACATTTTTCCGACCAAATCTATATCTTCAATGGACTTTAGTTTTTCAACATCTTCATTTGAAAGTTCTTCTTTAATCTCTCCATGATAAAAGCTTGAAGCCATGTAATAACCATAGTTAGCCCTCAAACTTCTGTATCCATAATAAAAAATTACAGTGAAAAACAGACTTACAATAAATAAGGAAATAAAAATGGGAAAATTCTTCTTATTCATTTTTTTCATCTCCTATTATTCTCCCATCTACTATGGTTACAATTCGATCTGCTTCTAAAGCGATTTTTTCGTCATGGGTGATTAAAATAATCGTCTGTTTTATGGTTCTATTGAAATATTTAAAGATTTCTATAATTTCCTTGGAGTTTTTTCTATCCAAGTTTCCAGTCGGTTCATCTGCCAATATGATAGATGGATTGTAGATAAGGCTTCTCGCTATGGCAACTCTCTGCTGCTGACCTCCTGATAATTCACTTGGGAAAGAGTCAAGTTTACTTTCTATACCCAGTTTTTTTACTATATCTGAAAATTCATATTGATTTATTTTTCTTTTATCTAGTTTTAATGGAAGTTCTATATTATGACGAACTGTTAAATTTGGTATCAAATTATAAAACTGATAAATTAGTCCAACTTTTCTTCTTCTAAAGTATGCTAATTCTTTTGAAGAATACTTTGAGATGTCGTTTCCCTCTATGTAAACTTTTCCAGAATTTGGGCTATCCACTCCTCCTATAATATGTAAAAGAGTTGATTTACCAGACCCACTAGGGCCTACAATGGCTACAAATTCTCCTCTTTCTATTGTGAGGTCAACCCCATCTAAGGCAATGACCTTGGAATTACCTTGGCCATATTCTTTTCTTAAATTTTCTACTTTTAAAATTTCCATACTTGCCTCCTTAATTTAAGGTAAGTATATAAAAGTAAAGTGATTTTTAGGTGACATTATAAAATTTTATTTCAAATCTTGCTCCATCATCTGTATTTGAAACGTATATGTCCCCATTGTTTTTTTCTACAATTGTCTTTGTCATGGCAAGTCCAATTCCAAAACCATTTGAGTCGGGGGTTTTATAAAAGCGCTTAAAGATTTTTTTAATATTTTCTTTTTCAATTCCTCCGCCATTGTCTTCAATGATTAGACTTGTGTATAAGGGATTTTTTTCAGATGAAATTATGATTTTATCACAACATTTTCTATTATCTGCATTTTTAAGAATATTTATAAGAGCTTCTGCCAACCAATAAAAATCTCCATTTATGATATTTTCTTTTAAGTCCTTCTTCTTTTCTACCTTCATGGATTTCCTTAAATTCAAACTATCCAAGGCATATTCTACTAATTCATCCAAACGAATTTCCTCATTTTTCATAAGATCTTTGTTTGCATCAAGACTTGATAGTTTAAGTAAAATATCTGATAGAGAATTTAATCTGATAGTTTGCCTTTTTAAAATCTCTATATCTTCATTATCTGGAAAGTCCATCTCCAAATTTTCTATGGAAAAAAGCATAGATGTGATAGGAGTTTTGATTTGATGGGCGATATCTTCTAAATATTCAATTTGCTTTTCACTGTTTTTAGTGGTCGTCTCTTTGGCTTCTACTATTTCTATAAAAAGTTTGTAAATCTTATCTTCTAAAATCGAAAAATCGTCTTGCTTCATAGGAATTTTATAATTTTGATTTTTCATGTTTTCTATCAGGCCTATAAGCTCATTTATTCTATTTTTCTTCCTTGATTCTAATAAATAATAAAGTAGTCCCAAACTTATTATCCAAAATACATATACCATTAATCCATCCTATAACCAATTCCTCTAACAGTAGAAATAACTTCCCTATCGAGCTTTTCTCTGATTCTCTTAATAGTTGATGTAAGAGTATTGTCATTTACAAACTTATCCCTGTCTTCCCAAAACATTTCTAAGAGCTGGCCTCTTGTATAAACTCGATGAGGATTTTTAATAAATAAGACTAGGATTTCATATTCAAGTGGAGTTAGGTCTATTTGTTTACCTTTGAAATAAACTTTTGATTCTTTTAAATCTATTTTGATATCCTTATAAGTAATTATTTTTTCTTGACTTAGAGCTATTGTCCTTAAGACTGCATCAATTCTTGCTCTTAATATGGCAAGAGAAAATGGTTTAGTTAAGTAATCATCTGCACCTTGATCAAGGGCTTTAACTATAAAATCTTCATCATTTTTTACTGTCGTAACAATAACTCTTATGTTCTTATCTTTTAGTCTTTCTATCAAATATTGACCATCTTTATCTGGTAGATTTATGTCAAGTAGTGCCACATCCGTGTCTACATTCATCTTATAGTCGGCTTCGTAAAAAGATGATGCAAGCTCTACCTCATAAGAATTTTTAACTAAATACTTTTTAATTTGTAAGGCGATTTCTTCATTATCCTCTATAATCAAAATCTTTCTCATAATAATCCTTTCATCCTATTGATATATTCACAATATACTCTATTTTTATTATACCTATGAAAAAATCCACAACATAAAACACCTACTAATGTAGGTGCTTATTAATTTTGTCTTATTTATTTTTTACAATAGTCTCATAAAACCACAGCATCCTACTTCCGATAATTCTTTAAAGCCTAGGGATTTATAAAAGCCTATAGTTTTTGGATCGATATCTGTTACCAACTCTATTTGTCTAACTTCCGGATATAAATCAATCATAGCCCTAAGTAGGGACTTTCCTACCCCCTTTCTCTGTTCATTAGGCATGACTAAAATATCTTGGATAAATACTATTGTTAATCCATCACCTACTGCACGAATTATTCCTATCAGCTCATCGTCCCTAAAGGCAGCTAATACCTTCAGAGAATTTTTGTATCCTTTCATTAACCTTGTCATATTATCAGTATAAGCCTTCCATCCAACAGCATCATATAGGCTCTTAATTTCATCCATATTAAATTCCGTATATTCCTCAATCTTCATCCTTTTCTCCTTTGATCAAACTTTAAAATATATTTTACTTTTTCTTTCTTACTTATTGAATAGAGACCTTACAATAGTATGAAAAAGTCCTTAAGACTTCACTAGCTGGATACTTCTTAAACAAGGCGAAATCAAGATTAATAAATTTGGCAAAGGAATTTTACAATAAACACATAGGCTATTCAAAACAAAATCAAATAATAATTTATGATGCTTTAGCAGATATTTCTGGCACGTTTTTTAAAAAGTACAAAAGCTCAAATATTTATGAGTTTAAGAACGAATGCAAAGTATTATTTATAAGCTAATATATATTTTGTCATTAAAAACTGACCTCCTAAGTCAATCCTAGATTTAACTTTTAGAGGCCAGTTCATTTCATCACTTTTTACTTAATGAAGTTTATTATTTTTTTCTTTTTTTGATCGCAAATAGACCTGCAATAGCTGCTGATAAAATACCTCCTATTTGTCCTATAGGTTCTACCCCTGTTTGAACATTTTCTTTTACTTTATTTGTTCTTGGTACTTTAACTTTAGTATTATCTAAAGGATTTTCTTTGTTCCCTTCGGTTTTTTTACTATTGTCTTTGTCAGTTGCTTTTGCTTTATTTTCTCCATCACTTGGCTTTGTACCAGGCCTTGGACTTTCTGAGTCCTTACCTGGAGTAGCTCCAGGGTTTGGTTTATCTTTACCATCTTCAGGTTTTTTATCTGGATTTTCTGAATCTCCAACTTCTCCTGGTTTTCCTGGATTTGGTTTGTCACCGCCTTGGTCTGGATTTGTTCCTGGGTTTGGATTATCTCCGCCTTGGTCTGGAGTTGTGCCTGGATTTGGTTTATCTACACCTTGGTCCGGAGTTGTGCCAGGTTTTGGATTGTCTCCGCCTTGGTCTGGATTTGTTCCTGGGTTTGGATTGTCTCCGCCTTGGTCTGGGTCGGTGCCTGGATTATCTGGATTTCCTCCTTCATCTGGCTTACCGGGATCTGTTGTTACATTTTCCCAAACAGCTGTTACTGTTGTGTCTTTATCTACTGTGATTTCATCACCTGCTGCGTATTCTTTATCACCTATTTTCCATGCTTTGAATTTTTTGTTTGCTGGAGCTTTGAATCCATTGGATGATAGAATATATTTTGAACCTTTTTCAAGTTTTGCTACATCCATTGTGCCTGATCCTTCTCCTGGTTCATAGCTTACTTGAACTTCTTCTTTGGCTGGTGGGGTGGTTTCTATATCTTCCCAAACAGCTGTTACTGTTGTGTCTTTATCTACTGTGATTTCGTCACCTACAGCGTATTCTGTATCGCCAATTTTCCAGCCTTTGAATTTTTTCTTATCTGGTGCTTCGAATCCATTGGCTGATAGAATATATTTTGAACCTTTTTCAAGTTTTGTCCCATCCATTGTGCCTGAACCTTCTCCTGGTTCATAGCTTACTTGAACGTCTTCTTTGACTGGTGGGGTGGTTTCTATATCTTCCCAAACAGCTGTTACCGTTGTATCTTTATCTACTGTGATTTCATCACCTGCTGCGTATTCTGTATTGCCAATTTTCCAGCCTTTGAATTTTTTCTTATCTGGTGCTTCAAATCCATTGGTTAATAAAATGTATTTTGAACCTTTATTCAGTTCTTTTCCTTCCATGCTTCCACTTCCACCATTACCCTCGTAGATAACTTTTACTTTTTCTGTAACTGGTGGAGCTTCGGGTGTTTTATCTTTCCAGATAGCTGTGATTACAGTGTCTTTATCTACAGTGATTTCTGAGTTTGGAGATAATTTTTCTCCATTTACTTCCCATATATCGAATTCTTTATTTTCTGGAGCTGTAAAGCCATTAGCTAAGAGTTTGTAGGTTGAACCTTTTTTAAGTTCAGCCCCTGTCATTATTCCAGATCCACCATTAGCATCATAGCTTACTTTGAATGTTTCTGTAGCTGGTGGAGTTTCAGGCTCATCGCCTTTCCAAACTGCTGTTAGGATTACATTTCCTGTGATGTCGATTTCACTTCCTGCAGTCTTAAGGTCTGTATCATCTCCTACTTTCCACCCGGCAAATTCTTTGCCTTTTTCTGCTGTAAATGCTGGATCTGGTAGAGTGTATTTTCCTTTTGGCACTGTTTCATCTGGCATTGTACCTGTTGCACCAGTTTCTGTTTTGAAACTTACTGTGTAATTTTCTACTGGTGGGGTCTCAGGTGTTTTGTCTTTCCAGATTGCTGTTACGGTTATGTCTTCGTTTACTGTTATTTCTGCATCAGGTTTGTATTCTGTTTCACCTATTTTCCAACCGGCAAATTCTTTGTTTGTTGGAGCAGTAAATCCGTTTGCTGATAGTTTGTATGGTGAGCCTTTTACTATTTCGGCTCCGTCCATACTTCCTGAACCACCGTTTGCATCATATTTTACGGTTACTTTGATGTCTTTCCAGATTGCTGTTACGGTTGTGTCTTCGTTTACTGTTATTTCTGCATTTGGTTCGTATTCTGTTTCACCTATTTTCCAACCGGCAAATTCTTTGTTTGTTGGAGCGGTAAATCTGTTTGCTGATAGTTTGTATGGTGAGCCTTTTACTATTTCGGCTCCGTCCATACTTCCTGAACCACCGTTTGCATCATATTTTACGGTTACTTTGATGTCTTTCCAGATTGCTGTTACGGTTGTGTCTTCGTTTACTGTTATTTCTGCATTTGGTTCGTATTCTGTTTCACCTATTTTCCAACCGGCAAATTCTTTGTTTGTTGGAGCGGTAAATCTGTTTGCTGATAGTTTGTATGGTGAGCCTTTTACTATTTCGGCTCCGTCCATACTTCCTGAACCACCGTTTGCATCATATTTTACGGTTACTTTGATGTCTTTCCAGATTGCTGTTACGGTTGTGTCTTCGTTTACTGTTATTTCTGCATTTGGTTCGTATTCTGTTTCACCTATTTTCCAACTGGCAAATTCTTTGTTTGTTGGAGCGGTAAATCCGTTTGCTGATAGTTTGTATGGTGAGCCTTTTACTATTTCGGCTCCGTCCATACTTCCTGAACCACCGTTTGCATCATATTTTACGGTTACTTTGATGTCTTTCCAGATTGCTGTTACGGTTGTGTCTTCGTTTACTGTTATTTCTGCATTTGGTTCGTATTCTGTTTCACCTATTTTCCAACCGGCAAATTCTTTGTTTGTTGGAGCAGTAAATCCGTTTGCTGATAGTTTGTATGGTGAGCCTTTTACTATTTCGGCTCCGTCCATACTTCCTGAACCACCGTTTGCATCATATTTTACGGTTACTTTGATGTCTTTCCATGTGGCAATTAGGGTTACATTTCCTGAGATTTTATCTATTTTTTCTCCAGCTTTTTTTAGTCCATCTTGGCCTTCAATTTTCCAGCCTGCGAATTCTTTATTCTTATCTGGTGTAAATGTAGGTGCTGGGATTTTGAATTCACTGCCTTTTGTGACAGTTTCGTCTTTCATTGAGCCGGTAGCACCTTTTTCTGTTTGGAATGTTACTTTAAATTCTATTGGCTTCCAGATGGCTTTTATTACTTTGTCGCCATCTACTGTTACTTCATCGCCTGGTTTATTGATTCCTGGTCCATCACCTATCATCCATCCTGAGAATTCTTGGTTTTCATTTGGTGGGTTGAAAGTACTTTTTTCTGGTAATTTATATTTTTCACCGGTTTTCTTTATAGTAACCTTATCATCACCCTCACCACCATTTGGTACAAGAGTAAACTTGTAGGTTTTTGTGGCTGTGGATGTGAAAACATTGTTTTCTGAGCTTGCTACAAAGTTTGTACCATTTTTACTGTCTTTCCATACTGGATCAGTATAGGTATCTTGTGTAGTAACATTTATAGAATCTACAACTGATGTATTGATACTTGGGAGCTTATATTCTTTTAGGTTTGTTCCTGGTTTAACCTTGTATTTTGAATAAGAAACAGGATTATCTTTATTTCCTTCTATTGCTCCACCACTGGTATTATCTACCTTTGTGCCTTCGCCTAGTTTGAATTCTACTTCTAGGGCATCAGAAGGTGTCTTATCTCTTTTTGCACTAGTAACATGGTTACTCACGTATAGGTATTGATTGTCTACTATTAATTCTGATCCATCATCAAATTTGAGAGAAACTTTACCAACAAAATCTCCTTCTTTTTCAGTATTTCTTTTTTTATCGGTTGCATCAGTTATTGTTGCACCCTCTAAAAGTTTATTTATACTATCTTTGTTTTCATCTTTTTTAACTTTTATACCTTTTGACCAATCAATATCTTCTCCAACCCATTTTCTGATTTCTACTGGGTCAAGACCTCCTAGTTCTGTGACTTGATCGGCTTTGGTTTTTGTCACCTTCAATTCTGATTCTTTTGAGTTTTGCTTATCAGAATTATCAACATATTCCCCATTGTCTTGAACAAAAGCTTTTACTAAAGTCTCATTTTTTATCTTACTTTTATCTATTGTTATAAGACCTGTTTTTGTATCAATATTAGCAAATTCGCTACCTTCTGAGATTGTCCATGTTTTATTTTCTAAATCTTGTTTAGCTATGATTTTCTTTTCTTTGTCATCTGTTCCTGTGTAGGTTACTGTGTGCTCGATTATATCTGTGTCAGCTGGGTTGCTTAAAGGATTAACTGTGATTTGTTTTTTATCGTCAGTTTCTTCTATTGTTGGAGCAACTGGTCCAATGTTTTTTACCAAATCTTTGGCTTGGATTGTTATTTTTGCTTCAGCTCCATCATTTAACTTATATGAGCCATCTTCATTTTTTTCTGGAACAAATTTATAATCATTGTTCGGATCCCAAGTACCTGCTACATCATTACCACTAAATATTTTGACATTGCCGCTGTCATCAATTTGTATAACTGCCGGTACTCCATCCCAGTCGCCAGTTCCGTTTGGTAATTTAGATTCGCCATTTACTGTGTATGCTTTTCTTATAGCAGCATCAATTGCTTTTTTGTCATCAGCAGTTAATTTTCTAGGGTCTTTAACTTCTGTCTTTTCAGGTATTGCTGGTTTTACAGTTGTTTTAGAACAAGATATAAATTTATGGGGTTCTTTTACAAAAACTCCAACTATTTGGTCGAGATCTAAAGTTTTTCCTTTTTCTAAAGCAAAGGAAAAAGTTCCATCTTTTTGTACAGCTACCTCTATAGGGTCAGATGAGTCTTTGTCAATTTTACATCCTTTGTCAGTACAAAAGTCTCCTGATTTCTCCTTATTAATATTAAGGACTAATTGTACCTTTATGCCATCAAAAGGTCCCTCTCCTGCTAGCTTTCCCTTAATTACATTGTCTACAATTGTAATACTTTCAATCTCAGGTGTTCTTGAGGTTTCTGTAACTTGTTTTATTTTTAAATTTGTAGCTTCAATTTTGCCTGATGTCGAACCATCAGTATAAGTTACTTCATAATAAGCATGGTCAGTACTATCAATAGAAAATTCAACAGATTTAATATCTCCAGCTATTTCAGTGTTTGCATCTTTCAACATTTGAACAGCTTCTGCTTTTTCATCTTTATTAACTATATTGGATGAAGTTTGTTCTATCCAAACTTCTCCACTTGGCATTGTAAGAGTAACTGTAGATGCCTTAGATGGTTGAGCATTTGCATTTACCTCTGGTGACTTATCTTCACCTATTTGTTGGTAGACTATTACCGTATCGCCTTTTGCAACATTAACACCTTCAGGTAAATCTACCTTCCATGTTGTTCCACTTTTAGGTGTGACAGTAAGATTGGCTTTTTCAGTCCCGCTACTATCCTTTAAGCTTACATGGACTGTTGCTATTACAATCTTTTTATTAACTCTAGCTTTAGCTAGATTGGCTCCTGAAATGCTTGTTGCGTCATATAACACAGGATTGATTGTAGGTTTTTTTACACTTACCACCCTTACTTCCCCTGGAGCTTTTTGGGTAGGGGTATTTTTTATGATAGCTTCCTCTATTAGACGGGCCTTAGCTTCTTCATAGTTTACTGAAGGATCAGCCTTGGCTTTTCTAAGTTCAGCCTTTAATTCTTCTACCATTTTGTCATTAAAGAAATAGTCGTTTTCTAGTGAATTTGCTCTATCTCTGATGGCTTGAATTTCATCAGCTGTTAGCAATTCTTCAACTTTATTTTCTAAATTGCTATCAGCCTTTTCTTCTTTTATAATATCTTCTTCCTTATTTTGACCATCTAGATTTTGGTCTGATAGATTTTCTTCGCTCTCAACTTTGCTATCAGTCTGATCATTTAAAGGTGTGATATCTTCATTTTCTTCTTGAACATAATCATCTTCGTTATTCAAAACTTCATTTTTATCTTGGGCTTGTTGACTTGTTGAGATTGGCTCTTCTTCAACAGCTTTAACTGTTGGCATGAACATCATAAATCCAAGCATACAAGATACAAGACCAACGGATAGTTTTCTAGTAGCATAAATAGGTTTTCTTTCTTTATCTAAAACCTTCTCTTCAAATGTGACTCTTATTTTTTTATACTTTTTCATACTTATCCCATTCTTTCTTTTAATATATAAGATACTCTTTGCTATAATGATACCCCAGATTTTAGCTTTCTAAAGTGTTATTACATTATTTATACAAATTCAACATATTAATTTCAGTAAAAATATAAATGCTTATTTTTCGTTTAGATATTTCTATTATAAATAATTCCTTATTAAAATAGTATAAAGAAATTTCTTAATAGGGCTAATAAGTCTACATGACTCGAGTTGCAATATTGATAAATTTTCATACTCTTAAAAGCCTTGTATAAGGGAATATATTAATTAACTTTTTCCTTAATCCTATCTACTTTCATAAATTTGCGTGTTATATTAGTAAGGTTGAGTTAATCTAAGCTTTCAGCAAGAAGTCTCACTCATGAATATACTGCCTTAATTTTTATGAAAATAAATTATTTGACATTCCTGTATGATCTTATCTCTCAAATAAAAAAGACGATGAAGATATCCTCTCCCCGTCTTTAGTTTTGTTCGTAGACTTAGCTCTTCCCTTGTAGGTTAATATGGTATTTAAAATATTATATCTTCTTTATCCAATAGAGTTTAAGTAATAAACTAAGTATTATTAGAAAAATTCCAGTGATTACAAGCGTATAAAAAATAACCATATTAAAGTAACTAGCTAAAATAGAAATCACAAATATTCCGAGTGCTATTTTTCCTATTAAATTATATCCTGCTTTTAGTTTTATAAAATTTTTTCTTTCATCATGTTCATCAATGTATAATTTTCTTAGAATTTTATCGTCTTTTAAAGCTTTCCTGATTCTAAACACCCAGAAAACACAAATTATTTCTATTCCTAATGTTAAGCCATTAATAAATCCTAATGCTGAATCATTGATCCTAGCCTGATCCTTTAATAAAAAATTTCCTATTCCCCAAAATATCAGTGCTAAACTTATGTAAGATTTATATAATCTTTCCCTTTTATTCAATACTTCATTATAATTTTCTAAATTCATTATTCCCCCTCCAGGTCAAATACATCTTCAATCTTTAAGTTAAAATATTTAGCTATCTTGTAGGCTAATGGCAAAGACGCTATGTATTTTTCGGTTTCTATAGATGTAATAGTTTGCCTTGTCACCCCTACAATATCAGCAAGCTCAGCTTGGGATAATTTATTTTCTTTTCTTAATTCAGCTATCTTTGTCTTCAATTAACCACCTTCTATATATATAGATATATACTTTTCACTATAAGTATAGTTCACTTTGCATTTATTGTCAAGTATACTTTTCATAGCTTTTTAAGAAATCATTCCTAATTGTAATTAATTAGAATTTAAAGAAAAAAACACCTAGAAAACAGGTGCTCTAATGAGAATTTTGCTTAATTTTTTTGTATTTTATTTGTATATAAATAATTTATCTATAGTACTTTCAAGAGCATCAGCCAATTTGAAGGCTAACTCTAATGATGGATCGTATTCTTGTTCTCAATAGCATTTACAGTTTGCCTGCTAACTCCACAAATATCAGCCAATTATTGTTGGAGCAAGTCTCTTTCATTTCTTAATTCTTTTATATGTTTTTTATATTTTAACTATATTTTTTTAATATTAATTTGATAAGAATGGTGCAGACCAATTAAATTACCAGAAATATCTATAGTAAAGTTAAAGCAATTGGTTGATTAGTTTTTTAAATTTTTATGAAAATCATACTGACCTCCAATATCAAATTCTCTTGACATTATTATATAGGTAGTCAAGTTCTCAGTTAAATGTTTTTGACATTTTGTAGTAGAAAGGCCTACAATTTCTATGTATATTTCTAACTCCTATAAATAGCTTATCCAAATTTCCGCAAAACTTTTACCTTCAAAAATTCTAAAATTAATCCCCTTATCACTATAAGAAAAACTTTTTTCTTTTCCTAGATATCCAAGAAATAATTCTTTACCTATGCTTATAATAGCATCTTTGTCATGATAGGTAAATTCATATCCATCCCTAAATCTCTTCCAGTCAGATGGTGTAAATAAGGTGTTTTCATTTAAAATATCATCTAAATCCCCAATTACATATTCTGTAAAATATTCATCATCAGATATTAAATAGTTTATAGATTTAGTTTTAAAAGTAACATAAACACTTAGGTCATAGGCCAGTTTCATAAGGTCAAGCTCGCTTGCTTCTACCTTTATACTATTTTCTTCCTTAGTTAATGAATAAATTATCTCTTCCCATAATTTTGCATATTCACCAAAAATACTAAAATACTTAAAACCTGATTTGATTAGCTTGTTAACAGCTTTTTCAATGATAAAACTACTAGCAATGTTATTTGCAATTATAAAGCAGTATTGGCCTGAAATAGGATCGAAATCAAAATCGTGGCTATCTTTTACACATAAATTAGGATGAATCCATTCGTTTTCGTAATACATCTTTTGCCTAACTTTCACGAAGATATATATTGATTTTTATCCTGGCCCACTTGCCTCGCATTTCTTTATCTTCCACTTTTGCAAAAAGATTTTTCCCCGCATCCATTAGTCTTGAAAAAATCACATTGTCTTGGCGTGGGACATATCCTATTTTTTCTTTTCTTGATGTTTCTATAGAAATAGCTTGAGGATCATGTTCGTTGTCGGGTTCACGGTAGAGATTTAACTTTTCACCTTCTTCTAAATTCTCGTAGATTTCCCCAATATTTTCAATATGAGTAGTACCAGCTACATATGAAACAAAAAGAAATATATCATGTTCAAATGGTTTGGGAAGGTCAAATCTCTTCTCATTATTTGTAATAATATCAACAAGACCATTTTGATCTTTTTTTATTAAATCACCCATTTATTTCCTCAATAATTCTTCTATGTATTCTTCCTGGGTCTTTATTGCTTCTTGGTAGGATTTTAGATCATTTTCTAAAGTCTTAAGCTTCTCTTCTTTTTTGTCATCATCTTCCACATATATCTTCCAAGTATAGGGACTTTGAGATTTTATCAAATCAATATCATTTTTAATTTTCTGAACTAATTCTTCTAATCTTTTGACCTCGTCCATCAAAGATTTTCCAGTTAAAAGATCTTCAACGTCCATATCTCCACTACAAACTATATCGTAAATAATTTTTGTAGAATAAAGATCGCCTGCCTTGTATGATTCTGTGGCATTGTAGAATAAGTGTTGCTCCCTATCAGAAAGCTCTGGATTAAGGTCAGGATGCAAGGCTCTTACAATTTTTCTATATAATCTTTTTAGCAAAATTGTATCATCATCAGATAAAATCTCTAAATGAGAACGACTAATTGCATGATTAATCTCATCCATCTTAGAATCAAGCTTTTCCCTATAATCAGCAAATTCTAAATCTAGTATATCTTCGATATCAGATAAATTTATTTCTTCCTTACGATTAATCCTTATCTGTATTAAAGCTTTCTTTCTTCTAAGTCTCTGATATTTGCAAAAATCAGAAAACACCTTGTATTCAAGACTTCCAAAAATCAGCATATACTGGGTTTTGATATTTGCACAAACTACATAGTAAAGATTATCTCTTTCTAGTAAAAGTTCCTCTAAACTATCCCTATACTTTTTTAATTTTTCCCTAAGTTTTTTATCATCTGGAAATTCAATAATTTTTCCCATAGAAATACCTTTCTATATGCTTTAGCGATAAATCTTTCCTAAAAATCCTATCTTTCTTAATTCAGCCAAAGTATTTCATTATAGAAAATAAATTTTCTCTTTATTGAAACATATTTCTTCAGTATGATTATAAATACGATTTAAGTCTTCTATCTTATCAATTAAAATTCTTGTAGTCGGATTAGCTAGCTGTGCAAAATTTCTCAAAAGACTCTTTTCAATCTCTTGAGAACTTTTATATATAGCATCGCCCTTATCTTTTAAGTATTCATCTACAGGGCCTTTCTTTATGATTGGTAAAGAACCGATAACTTTTCCAGCTGACTTACCTACAATTCCAATTCCCTTAAACAAATTCTTTTCTAAACCAGTTTTGGCAATTCTTTCTAAATAAAATGAACTTTTCATAAAATAATCCCTGTACTCATTAGATGATTTTTCTATCTCATTTCTTATGTTTAGAATATAATCTTCTTTGAAATTACCAGCCAGCATTATTTCCATTAATGAAGATAAGGAAAATATGTAGAGAGAAAGGCGATAATATTTGAATTTTTTAACTAAATCGGCTAGTCTAGAGTTGATTTTTACCTGACCTGTAAAAAACTGCTTCTTTAATATTTCATCATTTATCTTCTTTTGGAATGATAGGATATTCTTTCTTGATCGGTTTTTAATATCCATAACAACATTGTGAGTATTTGTGATAATCATAAGGTTGTCCCAATTATACTTATAGTTTTTTACTATCTCCATTAAAGTTTCAACATCAGCTTCTATTTGAGACTCATTTTCTACTTCAAGAAAAGAAAGTATTTTCTTCTGATCTTGTTTTATTTGCTTAATATCCTTCTCCACAAAATGAATCATCATGGCCACTAAAATCAGGGCTGGATCTATAGGACCTACAGTTTTTGTTGTTGCTGAAAGTAAGTCTATCCCAGAAAGTTGGGCAAATTTAGATTTGCCTGTAGGTGTCAGCATTGCACCCCAAAAATTCCCATTTTTAGCAATTTTGAGTGTATCTCCGAAGCTTTTATTTGCAATCTTATACATGTCATCGACTTGAAAATCTACAGTATTAGTAATAGTTCTAAAATAGGGCAACAAAGACGATAAAGTTACTCCCAACATTGATAATTCAGAAATTGGAAAACTTAATGTATTTTTTACTTCAATTGCTTTCCTGGTTTCTTCAAGCATGGATTCAGTTATTGTTTCAAAATATTAGCTTCATTCTTTTTTTGATCTCTCTCATATTAAATCTCCGTCTTTTTTATTTTCTAAAATAAAGCGTTAATAGTTACCATTATTATAGCACCTATCTGAAAAGTAAGTAAAGATAAATACAAAATCATCAAATTACAGTAATTTAGCTTGGACTTAAAAATATGGCTTAATACCATAAATCTTATCCCTAGCATTTTTATATTCTAAATTTTAATTTAAAAAAATAATGGCTTCTTAGATTTCTTTTAAATCCTAAAAGCCACTTTAGCTAAGATTTTTATAAACACTTATAGCTTTTCAAGGTAAGTTATTACTTCTACGTGTGTTGTCTTTTGCTTGGGAACATAATTTTTTATCCTCGTCATCCTTGTGGGAGCACAATTATTAATATCATTGTCTTCAGCATTTTTTCTTTTATCTTTGAAATCATCAGAATTTTGACTACCTTTAACTCCTGTTTTGAAATAGAATTTTAAGTCATATGGATGGACTGCTCCGTCTTTGTCAATTCTACCCACCACGACTTTATCAACTATGCTTTCAAAGACTGTTCTGTTAAATTTCTCTATAATTTCTCTATTCTCTAAGATATTTTAAAATTGCTTTAGTCTTTCTTTAATAGAATTTTCATCTTTTATTGTTAGCTCTAGGGTTTTCTTTTTATCGAGTAATTCTTCTTTTTGTTTTGTAAGTTTTTTATATTTTTTAGCATAAACTTCTTCGTCTATACTATCTTCTAAATGAAGATCAACTAACTTTCTTTCTTGACTAATGATTCTATTTAATTGATTTTCTATCTTTTTCAATTCTTTGACTAATGTATTATCATTTATTTCTTCTTCTACAATTTTTAAAAAATCATCTATTACTGTTGAATCTGCATGGCATAATTGCCTATAAATTCAACAAAAGCTTTTTCTATTGCTGCTTCTTGTATTCCCTTTGAATGAGGACAATATTTTTTACCTTTTTTAGAAAACTATTTTATCAATTCTCTTAATTCTTGGATTCCCAAAGGATCTAATCCATTTTTTAGTTCATCAAGTATTAATAATTCTGGATTATTTATAAGTGCCATTGCGATTCCAAGTCTTTGTTTCATACCTAATGAAAAATTTCTTGCCAATTTTTTATTTGTATTTTCTTTACCAACTATTTTTAACACATAGTCAATTCTTCTTTTGACAATATTTAATAATACTGTTAAAACTTCTAGGTTTTCATATGCTGTTAAATTTGGATAGATAGCAGGATGCTCTATGATAGATCCAACATTTTTTAAATCTTCTGTACACATGCTTTTTCCTTCAAAAAAACCTGCTAACAAAAGTCAAGGAGAAAATCGAATTAATTTTACTTTTCTACTTGTTATTTAGAGTTTAAATTTAAGCACAACAAATAAGCCGCTTACAATCGGCTTGTTTTAACTATAGCAATGTTAATTCTAGGCTACTTTTAATAACTTCTTTTCTTGTTTTGATGCCATAACTTTTGCATAGTAGGTTCTTAAGAATTTATTTAATCCTGCAAATTTACAAATCTTCTTAGCCTTTCCATCTTTTTCTTTTTTTACCATATACAGATATATATCATTTTCAGTATCTTTTGCACTCATCATGCATTTCATAGCTTGATAACCTACTTTTCTTAGTATTGCATTGCCTCTTTTTGTTATTTTTCTCTGATCCGCTTTGAAGTTACCTGACTCATATGGTGGTGAATCTATTCCTACAAATGATATTAAACTTTTTTTGTTTTTAAATTTTGATAAGTCTCCAAATTCTGCTGTAATTTGCACTGCTAATTTATCTGATATTCCTGAGAATTTCTTTGCTTCTTGATATTCTTCTAAGGGCTCGGAAATTTCTATCATTTGTGATAAAATAGTATGTAGAATTTGATTTATATGTTTTATCAATTCTATCCCTTCTTGTATGCTAGTCTTTATATATGAGCTATTAGAAGGTTGAATTGAGATACTTTCCTCTGCGAGCTTGTATATGGATTTAGCTTTATCAGCATTAGGATGGTATCTCTTTTCTTTTGCCCAGTTTTTAAAATCTTCTATGAATTTTTCTTCTGGTTTTTCTAATACTAGGTCTTTGTGCCACCATATTTCTAAGAAGTCTAATAGTTTATCTTTTGAAAAGTCTCCTGAAGCATGTGGTATTAATTTCTTTATTCCTGGAAATGTTTGACTTATTGTTTGATCTATGAAGTTCATTTGATTGATTCTTAAGTCCATGTAGTGCTGATAGGATCTGTTTAATTCTTTTAGAATTCTGAAACTTTCTGAATCTACTTTATATTCTTGTAATTCTTTCCAGTACATCAAGCCATATTCTGCTATTTGTATGGCATCTATGTTATCATTTTTTGCTTTTCTAAAGTTAAGTACTCTACAAAACTGTTTCATTTTCAAAGGGTTTACTACACTTACAAAATATTCTTTATCTTTTAATTCATAGAGGATTGGAAGATGATATTTACCTGTTGCTTCCATGATTATTTTTACTTCTTCATTTAACGTATCTAGTTTCTTTAAAAATTCTTCTACTTTTGTTTTGTTAAGATGAACATCAAAAGGCTTCCAAATGATTTTGCTACCTTGTTCTAGTGCACAGACTGTAAACTTTTCTTTTGCTATATCTATTCCTATAGATATCATTTTATTACCTTCTTTCTTTTGATTTGTAGTTTCTACCTGCACCATTACACTCATTTTAGCTCGTGACACGGACGTTTTGCCCAACCTGCTTAATCGAATATGAATAATGAAGAGGTAGTTGACAGTTTTTATGACGGATATTCTAACCCTAAAACCCCCTCGTCATACTACATCTTCATTATACAAAAATAGTGCAAGATAGAAATAATTTTCTTTCTTACACTATTTATGGTACTAAATATCCCCCGATGTACAATTCATAACTTTAGTAATTATTTTTAATAGTGTTGATTTTCCAGCACCGTTTGGTCCTAATAATCCATATATCTTTCCTTTTTCTACTTTAAGTGATACATTTTCAAGTACCATTTGTTCTTTGATTTTCTTTGTTAAATTTCTTGTTTAAAGCATAATTTTCATATATTATTCCTACATTTCTTATGTAATCAATTCTAACAATAAAAAATAACCAAATTATAATTACGGTATTTTTTGAAAAAATATATAAATTTTGAAAGGAGTTTTAAAAGAAGTAAGGACAGTAAGTGTACGGACACTTACAAAAAAATTAATGGAGCAGACCTTTACGGAATACTCCATTAATTTTTACCTTGTTAGGGAGAACCCTAAGACCCTTACATCTCTAGTAAGGATTTTGAGATTCTTGTTAAGTTCTAATATTTATTTTAAAATAGATTGTATAATTGACCTAGGGCGACCTTGTCTACTGGATCACATGTTATTTTCTTTCCTTCAATTGTCACTTCATAAGTTTCTGGGTCTACCTTAATGTTTGGAGTTTCGGAGTTTAGTTTCATGTCTTTTTTGCCGATGTTTCTGCAATTATGAACAGGTAGTACCATTCTTTTTAGGTCTAGTTTTTCTTTTATGCCTGCTTCATAGGCTGCTTTTGAAACAAAGGTCATGCAAGAGTTTCCGATTCCTCCGCCAATGGCTGCATACATTCTTCTGTATATAACAGGTTGTGGTGTTGGTATGGATGCGTTAGGATCTCCTGATGGTGCCATTATTATTAGACCATTTTTTAGGATTTGTTTTGGACGAACTCCAAAGAATTTTGGCTCCCAAAGGACAAGATCTGCTCGTTTACCGACTTCGATTGAACCAATATATTCAGATACTCCGTGGGCTATGGCTGGATTTATAGTATATTTGGCTACATATCTTTTGGCCCTAAAGTTATCGTTATTATTTCCTTCATCTTCTTTGAGGGCTCCACGTTGGTCCTTCATCTTTGAGGCTGTTTGCCATGTTCTCATAACAACTTCGCCAATCCTGCCCATGGCTTGAGAGTCTGAAGACATTATTGAGAATACTCCCATATCTTGGAGGACATCTTCTGCAGCTATTGTTTCCGGTCTAATCCTTGAGTCAGCAAAGGCTACATCTTCTTCTATGGTTTTGTCAAGATTGTGGCAAACCATAACCATATCCAAGTGCTCATCTGATGTATTTATGGTAAAAGGCATAGTTGGATTTGTTGATGCTGGAAAGACATTGTTAAAGCCAGCTGCAACTATTTGATCTGGTGCATGTCCTCCTCCTGCTCCTTCAGTATGGAAGAAATGTATAGCCCTTCCACCTATGGCATCTAGGGTATCTTCGATTGTACCGCCTTCGTTAAGGGTATCGGTATGGATTGCAACTGCTATATCGCACTCATCAGCAACTTCAAGGCTGGCATTTATAACAGCTCTTGTTGCTCCCCAGTCTTCATGAATCTTTAGACCACAAGCTCCTGCTTTTATTTGTTCATAAAGGGGTTCTTTGCTTGAGCAATTTCCCTTACCCAAAAGTCCTACATTTACTGGATATCCTTCGACTGATTTTAACATAGCATCTAGGTGGTTAGGACCTGGAGTACAGGTTGTAGCATTTGTTCCATCAGCAGGTCCTGTCCCTCCTCCGATTAGGGTAGTAGTTCCTCCTGCAAGGGCAGTGTTTGCTTGATCGGCTGATATAAAATGAACGTGAGTGTCAATTGCTCCAGCAGTTACGATTTTATTTTCGCCTGAGATTATTTCAGTGCTTGCCCCAATTACAAGACCGGGATTTACATTATCATTCATATCTGGGTTTCCAGATTTTCCTATTCCAGTAATAATACCATCTCTAATGCCTATATCTGCCTTGTATATGCCAGTATAGTCTAGGATAATTGCATTTGTAATTACTGTATCACAAGTTCCTGAGGCATAGCTTGCAGTTGAAGATTGATTCATTCCATCTCTTACAGTCTTACCACCACCAAATATTGATTCATCTCCATAAATAGCACAATCTTTTTCTATTTCTATTATAATATTTGTATCCGCTAGTCTAACTTTATCGCCTGTTGTTGGCCCATACATAGAGCCGTATTTTTCTCTTGAGATTTTAAATGACATCTATTCCTCCCCATCACTATTGATATTAGCATAGCCTTTTTGAATTAGGTTTTTCATGGCTTCCTCTTTTTTGATATCATGAGTTATACCATTTGTAAGTCCATTAAAGCCTATAACCCTTCCATTTCCGCCGATATCAATTAATCTTACCCTATGGGTTTGACCTGGTTCAAATCTAATAGCATTTCCTGCAGGAATGTCTAGTTTTTTTCCAAAGGCCTTTTTACGATCGAATTTTAAATATCTATTTACTTCAAAAAAATGAAAATGAGAGCCGATTTGTACAGCCCTATCTCCAGTATTTGTTACTTCTAGTTCTATAGCTTCGAAATCTTCATTTAAAATTAAATCTTCATCTTTATAAAAAACTTCACCTGGAATCATTTTTGCCTCCTATACGATTGGTTGATGGACTGTTACAAGCTTGGTTCCATCAGGAAATGTGGCTTCGATTTGCACATCCTTAATCATTTCAGGAACCCCTTCCATGACATCTTCCCTTGTTAGAATCTTCCTACCTTCTTGCATCAAATCTGAAACAGTCTTGCCATCACGAGCCATTTCATAAAGCTCAGCACTGATTAGAGCGACTGCTTCAGGATAGTTTAATTTAAGTCCACGTTCTTTACGCTTTCTGGCAACTTCTCCAGCTGTAAATATCATCAAGCGTTCAATATCTTTTGGTACTAAATGCATATCCTTCCCCCTTTTTCAATCAAATAATCTATAATTTCTTTTTCACATTCTATTAGATCCTGGCCCATCTTGCCCAAAATCCTAATTTGAATATCATTTCTAAAACTTAAACTTGCCCCACCTTTTAGGCCTCTTTTTTGGCTATTCTTTTCAATTATTTTACGGATTTCGCCAATATTATCTTCATTGGAAAAATTTATAGCAACCATGGACAAAAAGTGGTCATAGCCTTCCATCAAACCAAGTTCATTTATATTTTGTTCTCTTGGCCTTATGAGGTTTTTTTCGGTATAGATAAGTTTGCTATCAAGGTTTATATCTAGATTAGTCTTGTAGCTTTTAAATTCAAAGCTTTCTCCCCTGCCAATTCTACCAGCTACAAAGCAGTTAGAAAAAATAAGCCTGGCATCTTTTTCTAAATCGACCTTGATATCCTCCCTAAAATCTGCATCCTTGTAGAGAATCATGGGTAAAAGTTTAAAAATAAAGTCAGATTTTTCTTCTCCACAAATTTCGACCCTACGACTTGCGAAAGAATCCTCGTTCATCTTATAAACTTTTTCATATGATTGAGAAGAAAGCAAGACCTTGCTATTTTTTTTTGCATAAAATCTTTCTTCTTGCCTATCGCCTTCCAGGATACCTGGGCTTGAGCTCATAATCATAGCCTTGGTAAAGTCACCGTATTTGAAGGTGTGCATGACTAAGAATGGTGGAGAATTATAAATATCTTTTAGGATTGTTGTGTCATCCTTATTTTCAAACTCTAAATATAATCTGCTGGCTCTTGCGTATGTTTTTTTCATTATTTTAAATCTTCTAATAAGACTTGCTTTCTTATCCAATCATAGACATCATAAAGGCCATCGCCATTTTTGATATTAGTGAATATAAATGGACGATCTCCTCTTTGGGCTAGGGTATCCTTTCTCATAGCCTCAAGGTCAACGCCAACATAAGGAGCTAAATCTTTTTTGTTTATGATAAGAAGGTCTGATCTTAAAATTCCTGGGCCTCCTTTTCTTGGTATATCCCCACCTGCAGCTACATCTATTACAAAGATGGTGGCATCTACAAGGTCAGGACTAAAGGTTGCTGATAGATTGTCTCCACCACTTTCGATAAAGATTATTTCTATATCCTTAAAATTTCTGACTAAATCCTCACAAGCTTCAAGGTTCATAGAAACATCATCTCTTATAGCTGTATGAGGACATCCTCCAGTTTCTACTCCTCTTATCCTATCTCTTTCGAGAATCCCTTGATCTTTTAGGTAGTTTGCATCTTCTTCTGTATATATATCATTAGTAACTACCGCTACCCTGTAATCTTTTTTGAATTCTTCTACTAGTTTTTCTATCAAATGTGTCTTGCCGCAACCAACAGGGCCTGCGACACCAATTTTTACGTAATCCATAAGCCTCCCTAAGACATATAAAGTCTTGAATATAATACTTCATGTTGCATTGAAGCAACTTCTACACCTGGATAGGCAGTAAAATAATAATCCTCATCCAATTTATCTATCTTTGTAACTAAATATATTATCAAGTCATAGATTTCATATAAGATTTTCTGCCCATCAAACTGGCTGATAGGAACAGTCTTAACAGCTGTAATCACTAGATTCTGTGCCATATTAAAGGCAAAACTCAAAAGAGATGCGGTCAAATCAATATCAAGACTTGCTGTAATTAGAGCATAGGCGACTGCGTGATGGATGATAATGTCATTTTTCTTATGATAATCTAGGTAGTCGTAATATTTTTGTGGCATAGCTATGTCCATCTTATGAACTGTCGATATAAGTCTTGATCCTAACTTCTCTGAAGCTTCCCTTAACTCTTTTTGGCTTTTTTGAGCCTGCAATCTGATATTCAACTCTAAAAGCTCATCTTTTTTTTCTTCTATAAAATAATTGTAAGCTAGATATACAGCTAAAAGGTCATTATAATAGAAGCTAGTTTTCAAATAGTTTATTAAATATTTTTTTGTATCATTCGAATCTTTAATCAAATTCTTTAGGATATAATTCTCAAGTCCATAAGAATGAGAATAAGAACCTATAGGAAATTGACTATCATTTAATTGAAGTAGGATGAGCTCTTCTTCATATTTTTTTCTATTCATGGTGGTGATCTTGGTCATGGTCGTGACTATGATGATCAACTACTTGACCTTGAGGTAGAATTGCCATCAAGTTGTTTTTTGGCAATAATTTAGCCATGACCTTATCGATCTTTATACCATCTACGTTCTTTAGCATTTCTTCGAGAGTCTTCTCGTATGGTGTTATTAAAGATTTGTCATCTTCCGACCAGTACAATTTTGCATGGCGATTACCAATAATATATGCCAAGTTAACAAAGGACTTAGCCTCATCTATGGAGAGCTTTAAGCATTCTAGCTCTTCGATATTGATAGCATAAATTACATTAGCTTCTCGATAAATTATATCTCCATGCTTTAGGCCTCTTTGTCTATCTTCTTCAGAAAGCTTTAAACCCAAGTCCAGGCCATCATATTCAAATCTTTGAATTTTCTTATGGGCATGGTCGTAAGGCATATTAAGCCAGTTTATTTTTAAATTTTCTTCATTTATATCAAAAACATTTCCAATAATTTTTTCTATTATCACTTTATTCACCCCTTTTTTTACAAACTTAATAGTACCCCTTAAAACAAAAAAAACAATGATTTTGCATTTATAAAGTGTAATTTTCTTTATTCAACTTTTTGAAGACAAGCTTAGCTAAATTTCCCAGACAAAAACCGCATATAGAATATATCCATATACGGTTAATTTTTCATAGGATAATTAACAACACTTCCCAAATTGTAATTATAACAAAGAGACCCCAGGTCTTCATAATGATTTTATAAAAAAACTAATAATAAGAAATATAAATCCAAGAACTAGTATCTAATTTAAGAATGTTTTTAATAAATATATCTCTTGTTCCTCCACAAATTATAAGGTCAGTTTACATATTCAACTTGATTTTTTATATATTTTCTGTCTTCTTTTGCAAAATTATCTATCTCAGAATCGTTTGTTGCCCTCCTAGGAATCTTTTTTAAGTTTATAACTGAAATATAAGCATGATATTTTTTCCATCATATTTATCTAAATCTTCAATCACAACAAAATCTTTTTTTAATATAATTCCCGCACTAAATCTAGATACATTATTCCATATACATCCTCCAACAGCACCCTATCTTAAAAATTCTGCTAAATCATATCCTCCATCTTCTTCTTTTTTATTTGTTTCTTCTAGTATAAAAGCGATGTTCAAAGTAGCATTATTATAAGAATAAAAATCTACTATCCCGTCAGGAGAGAAGTATTTATATTTCTTTTTCCAATCAGAAAATATATTTTTGTTTTTCCTTTTGACGTAATATCTCATAATAGAATCCATTGCAAAAATTTATTAGAAATAAATGCAATACACCTGCTTTAGATGCAACATATTTACATGATTCGAAATATTTTTTATATCCTTATCTTAAACGTCTACAATTGGGTTTTTACCAAATGTATTTCAAAGGTTATTTATGAAGCATCTTTAGGAGAATATCCATGTTTTTTCAAATATAGAGAAATATCTTCCCTAGTCTTTGGATATTTATAATCTGAAAATGCTTTATGTGTTCCTGTATTATCTTTAACATTTAGTAATATTAAAGCTGATAACTCTAGCATTTCATAAAAGCTTTCTACTTTATTCCTTATAATATCATCAAAGTAATATCCAATCGTGTAGATATAGTGTATATTCTTATATTTTAAAAAGTCTTCAACATTTATAACTTTATCTAGATTTTTATAAAGATAATTATCGGCGACAGGAGTATTAAATAAGATTTTAGTCGAACCAAAAGAAACTTCTTCAGGATTAGGCCTTCGTTTTGATTTTTCTGATTTATAAAGATTGCTATTTCCTAAAATATCTTTTATTAATTCATAGTGACTTTCATGTAAATACAGTAAAAATGTATCTTCTCTGTTTAGGTTTAGAGCATAGTCTACTGGAATATCAAAACCATCTCTATGGAGACCCGTCTTCTTAGGCAATTCAACTTCATACGAAACAGAGTCATCAAATATAATTTCTTTAGTCTTAGGATTATAATAATGAGCAGGCATAGGGTTTATATGCTCTAAATCTAATAGATAAAGTGATAGCAAGCCAATCGGAAAAACATAAATATTTTGGTCTTTAATATTTTTCTTAATCTTTTAGATTATTTCTATATCTTTAAACCACTTATTTTTCTCAAAATAATGCAATTCTTTCTCTACCCTTCCACTTACATAATCATTATTAGGGTATTTTGCATTTGCATTATTTATAACTAATTCTCTAATATTCATAAAAACCTCTCTGTTTTCTTTGCTACACATATAAACTGTTTTAAGGATAAAAAACTCTACCTGTTTAATCTTTTTTATTTATTTAATTATACCCATATTAAAAAACAATCAATCCTCTATCATCATAAACCGATTCACTTGTATCATTACCACATCTTATTGCTCTATCTAAAGCCATAGTTGTATCTTTAAGCCCATATATTTTTTCTGTAGATTTTCCCTTATCTGCCTTTATATTTCCTGCTGGATCTGATCGTATAAATATGTTATTCATCATCACCTCAAAACTGGATGACCTCCATGGGCTATTTTTCTTTCCACGTATCTTGAGTAATCAGCATCGATAAAATTATATTTTCTAAAATCTTCGTAAGTTGAAATATATTTATTCTCAATTATTGCTAAATTTTCTAACATTTTATCGAGAAGTAATGCATTTTCATATTCTTAAACGAGTGCTCCTTCTTTATACTGAGGAAAATTTGGGATATTTGGTACTATTAGATTTTTTAAATACTCTTTTCTTTTTTACCAATTATTCCTAATAAATTCTTTAAATTCCATACGCTCTTATTCCTATTCAAATAATAGTAATACTCCAAAGAATTTTTATCTATAGAACTATTACTGTAGGCTTCTTGAAAAACGAAAAAACTGATCTAATTTATAAAAAATTCCTGTCATAAAACATATACTCAAATAATCCATACTAAAACTTTAAATTTTTAAAACTTATATATCTTTTTTAGTCTTCCTCAAAGTCAATAATGAATTCAGATATCACTGGTTGTATTTTATATAATGAACTTATTGCGTATGACATTTGATTATATAAGAGCTCATAACTATTTTTTTCTGAAAAAAAATTATTTTTCAATTCATTTTCAATTTTTTTATTCATATAATTTATTCTGTCATCATCAGTGGTTAATGGATTTTCCTCCAACTTATTTGTTTCTAAAAGTATATTTTGGCAAATCTTAGTATCTTGTATTATATCATCCATTAATTCTTCAAAATCTGGAAGTTCAATAGATATCTTTACTTTATTAAATTCAATGGTGCTTTCTAACAATTTAAACCTATGTTTCTTCGTATTTATTTTTTTAATGAGATATTCGTATTTATTAATAGTATTTAATCTATAATCAGCAACAAATTCCCTAAACAAATCGTACCTTTTGATCATAGTTGAAATTTTTGAAATGTCTTCTAATAAATAAAATAGTTTATTTGACAACTTTAAATTTTCGATTTCATTCAAATAATCAATTATTTCGAAAGAAATTTGTATCATGTTATCTATTTGTCTTATTACTAATGTGTTTTTATAATTTATTACTTGCTGTAAAATCTCAGCATTTTTCAATTCAAGTTCTAATTTTCGATTTTCTTTCAATTCTTATTTTAGTATATTTTTAGCAACAACTGCTGAAACAATTATTGCTAGAACTGATATACATGTGGATACAACAAATTCAATGTTATTGATTATATATTTAATGGAAATCACCTCAATAAAATTATACTTACTAACTACCTATGGACTTTTCTTTTAACAATATATTTAAAAAATCCCTTAATTTTTTATTACTAGAATTGTAATTTGAAATTGCAAAAAATAGTATTATTACACTTTTTTCATTTATTCCCTTCTACCCTTGACATCAATACTACAGTCTCGACATGCATTGTCTTTTGCTTGGGAACATAATTTTTTATCCTCGTCATTCTTGTGGGAGCACAATTATTAATGTCATTGTCTTCAGCATTTTTTCTTTTATCTTTGAAATTATCAGAATTTTGACTACCTTTAACTCCTGTTTTGAAATAGAATGTTAAGTCATATGGATGGACTGTTCCGTCTTTGTCAATTCTACCCACCACGACTTTATCAACTGTGCTTTCAAAGACTGTTCTGTTAAATTTCTCTATAATTTCTCTATTCTCTAAGAGATTTTTAAATTACTTTAGTCTTTCTTTAATAGAATTGTCATCTTTTATTGTTAGATCCAGAGTTTTCTTTTCATCGAGTAATTCTTCTTTTTGTTTTGTAAGTTTTTTATATTTTTTAGCATAAACTTCTTCGTCTATACTATCTTCTAAATGAAGATCAACTAACTTTCTTTCTTGACTAATGATTCTATTTAATTGATTTTCTATCTTTTTCAATTCTTTGACTAATGTATTATCATTTATTTCTTCTTCTACAATTTTTAAAAAGTCATCTATTACTGTTGAATCTGCATTACATAATTGCCTATAGCTTTCAACAAATGCTTTTTCTATTTCCCCTTCTTTTATTCCTTTCTTTAAAATTTTATTTTATAATCCAAGTAGAATCACTATCCAAGCTTCTACTATGGATGCGATTGGAATTAGTAATAATGGCATCAATATAAAATGTTCTTTAATAGCCAAATGCTTCATCCGATTTCTAAATTCGTAGTCCTCATGTCCTTCTGTACCTGGTATTACTATCTTATCCTTGTACTTTCCTTGGAACAAAAGTACATCCAATAGAAGGAAATCTCCAAAATTTAATATTATCCACTGAATATAGCTCATCCAGAAAAGATCTCTAAGTCCTCTTATTCCTGTATGTAAAAGAGAGGTCACTCCATATATAAATACGATTCCTGAAATTATAATCGTAAGTAATAAATTTATTCTTTTCTCTTCTTTTGTCATCTTTTCTGGAGCCGCATTTTGTATTTTCTTTGGATAGGAATCAAAGAAAAATCTAGGGTTAATTAGTACAAAAGTTGCTACTGCACCGTTAAAGATTGCAGCCATTGCAATTCCATCTAATATTGCTCTTGTTATATCCATAATATTCTCCTTATTTATTTTCCAAAAATAACTTTAATTTCTCAGCATATTCTTGAGAATGTTCGTGGAGAAATTGTCCGTGGCCCATTCCTTCAAATACTTCTGTTTCCATTTGTGGAATATACTCTCTTAATATCTTTTCACTTTTTTCAGGGATTGGCTCTTCGCTCCCCCTCCAAAACATTACTGGATTTGAAAACTTAGTTAAATTTTTTGGAGGCTTATAATGATAGATAAACTTGCAGGCATTTTTAATAGTGGTTTTTGAAATTTGCGGATAGACCATTTCTATTACGCTTAGATTATCCTTGCCCATAATCTTATCTAATAAAAATTTAGGTATTGGCTTTTTGTTTTTGATCCTACTTGTACCAATGATAAAAGCACAGGTAAATGGCCTTGCCATCAAGCCCAACTCGGCAGTAATCGCCCCATCTAAGAGGACTCTCGATGTAGAAATGTCTCCTCTTCCAATTAGTTCAACAGCTATAGTTGCTCCCATAGAAAAACCGCATATGCCATAGACACTCCCGCTCATTTCATTTAATATGTAACTTTCTATGGAATCTATGGTTTCCTCCATTGAAATTAAATCTTTTGGGTTAGTCCCATAATGTCCGTCCAATTCACAAAAAATTACAAAATAATCTTGCAAATAAGGCAGAAGAGGTTTGAAACATTGGTCTGCAGTAGAGGCAAGTCCATGAATAAATAGTATCGACTTCTTATTTCTATTTCCGTAGCTAATAAATTTCATATAAATCCTCATTATTTAATTTTTTTCGAAAGCAAGTAAAAATATCCTCTCTAATAAAAGATTTATCTATTACACTTTATCTCCCACAATGAAGTAATCACAGTAATCTCCTCCCTTGGCGATAGTTTCTTTCCTATGTAAAACTCCATGTTGAAGGCTTATCATCAAATCGTCAAGCTCACAGAAAAGTGGCATCAGTTCAAACACATTGAGTTTTTTGGTATATATACATATAGGACAACGAGTAATTCTATAATAACAAGCACCCTCATAGGGTTGACCCTCAAAATCAACCTTAAAGGACGTTGGATATAGCTTTTCTTTTTCCTCTGTATACCACTTGTAATATTTAAGAATATTTTTCTTATTGAGCTCTTTCCCCCTCTTAGTATTTAGATTAATTAAGGAAAAATACCATTTGACAGAATAAAGGGATTGGCGCATCATTTCCTGAATGATTTCTGGTGGAATCTTTTTCTCGCTTGCTATATAAGGAGCAACAAAGGCAAGGGCGAACATCTCATTGTATGCCATAGGATTGTCATTGCCGATATCATCTGCTTCTTCTATTAATTTTCGATAAATTATTTTGCTCTTTTTAATAATTTCTGAAGCATATGCTTTATCATACTTTTCTATAAGAACTTTCTTCATTGGACCTTTAAATAATAAGAAATAAAAACCTTTGTATTTCATCTTGCATACCTCATTAATTTTTTAAAATTTTTTATTTTAATTTAAATACAATTTTATTTTCTCCCAATAAGAAGAGCTGAGCCAGAAAGTCCAAGTAATAAAGATTCTTTGTGACTCATAAAAAGACCCTTTGTTGTATCAATTAATTGCACATCTTCATAGCCATCTTTTTTCAGCTTTTCCATAAATTTATTCATATCTCCATATCTTGACTTACTCATCAAATCATGGATAACAAAAATTCCACCTTTTTTAAGTACACGAAATATTTCTAGTAAAAGTCTTTGTTTGTTTTGCCCTGCAACATTGTGATAAACATAGTTGCTTGTCAATGCATCAAAACTTTCATCTTCAAAAGGAAGATTCACTGCATTCCCTTCTTCAAATCTCACATTTTCTATTCCCTCTAATTTTGCATTATTTTCACAGAGTGCTTTAGAAAATTCACTTTTATATGAACCTTTCCATATGTCACAGCCCACCATGGTTGCTTTTTGATTTTTCTTTGCACAAGCAATGGTAAGTGCACCGCTACCACATCCTACATCTAAGCCCAGGCCACCATCTGGAATTTTTACATAATCTGCAGTCCTTTCTATAATTGTTTTGGCAAGCTTTCTTTTTTCATTGAAATCAAAAGCCCTATGTAGTACTCTCATCCATATTGCAAAGAAAGTAAGTTTCAGCGTAGCATATCCGAAAATAAGGGCACAGATGAGACGAGCTCTTCCGGTAAATACAAGATTACTGATACCAAAGGCTATAAATAGAATAAAAGCTGCAATACTTCCAAATATTAATTTCTTTAGCAAGCTTTCAGGAACACAGTTTTTATAGTTAGCTCTTATTTTCTTGTTATCAATAAAATTTTCTTGTTTCATAAATTTTCTCCAGTAAATAATTAATTTTACAAAATTTACCTTTATCAAAAAAATAATAATTCTAATCCTTACTTTATAATCTTATAAATTCATATTAGTATATTTTATCAATAAAGATAAATAGTAAATAAAATATATTAAGTTAAACCAGCCTCCGCGAATAATCATATGGACTCCCTTTGGCAATCTATCAGCAAGTGGAGTAACAATCAAAAGAAATATGGGTGTAAATAAGGCTTGCCATCTTGGAAATACTGTGAGTCCAAATAAAATTACCAAAACTAATGTTATATTTGCTATAGCCATAATTCCAAAAACTATTTTTGCTTGAAATTTTAAAAATTTTAAAAATTCATCAAAAGCTCCCTTATTTTCATATCTTGATAAAAGACCTAAGTAGGCACATTGAATATGATAAGCTCCTCCCAATATCATACCAAAAACATTTATTAAAAATACAAACCAACCGATAGTTAAATACTTTTCTTGTATGCCCAAAACAATATGGAAAAACCCAATACAATAAATAAAAGCACATATTGGACCTAAAAGACCACCAATGTATAATCTTTTTATGCTAACATTTTTCATTATGCCAATAATATTATTTATAGCATCCTTGCCATCGTAATCATTTGGATCATAATATAGGGTCATGTCTCCCAAAAACATCAAGAATGAACCCAAAAGACCAATTAATATACTCTTGTATAAAGTCATAATTAAACGCCTCCTTACACTCGGATGATATTAATTATCAATTTAATTATAGCATATAACGATAATTTCTTTCAATTGTATGATTTGCTGCGTTTAACTAAGCAAAAAGTTAAAGGCAGTCCGAAGACTGCCGATATTCTTATCATATTGGAATAATCCATAATACTTTTGGGTTCTTCAAAATAGACAAACGAAGAATCCTTCAACATAACAGATGCTATTGAAAGTCTTTGCTTCTGTTCTCCTAATAAATAAATTCTTCTGCCATTTTTGTCTTTTCTATTAAGTTCCTATAAACTTTTGATTTTTTTAAAAGCTCTTCATGTTTGCCTTCGCTTTCTACTCTTCCGTTTTCAAGAACTACTATCTTATCTGCATTTTCTATAGATTTCATTCTATGTGAAATAATAACAACAGTTTTATCTTTAATTAAATTATTTAATGACTCTTGAATCTTTTTCTCGTTGTCAACATCAAGGCTTGCTGCTATCTCATCTAAGATTAATATCGGTGCATCTTTTAAGAAGGCTCTGGCTATTGATACTCTTTGTCTTTCTCCGCCTGATAGCTCAGCTCCATTCTCACCAATAACTGTATCGAAACCCTTATCCATTTTTTCTATAAAGTCTGTGCAATTTGCAAGTTTTGCTGCTCTTTTAACTTCTTCATCGCTTGCATCTTGCTTTCCGATTCTAATATTTTCCATAACACTTTGATTAAAGAGAACCACATCTTGGAAAACAATAGAGACCTTATCAAAAAGGGATTCTGTTGATATTTCTTTTATATCTTTGCCATTAATTAAGATTTGTCCCTCGTCGTAATCATAAAGTCTTGATATAAGTTTCAAGATAGTTGTTTTGCCGCATCCGCTTGCACCTACCAAAGCAGTAACCTCTCCCTGCTTAGCTTTAAAGCTTACTCCATTTAAAACTTTTGCGTCTTTATTGTAGGCAAACTCAACATCTTTTAGATCAATATCAAATTTTTTCAGATTATAGTCTTCGCCTTCTTGTAAATCTTGATTTTGAATTTCTTTTAATCTTTCAATTTTTGGCGATAAATAAAATATTTCCATCAAACCCTCTTTAGATGCGTCTAGAGAATCTTTTATCTTCATAGCCGCTAGTAAATATCCTACAAGGTAGAGGGCACTTATCTCTTTACTAATAATTAGATTTACGCCAACAAGTATTACGACAGCAAGGGAAATAAAGCTAAATATTGAAGATATAGACATAGTTAAAATTGTAGTTATTTCCGCCTTTAAGTGTACTCTCTCACTCTCTTCCATTTTTTTATATAAGTCATCTTTAATATCTTTCGACAAATTATATGCTTTAATCTCCATTTGCATTTCTATATTTTCCTGAAAACTTTCTGAGTTTTTTCTTAAGACACCATAATATCTTTTATGTCCATCAACTTGATATTTTTTAGATAAGGGTATGAATATAAAGCTTAAAAGAGATGGAATAATTACAGCTAAGCCCATCTTGACATTACCTATTAGCATCATTACAGATATTAATGGAAAAAACAGTACCATGCCGCCCACCTTTGGTATCGAGTGGCTCATTGCATGCTCTATACCTTCAATATCAGCCATGATTGTTTGTGAAAGATCGGAAATGTCATGTTTAGAAAAGTAAGATAGAGGTAATTTTGATAAATTCTCCGCTGTCCTTATTCTTAAATCCGCACTTTCTTGATAGGTTGTGCTATATAATTTATCGTATTCTATAGAAAGCAAAATATACATTGCTATCAAGGTCAAAACTGAGAATACTATATAAAATCCCTTGCTTTTGCCCATATTTTCCAAAACTTCCTGAGCAAAAATCATTAGTAATATGGCAGGAAGCATGTTTATACAATAAACGAAAAATGAAGCCAGTGTTGCTTTAGATAAATTTCTTGCTCCCTTATCTGTAAGAGCAAATATTTTTTTATAAAACTCCTTCATTTGAAACCCTCCATTCATTTGCACTGTTAAACATCTCTTGCAGCCTCTTATAACTTGTGTCTTTTGACATTAATTCTTGATCTGATCCTCTTTCTATAATTTTTCCACTATCCATAACAATAATTTCATCAAGGTCTTTAATTGTTGATAACCTGTGTGCAATCATGATAACTGTTTTATCCTTCATAAGATTTTTGAAAGCTTTTTGTAGTTCATACTCGTTATCTGGGTCAATTGATGCTGATGCTTCGTCCATAATAATGATTTTGGAATCCTTTAAAATTGCTCTTGCAATTGCAATTCTTTGTTTTTCTCCACCAGATAAGTAAACTCCTTTTGAACCTATAATTGTTTCTTCCCTTTCTGGGAATTTGTCTAATATCAAATCGCATCCTGCTAATTTTAAGGCTCTCATAACGTCATCTCTGCTCGCTCCTTTATTAGCTAAAGCAACATTGTCATAAATGCTTTTCTTGAATAATTTTGAATCTTGAAAAACAAAGGAAATGGCTTTAATTAAGGCTTCGTCGGAATATTCACTTATTGGTATCCCGCCTATCTTTATGCTTCCCTCATTAACATTGTAAAAACCTGATATAAGTTTTGCTACAGTTGATTTACCTGATCCAGATGAACCGACAAGTGCATAGGACTTTCCCTCGTCTAATTTAAAGGATAAATTTTCAATGACAGCTTTATCATTATAAGCAAAGCTAACATTGTCAAATGCTATATTATAGTTTTTAAAATTCTTGACATTGCCATGCACTAATTTGTCTTTTTGCATATCTTCGTATAGTGATTCTAAAGTATCCACCGCATAATTTCCTTGAGAAATATACATGGAGTACCACATCATTCTCATAAATGAGACAAAGAGAACTCCAGATAAAAATAAAATCATAATAAGTTCAAGTAAAATCACCTTGGTGCTGCCCAAGCTAGCCATAAAATAAACTATAGGAATAATTAAAATTGCAATTAAGCCAAAAAATAACCATTGATACAAAACATAAGGCTTTTTACAAGATAGGGAATAATCATAAGCATATTTTGAGTAATCTTTTATAGCCTTGTAAAAACTTTTAAATGACCCGACATTTGCTTTAAATATTTTTACAACCTGCATACCTCTAACGTACTCAACAGTCTCTGCACTTAGTTTAGATAGAGCTTCTTGGTATATCTTCATAAATTTTTGCTCGCCCATCATTGCTCCTAAAATTAGGCCTCCAATTATTGTAAGAGCAAGCAAGGTGATGCCAACTCTTATGCTTACTATAAAGCCTAGCACAAGTACAAGTATAGGTGTAACTATTGCCTGAGAACTATCGGGTATCATGTGGGCTATAACCTGATGAGTTTGTGCGGCATTGTCATCTATGATTTTTCTTATTTGACCAGAAGGGTTCAAGTCAAAGAACCTAAAACTAGCTTTCTCTAAACCATCAATCCCTCTTTTTCTTAAATTTGTTTCAAGACTAAATCCCAAGATATGCGAAAACATTCCTGAAACAAAATAAAATATCGCTCCACTTGTTAGTGTAATAACAGATATTAATGCTATGCTCTCTGCACCAGATAAATTTGAATTAATAATTAACTTATCTAGAAATTTGTAGATTAAATAATATCCATATACCGTAAGTACAGCAGATATAGCAGAAAAAACCATAGCTAAAACCCCAAGATGTTTTTTATCCTGTACATAAGTAAATAATTTTTTGTAAATCTTCATAATCATATCTCCTTTCTTTTAATATCCCTTTTAGATATATATTTACTTTGTTGATAATAACTATCATTGCATTTTTATTATACATCAGCTATAATTACTAATACAATAGTTTTGAATTAATAAGGCTAATTGGAATATTGTCTAAAAGGGATAGGTATATTATGACATATTATGATTTTGTAAAAGATTATATGAAGGTAGATGAATGTAAAAACAATAAGAAGTATTCAAGTGCAGGGCACACTTTTTGTTGGAATAAAGAGGATTCAACTTATGCAGAAGGACTTTATTGGTTCTATGAAGGAGATGGATTTATTATTGATATCCACGATTTTTATATCAGAGAAGAAGTAGTTCAAAACAGTACCTACAGTATGGCAGATTATGTTTCAATATACACAAGCTACATAGTCAGCGCAAATGGAGAAAGGTTTAGTCCTTATCAAACTTTGACCGTAAACTCCTTATGCACTCTTGATTTTGACAATATAAGAGATGACTTCCTATTTTTATTACACGAGAATTCATATTATCTTTGTGTTTCTATTGGATTTAAAAGAGAACTTTTAGAAAACCACCTGCTATCCATTAATATTGATCCAGAATCTTTTTATTCGACCTTACTTCAACCGAATCAATTAATTCTTACAAAGGCCTTAGAAAAAGTGTCAATGGAAATATTAAATTGCAAGATGGACGTACCTGCCGCAGATTTTTTCTTTAAAGCCAAGGCAAATGAATGGGTAAGTATTGTAATAGATACATACTTAAATAGAAAGAAATATAAAATTGATTCCGATGATAATGAAGCACTTGAAGATGTAGCAAGATTCTTAGATGATCATTTCGCCATGAATGTAAATCAAGAAACCCTTGAAAAAATTTCTAAAATGAGCGGAACAAAATTAAAAAATTTATTCAAAGAAAAATATGGTCAAAGCATTACAGAATACACCCAAAGAAAAAGAATGAATGTGGCTGAAACTCTTCTGTTAAATACCGATCTTCCTATAAAGGAAATAGCTGAATCCGTTGGGTACTCCTCCCATAGCAAATTTTCCATTTATTACAAAAGATACAAGGGAAAACTTCCAAGTGAAGTCCGTAATTTAGCTTGCAAGGATCACAATTTAAAATGCGATTGCTGTGATTAAAGTATTTTTTACAGGACATGTTTTTATACAAGTTTAAGTGTATATGTGTAGATATTTGTATGAATAAGTATAACTCTACTTTAAAAAGTAAACAAAAAACCCATACCATAACTTGGCACAGGTGGGTCTGTAAATAAGAGGAGATGCCAACTTTATAGGTTAGCATTCCCCTGTGGATTCTTTAGATCCATATAAAATTCTCTCTGGTATTTGGTCCAACTTTATGGAGTCACCATAAACCTTAGTAGTTAAAGTTTCTAAAATTCGGACTTAGATTTACGATTTTTTTGTTTTTTTAAATATTAATGTTTTACCTATTTTCGTTTGTATAAATTCTTTTGCCCCTCGGCGATTTTTTAGGATAATCCAAAAACTTGTTTAGGGCGATAAACATTTCTTCACTTGTCACGTGCTCTAATAAGTCTGATTGGTCATGCACTATATCACCATTAAGACCTAGGACATCCACTAGGAAGCACTCCCATATCCTATGTTTGGATAAAATTGCTTTCGCCTCCTTGTCGCCTAATCGGGATAAGTATATTTTGGTTTTTTCCTGGATTACCAACCCATCTTCTATTAGTTTTTTAATCATTTCACTAACTGACGCCCTACTTATCGAAAAATAATCTGATATATTTTTATTATTTGTATATCCCTTATCTTTTGAAAGTCTATATATAGCCTGGATATAGTCTTGTCTTATTGAGTTCATCTTATACCTCATAGTCCGTAATCTTTTATCAAACTTATATATAAGTTTCTACCCTTTTCAGTTAGTTTATAAACTCCCTCATCTATCAGTATCTTGTTTTCTGCTATTAAAATCTTGCTATATTTTTCTATATCTTCTTTTTTCCAGGATAGATGTTTATATATTGTGCCTATACCCAGTTCTTCTTTTGAATTTTCTTCTTGTTGGTGGTTGCCAACATGCATCAAGAAAGCATCCTTCTTAAATTCAATATGCTTCCTCTTGCGCGTGATTATTTTCATCAAAAATCCATTTTTGTTAAATAAAAATGTGATGAAAAAAGTAATCCCTGCTATGGTTGCTGACATACCAGACATTGAAAGGTTGTAATACATTGCCAAGACAAAACCTAAAATAGAATTTAATATTGAGTAAAGAACAGAAATGATTATCATCGTTCTCAAATTTTTACTTATTAGGTAAGCGCTAGATGCAGGAGCAATCAGGAAGGATATTACCAAAATTGCACCGACTGCTTCAAAGGCAACTACTGTTGTGAAGGATGTTAAGCTCATCAGACCATAAAATAAAAGTACTTCTGAAAAGCCAGCAATTTTTGCAAATTCTGCATCAAATGTTGTAAGTTTTAGTTCTTTAAAGAAAATCCATATAAAGGCTAAGTTTATAAGTCCCATTACCGACATCTGCAAGAGCGATTTCGGTATTTCCACGCCTAAGAAATTCACAGTATTTAGGGGAGCCATTATCACTTCACCCATCAAAACAATATCCACATCGAGGTGAACATTTCTCGCATATTTAGTTATAAGGATTACTGCCAAGGCAAAAAACATCGGAAAAACAATACCAACTGCATCATCATTTTTTACAAGTTTGGTTTTAGAGAGCGATTCTATAGAAAACACCGTTATTACTCCAAAAATTGCAGCTCCAAATACCAAATAAACTGAAGTAATATCCTTTACTATAAAATACGCAAGGACGATTCCAAGTAAAATTGAGTGGCTAATTGCATCAGCTAGCATGGAAAGTCTTCTTAAAACAAGAAAAACACCTATGATACTACAAGCTATGGCTGTAACCAAGAGAACTAACAAGGTTTGGTAATTGTCTATAAAGCAATATCTAAGAAAGTCCATCATATTTTTTCCTCACAATCTTTGTCCTCATACCTCTTGGGCCGATTATCATAGAAATTAGTGAAATAAAGCTCATGATAAGTATGATTGTAGATCCTGTACTCATACCATCGTAAACTGTGGATATATAGGTTCCAATAAATGCAGAAACGCCTCCACAAAACCCTGCTATTATTAACATTTCATGAAATTTATCAGTCCACTGTAGGGCTGTTATTGCAGGCACTATAAGCATTGATGAAATTAAAATCGCGCCAACCAACTTAAGACCAGTTGTGATTAAAAGCATGGTCGCAAGAAGAATTACTGTATTCATCAAAGTAGGATTAATACCGATTGTTTTAGCATAAACTTCATCAAATACATAAACTTTTATCTCCTTATAGAAAGCTAAAAGAAGTAAAAGTGAAAAAATAGATACAACGAATATTATCTTTACATCATTTTTCATGATGTATGAAGCTTGGCCAAAAATATAATTTTTTAGACCCGATTGAGAAACTCCTGCGTAGATGGGATTGCCTTGGATAAATGATTTTAAAACCATACCAAGACCAAAAAAACTTGACAGCACAATAGCTAAAGTCGCATCAAGGTCTATCTTTGAATTATTTGCGATTATATCTATC